>JADLEF010000285.1 GCA_020846295.1 Acidimicrobiales bacterium
CGCGCCCATGCCGGACGAGAACGCCAGGGCCGCGGCCGCCCCTTCGAGCGCGCCAACGGCGTCCTCGAACGCCTTCACCGACGGATTCGAGTACCGCGAGTAGAAGCACTCACCGCGCGCCATGGTGGCGCGTCGGCGAGCCTCGTCGAGCGACGAGGTCGTGAACGTGCTCGACGCCCACACGACCGGCGCGAGCGCCGGGCCGTTGTCGGCCCGCCCGGCGGTGATCGCCAAGGTCTCGGGGTTGAACGGCTCGGGCGTCAAACCCGCCGCATCCTCACTGCTCATTCGTTCGCCACCTTCTCCAAGAACGGCGTGATCGCGTTGCCCACCTGGTCGATGTTGATGAGGAAGCCGTCGTGACCGTGCGGACTGTCGACCTCAACGTAGGTGGCGACGCCACCCTGACGATTGACCAGAGCGGCGATTTCTTCTTGCTGGTACTTCGGGTAGAGCAGGTCGGAACGAATCCCGATCGACAGAACCGGACAACGCACCCGGGCCAACGCCGCCTCGAGACCGCCGCGGTCACGTCCGACGTCGTGCAGATCCATGGCCTTGCCGATCAGCAGGTAGGAGTTCGCGTCGAAGCGTCGCACCAATTTCTCACCGTGGTAGTCGAGATAGCGCTCGACCTCGAAGCGTTGCCACAGTGCGAACTTCTCCGGCTGGTTCTCGGGCAGCCGATCGGCCATCTCGCGCCCGAAGCGATCCGTGAAGACGTCGTCGGAACGGAACGTGATCTGAGCGAGCATGCGCGCCGTCGACAATCCGTCGTGCGGGCCGTCACCGGGAGCCGCGTCGTAGTAGTCGCCGCCCCGCCAGCGTGGGTCGAGCTTCAATGCCCGCCGCCCGACCGCACCCCACGCGATCTGTTGCGCGGTCGCCTGGGCACACGACGCGATCGGCACGATCGAGCGCACCCGATCAGGGAACGTGACCGCCCATTCCAGGACCTGCATCCCGCCCATCGAGCCGCCGACCACGCTGAGCCACGTGTCGATCCCCAACTCGTCGGCCAGCACGGCATGGGTGCGCACCATGTCGCGGATCGTCACGACCGGGAAACGCGAACCGTACGGTGCACCGGTCGCCGGATCGATCGACGCCGGACCGGTCGAGCCCTGGCAACCGCCGAGCACGTTGGCGCAGACCACGAAATGGCGATCGGTGTCGATGGCCAGCCCGGGCCCGACCATGCCCTCCCACCAACCAGGCGTCGGGTGACCCACGCCGGCCGGTCCCGAGACATGGCTGTCCCCTGTCCAGGCATGACAGATCAGGACGGCGTTCGACCGGTCGGACGCCAACGTCCCCCACGTCTCGTAGGCGATGGTGATCGGCCCGAGCGTGCCACCGCCTTCGAGGGCCAGCGGTCGGCGCTCGGCCATCGTGACGAACTGACGGCGGCCGGCAGGATCGCCGGGACGCCAGGCTCCGGTGACCGGCAACGGCTCAGCTCCGGTGGGCCGGTTCGTGGTCATCTCACCTCCAGGGCGCGTCGAGATGGATCGGTGCGCATCGGGCGAGCGGACACTTCGTTGCCGGTGAACCGGCCACATCTCCCCACGAGGGGGGAAGGCACCTTGGGTTGTCCGTCCCAGGTTGCCGGACGTTCCGGTGGACGGGTCCGCCGGTCTGCCTCTCCTGATGCTTCGGGCGAAATGGTAGCCCACCGAGCCGTTCGCGGGCGCGTCGAAAATCCGGTCACATCCCGGGTGGCCCCCAGACCAACCGCCGAACCATCCGGCCGCACCATGCGGCTCGGTCGGATGGACGGATCAGACGGACAACTCAGACGGACAACTCAGACGACGCGGACCTTTTCGGCCTGATCGCCCTTGCGGCCCTGCGTGATCTCGAACTCGACCCGCTGTCCCTCTTGAAGTCCCCGATACCCCGCCATATCGATCGCCGAGTAGTGCACGAACACATCGGTGCCCCCATCGCGAGCGATGAATCCGTACCCTTTCTCATTGCTGAACCACTTCACGGTGCCGGTTGCCATTTCCCCGAACCTTCCTTGCCTGTGCTGTCTGCGGGTCCCCGAACCTGCGCTGACCCCCTGGTAGGCGAGCACCCTAGCCGTTCGCAGAAGGTGGTCAGACGGGCATCCCGGGCGCATGACCTAGGGGTCTGTCGCTCCCGCAATGGCCTCGATCGACGAGTGCTCCACCGGCGCCGCGGAGCCGTCACGGCAAAGGAATACCGGTAGGCCTTTCGACGCGGAGCACCTCCACGACCCGCCCCGAGCGGCACTGGCGCTCGCTCGCCGAGCGGACCATCGGCCACCGGCCACGAGTGGGCAGACCCGCCAGGATCGGGCCGAGAAACCGGACACCGATACCGGGATGGACAGCACCGCAGGCGCGCTGTGAGGGTTGACGTCGTGAAGCTACGGAAGCGGGACGTCGAACTGTTGCTCGATCGCATCGACGACGACCCCGAAGGCGCCTTGGTCGACGCGTTGAAGGTCGTGCTCGAACGGCGGGGCGATGTGGGCTACGAGGAACTCGTCGGCGCGGCACCGATCGACGACATCACGAAACGCCGACTGCTGAAACGCGACAGCGAAGCCATGTACGACCTCGCCGCC
>JADLEF010000286.1 GCA_020846295.1 Acidimicrobiales bacterium
CACCGAGATCACCACGATCGAGGGCCTCGACCCCGAGGGCGCGCTGACCGATGTGCAGCGGGCCGTCGTGGACTGCGGTGCGGTGCAGTGCGGGTTCTGCACGCCCGGTCTGGTGGTGGCGGTGCACGATCTGCTCGATCGGGTCCCCGATCCCGATGAGCTGACCGTCCGGGAGGCGCTGGCCGGGAACCTGTGCCGCTGCACCGGCTACGGGCGGATCGTCGAAGCGGTGCACACCGTGGTCGCGCGTCGCGACGGTGCACGATGAGCCCCGACACCACCACCACGACCGGGTCGGCGCGCCGCGGGACCTCGGCCGACGGCAACGTCACCTTCGGACTGGGCAGCAGCGCGGGCCGGCCCGACGGGATCCCGAAGGTGCGCGGCGAGTTCGCCTTCTCGTCGGACCTGCACCGCGCCGGGATGCTCTGGGGCCGGACCCTTCGCTCTCCCCACCCCCATGCCCGCATCGTGCGGCTCGATGTCAGCGCCGCGCTGGCCATGCCCGGCGTCGCCGCCGTCGTCACCGCCGCGGACGTGCCCGGCTCGCCCACCTACGGCCTGATCTCGAGCGACCAGCCGGTCTACGCAGCGGACGTCGTGCGCTACGTCGGCGAGGCGGTGGCCTCCGTCGCCGCCGATTCGGTGGAGACCGCCCGGCGGGCGTGCGAGGCGATCGTGGTGGACTACGAGGTGCTCGAGCCGCTGGTGGACCCCGAGCGGGCGTTGGACCCGTCGGCCCCGCCGATCCATCCCGACGGCAACGTGGTGCGGTACCTGCCGATCCGCTTCGGCGAGCTCGACGCCGACCACGCCCCGATCGACGGTCCGGTGGCGGTCGAGGCCACCTACGAGCTCGGCATGCAGGACCAGGCCTTCCTGGGGCCGGAGTCCGGCCTCGCCGTCCCGGCCGACGACGGCAGTGTGGACCTGCACGTGTCCACGCAGTTCCTCCACGTGGACCGCGACCAGGTCGCGGACTGCCTCGGGCTCGCCCCCCAGGAGGTCCGCCTCCACCTCGCCGGGGTCGGCGGCGCGTTCGGGGCCCGCGAGGACGTGAGCTTCCACGTGCACGGCTGCCTCCTCGCCCTGCGCAGCGGCCGGCCGGTGAAGTTCTCCTACCTGCGCGACGAGTCCTTCCTCGGACACGTGCACCGCCATCCGGGGCGGCTGCAGCTCCGCTTCACCGCCGAGCAGGACGGGACGCTGGTGTCCATGCACGGGCGGGTGGTGCTCGACGGAGGGGCCTACGCCTCGTCGAGCTTCGCGGTGATCGCCAACGCGGCCCGCTTCCTGTCCGGCCCGTACCGCTTCCGCTCGGCGTCGGTCGACGCGTGGGTGACGCGGACCAACAACCCGCCGTGCGGCGCCATGCGCGGGTTCGGCGCGGTGCAGGCCTGCTTCGCCCACGAATCGCTCATGGACGAGCTGGCGGCGGCGCTCGGGCTGGACCCGATCGAGCTGCGGCTGCGCAACGCGCTGCGCACCGGCGACCGGATGATCACCGGCCAGCGGCTGACCGGTGCCATCCCGGTGCGCGAGGTCATCGAGGCGTGCCGGGACCTGCCGCTGCCCCCGATCGACGCCCCGGTGGCCGACCCCGCCCAGCGGCTGGCCTGGCCGGGCGGGGCGGGGCGGACCGCCGACCACGGGGATCTTCGCCGTGGCGTCGGCTTCGCGGTCGGCTGGAAGAACCTGCTGTTCTCCGAGGGCCACGACGACGACGCGTGGGCCGCCTGCGTGCTCGAGAACGGCGTGGCCACGCTGGTCTCGGCCTGCGCGGAGGTCGGCCAGGGCTGGGTGACCCTCGCCCAGCAGATCGGCCGCACGCTCCTGGGCACGCCCGATGTGGTGCTCGAGCCGGCGTCGACCGCCACCATCGGCACCGCCGGATCGACGTCAGCGTCGCGGCAGACGTGGATGTCCGGCGGAGCGGTGGAGCTGGCCTGCAACGCGGTGGCGGACCAGGTGGCCGCCCGCTGGGCTGCTGCGCACGGCGTGGACCCGGACGAGGTCACGGTTCGGGACGGGTTCCTGCACACCGCCTCGGGCGAGGCGGCGCCCGTGGCGGTGGCCGACGCGCTGCCCGGCGAGCGCTTCACCGCCACGGTGCGCCACCAGCACGCCCCCACCTTCCCGCTCGACGAGCGCACCGGGCAGGGCGACTGCGACGTCAGCTTCGCCTTCGTCGCCCATCGGGCCGTGGTCGACGTCGACCCCGACCTCGGCCTGGTCCGGGTGGTGCACATGGCCACCGCGCAGGACGTCGGCGCCGTGCTCAACCCGCTGCAGACCATCGGCCAGCTCGAGGGCGGCATCGCCCAGGGGGGTGGGTTGGCGGTGATGGAGGAGATCGTCGTGGAGGGCGGGTTGGTGCGCAACCCCAGCTTCACCGACTACCTGATCCCCACCATCCTCGACGTGCCGGTGGTCGACCTGGCGCTGATCGAGGTGCCGGAGCCGCACGCGCCGTTCGGCGCGAAGGGCATCGGCGAGCCGCCGACGCTGTCGTCGACCCCGGCCGTGGTGGCCGCGCTCCGGGCGGCCATCGGACGGCCGTTGCGCCGGGTGCCGGTGCGCCCCCAGGACATCGCGCTGGACTGACCGATCCGCCTCGGGCCCGCCACCCCCTGCGTTCGCAGGCAACAACTAACCTCGGTGGCCATGTCCCCCGCCGACAACGCCGCCACCGACCCCGCCGACAAGTACGAAGTGTTGACGTGGAGCCTGTTCGGCGACGCCATCAAGGAGCTCGCCGTCCAGGTGGCGGCCTCGGGATTCGAGCCCGACATCATCCTCGCCATCGCCCGGGGCGGGCTGATCCCGGCCGGGACGCTCGGCTACATGCTCTCCGTGAAGAACACGTTCACGATGAACGTCGAGTACTACACCGGCGTGGACGAGCGGCTCGACATGCCCGTCATCCTGCCGCCGTACCTCGATCTGGTCGATCTCGAGGACCGCAGCTTCCTCGTGGTGGACGACGTGGCGGACACCGGCCACACCCTGCAGATGGTGCAGGACTTCACCTCGCCCAAGGTCGGCGAGGTGCGCACCGCGGTGCTCTACCACAAGCCCCATTCGGTGATCCGCCCCGACTTCGTGTGGCGCGACACCGACAAGTGGATCCTGTTCCCCTGGTCGAGCGAGGACCCGGTGGCGCAGCCCAAGGACGGCACGACGGCAGTCGCCGAGCGCTGACCTAG
>JADLEF010000287.1 GCA_020846295.1 Acidimicrobiales bacterium
CCAGTACCAGCGGGATCGGCTGCTGGTGTTCATCGAGCGCAGCTCGGACCGCGACAGCGGCCTCGCCGAGAGCTACAACGTCGACCAGTCCGAGACGGCGATCAGCCTCGGAGGGTTGACCGGCCGGGGCTGGGGCAAGGGCCCGCAGACCCAGGAGGGCCGCGTCCCGGAGCAGCAGACCGACTTCATCTTCACCGTGGTGGGGGAGGAGCTCGGATTCATCGGCGCGTCGGTGGTGTTGGCCATGTTCCTGGCGTTGGCGCTGCGGATCTGGCGCGTGGCGCAGCTGGCCAAAGACGACTTCGGGACGCTGCTGTGCTGCGGGGTGCTGGCCATGCTCGTGTTCCAGGTGTTCGAGAACGTCGGCATGAGCATGCGGATCATGCCCGTCACCGGTATCCCGTTGCCGTTCCTGTCCTACGGCGGTTCGTCGTTGCTGACCTCCTGCGCCGGGGTCGGGCTGGTGCTGTCGGTGCACATGCACCGCTTCCGCTGAGCGGCGGGGCAGCTCGGCTGCGTCGAGCCTGAGCAGGGCTTTCGGCGCCGATGCGCCGCGATCGACCGCTCGGCGCAGCTCTGGCTTGACAGAGCCGTCGAGTAGGGTGAAGCGGACATGTCGACCGTCTGGCCCCTCCTCGAACCCCGGCTCGCCCGTGTCGAGCGGCCCGCGCGCTACATCGGGTGCGAGGACGGTGCGCAGACGCCGGTGCACGCGCCGCACAAGGTCGCCTGGCTGTTGCTCTACCCAGACACCTACGAGGTCGGCCTGCCCAACCAAGGGCTGCAGATCCTCTACGAGATCCTCAACGAGCGCGACGACGCGGTCGCCGAGCGGTCCTACGCGCCGTGGACGGACCTCGAGGCGGAGCTGCGCACCCACCGGGTGCCGCTGTTCTCCCTGGAGAACCACCTGCCGGCCGGTCGGTTCGACGTGCTCGCGTTCAACCTGTCGGCCGAGCTGACCTACACCAACCTGCTGAACTGCGTGGATCTCGCCGGGGTCCCGGTGCGCGCCGAGCACCGCGCCGACGATGCGCCGTTGGTGATCGCCGGTGGGCACTGCACCTACAACCCCGAGCCGCTGGCCGACTTCGTCGATGCCTTCGTGCTCGGCGACGGCGAAGAGGTCGTCTCCGAGATCACCGAGGTGTTGGCCGGCTGGAAGCGGGCCGGCAAGCCGAGCGGTTCTCGCTCCGCCGTCCTGCGGGAGCTGGCGGCCGTCCCCGGCGTGTACGTGCCCTCGATGTACGACGTGCACTACGACGGTCCCGCCCTCGTGGCCATGCAGCCCCGCTACCCGGACGTGCCGGCGCTGGTGGAGAAGCGGACCATCACCTCGCTCGAGGACTGGCCCTACCCCCGCAACCAGCTCATCCCGCTCACCGAGGTGGTGCACGACCGGCTCAACGTCGAGGTGTTCCGCGGCTGCACCCGCGGCTGCCGGTTCTGCCAGGCCGGCATGATCACCCGCCCGGTGCGCGAGCGCTCCGCGGAGCAGGTGCGCACCATGGTCGCCAACGGCTTGAAGCGCAGCGGCTATGACGAGGTCACGCTCACCTAGCTGTCGACCGCGGACTTCTCCGGCGTGGCGGACGTGGTGTCCGACATCATGGGCTTCGCCGACAACGTGTCGGTCTCGCTGCCGTCGCTGCGGGTGGATGCCTTCACCGTCGGCATCGCCGCCCAGCTGCAGCAGGCCCGCCGTTCGGGGTTGACGTTCGCACCCGAGGCCGGCACCTGGCGGATGCGTCAGGTGATCAACAAGCTGATCCGGGAAGAGGACCTGTACGCCGCGGTGGACGCTGCGTTCTCGAACGGCTGGAGGCGGGTGAAGCTCTACTTCCTCACCGGTCTGCCCACCGAGACCGACGAGGACACCCTCGGCATCACCGAGCTCGCCCGCAACTGCGTCGCCATCGGCCAGCGCCACCAGCGCGGTGCGTCGGTGACCGCGTCGGTCGGCGGGTTCGTGCCCAAGCCGTTCACGCCCTTCCAGTGGTTCGGTCAGAACACCGTGGCGGAGCTGGAGCGCAAGATCAGCATGCTGCGCTCCGACGCGTCGAAGTCGCGCGGGGTGCAGCTGCGCTGGCACGACCCGAAGGCGACGCTGATCGAGGGGCTGATGTCGCGCGGCGATCGCCGGGTGGGTCGGGTCATCGAGCACGTCTGGCGGGCCGGTGGCACGTTCCAGGAGTGGACCGAGCACTTCCAGCTCGGGCGTTGGCTCGACGCCCTCGCCGAGGCCGGGCTCCAGGCCGACTGGTACGTCCACCGTCACCGCAGCGAGCACGAGCTGCTCCCGTGGGACCACCTGTCCGCCGGGTTGCACAAGGACTTCCTCTGGCAGGACTGGCAGGACGCGCTGGCCGAGGTCGGCCTGCCCGACTGCCGCTGGACGCCCTGCTACGACTGCGGTGCGTGCACCGGCTACGGCGTGGAGCACGTCGTGGCCTCCGCCATGCCTCCGGCCGGTGGCAGCCAGGGCACCGGCCAGGACCTCGACTCCGGGCACATCGTGCCGGTGAGCCTGCTCGGTCGGAAACCGTCGCCTTCGGGCGCGACGGCCGCTGCCGCCACCGCCGCGGGGGGCGCGCCCTGATGCGTGTCCGGGCCCGGTTCTCCAAGGTCGGCAAGGTCCGCTTCGTGTCCCACCGCGACGTGGCCCGGGTGTGGGAGCGGACGCTGCGGCGGGTGGAGATCCCCGTCGCCTATTCGGGCGGGTTCTCGCCCCGCCCCCGGTTGCACTTCGGCCTGGCGCTGTCGGTCGGCCACGAGTCGATGGCCGAGTACCTCGACATCGACATGGTGAACCCGATGGACGACGCGGAGCTGTCGGCTCTGCCGGCCCGACTGAGCGACGCGCTTCCCGCCGGCATGGCGTGCAGCGCGGTCGCCGTGGTGGCCGACGGGGACAAGCTCTCCCTCCAGGAGGCGGTCACCAGCTGCACCTGGGCCTTCGTCCTCGACGGTGGCACGGGTCGCGAGGCGGAGGCGGCCGTGGCCGCCCTGCTGGCGGCCGAGACCGTCACCGTCACCCGCGAACGCAAGGGCAAGACCCACACGGACGACATCCGTCCGTACGTTCGCAGCCTCGAGCTCGACGCGGCCTCCCCCCTCGGCCAGGACGCCGGAACCGGTGTCCTGCTGCGGGGTGAGATCGGCACCCAACCACGCGGCCTGCGACCCGTCGAACTGATCGGGGCCCTGGGTCCCCAGTGGCGGGAGCATCGGGTGTGCAGGTTGGCACAATGGATCGACCACGAAGGCGGACGTCGGGAGCCACTTCCGTTGGCAGACGACGCCCCGTCGTGGCAGCGCACGACTGCGTGCGCCACATGAGAAGGAACGCACACCATGGCAGAGATCCCGGTCTCACCCGGATCCGAGTCCGCCGCCCCGTCGGGGTCGGCCGAACCGGGCGGCGCCGACAGCAGCGCTGATCGTCCCGCCCCCGCTCCCGTCCCCGTCCCGCCCGCCCCGGCCGAACCGCCGACGGTCTCCGTGCCGGCGGCGGATCCACCCATTGCGGCGGCAGTGACGGTCAAGGGGCTGGCCTCCGCGGCCGTGCGCGGTGTCGCCCTCGGAGGCGACGATCCCGCACCCACGCCTCGACGGGCACGGTCCCGGCCCGCCGCCGGCGCGACCGAGGACGGCGGCAGCGACCCGAACGGCCACGACGGAGGCCCGGATGCCCCTGTCGCCGGTGAGGGAGCGGGCGACGCGTCGCTCCGCCCTGCGCAGGCCCGGCGGCGCGGCGGCCGAAGCCGCACCGCCAAATCGGCGGGCGACGGCGCCACCGGTGACAGCGACAGCGGCGACAGCGCCAGCGACGACGCGGCCGCAGCTCCGGCACCGCGCTCGGCCGGCCCGGCGCCTGCGGCCGATCGGGGCGACGACCGCAACCCCGAGCTGCCCGATCGGCACTTCGAAGGCAAGCCCAAGTCGGTCGAGGCGGCCGAGCGCGCCCTCGTGCCGCGCAAGCCGCGCATCGGCGACACTATGCCCGCCCCATCCCCGGTCAAGCCCGCGTCGGAGCCCGAAGGCGACGCCGGTGAGGGCGACGGTGACGGCACCGGCAAGCGTCGACGGCGAGGAGGCCGCGGTCGCGGGGGCAAGCGCAGCGATGCCGGTGAAGGCCGAGCCGACGCCGGACGGGAGGCCGGTCGCGACAGCCGCGGCGAGGGCCGCCCGGGCGGGCGTGAGGGTGGTCGTGACGGCCGCTCGGGCGAGTCCCGCGGCGGCAACCGCAGCGCAGGGCGCGGCGGCCGCTCCCAGCCGGTGCAGCCCGTCCAACAGGTGCTCTACGACGATGAGCCGCTCGAGCTCGACGAGCGGGCCCTCAAGCGCCGCAAGGGCAAGGAGCGCAAAGGCCGTCCCGTCGGCCGCTACGTGATGTGCGTGCACGTCGCTCCCAAGGCCACGCAGATCGCCGTGCTCGAGGGTCGCAGCCTGGTGGAGCACTACGTGTCCCGCCCGGCGGACGACGTCACCGAGATCCACGGCAACATCTACCTCGGCAAGGTCCAGAACGTGCTGCCCGGTATGGAGGCGGCGTTCGTGGACATCGGCACGCCCAAGAACGCAGTGCTCTACCGGGGCGACGTGCAGTACGAGAAGGAGGACCTCGAGCCCTCCGCCGGGGGCCATGGCGGCCGTCCCCGCATCGAGCAGGTGCTCAAGGCACGCCAGACCATCCTGTGCCAGGTCACCAAGAACCCGATCGCCCACAAGGGTGCGCGGCTCACCCAGGAGGTGTCGCTGCCCGGGCGGTTCGTGGTGCTGATCCCCAACAGCAGCACCTACGGCATCTCCAAGCGCCTGCCGGACAACGAGCGCAAGCGCCTGCGGGCCATCCTCGACCAGGTGAAGCCTCCGCAGCACGGCGTGATCGTGCGCACGGCGGCGGAGAGCGTGACCGAGGAGGAGATCGAGCGCGACGTGCGCCGCCTCCTCGACCAGTGGAACGCCATCGAGTCGCTGGCCAAGCGCTCCAACAGCCCGGCGTTGCTCTACCGGGAGCCGGACCTGGCGCTGCGGGTCATCCGCGAGGAGTTCAACGACGAGTACCGCAGCATCATCATCGACGATGAGCGCCTCTACGAGGAGGTGCGCTCCTATGTGGCGTCCATCTCGCCCACCCTGGCCGACCGGGTCGAGTACTTCGATCCCAACGTCGAGCCGCTTCCGTTGTTCGAGCGCCACCATGTCCACGAGCAGCGCCTCCGTGCGCTCGACCGCAAGGTCTGGCTGCCCTCGGGCGGGTCGCTCATCATCGAGCACACCGAGGCGCTGACCGTCATCGACGTCAACACCGGCAAGAACGTCGGTACGTCGAGCCTCGAGGAGACGGTGTTCCGCAACAACCTCGAGGCGGCGGTGGAGATCGCCCGCCAGCTGCGCCTGCGCGACATCGGGGGCATCATCGTCATCGACTTCGTCGACATGGAGCACCGCGACAACCGCGACGAGGTGGTGCGGGTGTTCCGGGAGGCCCTGGCGCGGGACAAGACCCGTACGCAGGTGTTCGAGATCTCCGAGCTGGGTTTGGTGGAGATGACCCGCAAGCGCATCGGTGAGGGCCTCATCGAGTCGTTGTCGTGCGCCTGCGAGCACTGCGAGGGCCGCGGGCTGATCCTCGACATGGACCTCGTCGGGGAGCAGGCCTGACCGTGGCTGAGCGCCCATCCGCAGCGGGCTACCCATCACGCACCCGCGTCCGCTAGAGTTGCAACCCGCTATGTACGCAGTGATCAAAACCGGGGGCAAGCAGTACCGGGTCGAAGAGGGCCAGCGGCTCGACGTGGAGCGTTTGGGCTCCGACGTCGATGTCGAGGTCAGCTTCGCCCCCGTGCTGGTCGTGGACGGCGAGACCGTCAAGGCCACTCCGAGCCAGCTCGCCGGGGCCTCGGTCACGGCGCGGGTGGTCGGAGAGGCGAAGGGTCCGAAGGTCGTCGGCTTCACCTACAAGTCCAAGGCAAACCAGCGTCGCCGCTGGGGCCATCGTCAGAAGTACTCCACGATCGAGATCACCTCGATCCAGGGCTGAGGAGCGTCTCGACATGTCGAAGACCAAAGGCGGCGGTTCGACCCGCAACGGCCGGGATTCCGCCGCACAGCGACTCGGTGTGAAGGCGTTCGCCGGTACCGAGGTGCGGGCCGGGTCCATCCTGGTCCGCCAGCGCGGCACCAAGTTCCACCCGGGTGAGAACGTCGGCCGCGGTGGCGATGACACGCTGTTCGCCACGGCCGACGGCAAGGTGACCTTCGGGGCCTCCAAGGGTCGCCGTCTGGTGCACGTCCTGCCCGACTGACAGCATCCGTTCGTTCGCTGACGTCCCGCCCATCAAGGGCGGGACGTTGCGCGTCCCCCGCCTGACGAGACGATGTCAGCGGCGGACGTCGAAGCCGAGGGGTAGGTCGGCCATCGGGTAGCCCAACAGCGCAACCGCTTGGGCGCAGGCGAAGCGATCTGTCATGCCGCCCACGTAGGTGACCGCCTCGCGATAGGCGGCCACGCTCTCGGCCTCGTGCCCGGCGGTGCGCGACGGCGGGAGCAGGTGCGGGTGGGTGGCATAGTGCTCGACCAGGGCCCGCAGCAATCGGATCACGCGACCGCCCTGCTCCACCGAGGAGGGGCGGAGGTAGATCTGCTCGTAGTTGAACCGGCGGAAGGCGGCGAGCGCTTCGGCGGTCTCCTCGTCCATGCCGATCTCCCCGTGGGCGATCGTGGCGTCCACCACCGCCCCGATGAGCGCAGCGAGCTGCTCCCGACGGGTTTCCCCACAGCGCCGGCGCACGGCGAGGGGCAGCTCCCCGGGGCCGACCAGGCTGGCGGAGACGGCGTCCTCGAAGTCATGGCAGACATAGGCGATGCGGTCCGCCCAGCTCACCACCTCTGCCTCCGGCGTGGCGGGCGTGGGCCGCGACCAGCTGTGGTTGCGGATGCCGTCGAGCGTCTCCGCGCACAGGTTGAGCGGGACGAGCACGACGTCGGCGCCCCAGACGGCGTGGTCGTACCCCGCTTCCACGTACGGATCGAGCGCGTCCTCGGAGGCGTGGCCGCCCGGGCCGTGCCCGCAGTCGTGGCCCAGGGCGATGGCCTCCGTCAGCGCGACGTTGAGCCGCAGGGCGGATGCGATCGACGTGGCCACCTGGGCGACCTCGATGGCGTGGGTCATGCGGGTGCGCTGATGGTCATCGGGGAAGACGAACACCTGGGTCTTGCCGGCGAGGCGGCGGAAGGCGGTGGCGTGCAGGATGCGGTCCCGGTCGCGTTCGAAGCAGGTGCGCGTGCGGTCCGGCTTCTCGGCGACGGCCCGGACCCCGGCGCCGTGGGCCCGAGTGGCGCCGGCGGCCAGGTGGAGCGCCTCGAACTCCTCCTTCTCCTGCCGGGTCCAGGCTCGCTCGATCGGGCCGACCTTCGTGCCGGCACCGGCGTGGGCGCGCCGCAACGCTGCCCGTGGGCCGCCATGGCCCGCCATCGTCGATGCCCAGGTCCTCGCCCGCTCCGAATCCATGTGCGTCATCCTACGAACTGCCTGGGACAACCAACGGGCCGGGTGGCCGAGCGACCACTAGAAGTGACTAACAAACCGCGTTCGGCGCATGAACCGGCGCGTTCGAACCAATCCTCGCCCCCGACCGGCCGGTCGCCGCCCGGCGCCTATCCTGGTGGGCCGTGTCGGCGTTCATCGACGAGTGTGGGATCAACGTGCGCGGCGGGGACGGTGGCGCCGGGTGCGTCTCGTTCCGTCGTGAGACCTTCGTGCCGCGGGGCGGCCCCGATGGTGGGAGTGGCGGCAAGGGGGGTGACGTCTGGCTCGTCGCCGATCGCAACGTCAGCTCGCTGATCGCCTACCGGGACCACCCGCACCGGCGCGCCGGCAACGGCGCCCACGGCAAGGGCAAGAAGCTCGACGGCGGTGCCGGCAAGGACACGATCACCCACGTGCCGGTGGGCACGGTGGTCAAGGACCGCGACGGCACGGTGCTGGTCGACCTCGTCGGTGACGGCGACCGCTGGCTCGCCGCCGAGGGAGGCCGCGGAGGCCGGGGCAACAGCACGTTCCTGTCCAACAAGCGGCGGGCCCCGTCGTTCGCCGAACAGGGCGAGGAGGGTCAGGAGCGGTGGCTGCGGCTCGAGCTGAAGCTCGTGGCCGACGTCGCGCTCGTCGGCTACCCCAACGTCGGCAAGTCGACCCTGATCTCCCGCATCTCCGCCGCCAAGCCGAAGATCGCCGACTACCCCTTCACCACGCTCGAACCCAACCTGGGGGTGGTCCGCCTCGACGGCGGCGCCGACTTCGTGGTGGCGGACATCCCCGGCCTCATCGAGGGCGCCGCCGAGGGCAAGGGGCTGGGCCACCAGTTCCTCCGCCACGTCGAGCGGGCCCGAGTGCTGCTGATCATGGTCGACCTGGCCATGACGGACGGCACCCCGCCCGCCGAGCAGGAGCGGGTCCTGTTGCAGGAGCTCGGCGCCTATCAGCCCCAGCTGCTGGAGCGGCCCCGCCTCGTCATCGGATCGCGGGCCGACCTCGAGGGCACCGTCGTCGCGCCCCACGACTTCGACGGGCCCCGCGTCTCGGCGGTCACCGGTGAGGGTCTCGACCAGCTCGTGTACCGCCTGGCCGACCTGGTCCGCGAGGCTCGGGCCGCCGAACCGGTGCGCGACGGCTACGTGGTGCACCGCCCGGTGCCCGAGGGCTTCCGCATCGAGCGCGGCGACGACGGCACGTTCGTCGTCACCGGCCGCCAGGCGGAACGGGCGGTCGCGCTGTCGGACCTCACCAACGCCGAGGCCGCCGACTACGCCCGGGAGCGCCTCAAGCAGCTCGGGGTCGAGAAGGCGCTGGCCCGCGCCGGGGCCCGCGACGGCGATACCGTCCGCATCGCCGCGTTCGAGTTCGAGTACTTCGAAGACGGGGCGTGAGCGCCGGTGCGCATCGTGGTCAAGATCGGCACGTCGTCGCTGACCGATGCGGCCGGGCGCATCGACGAAGCCGCGGTGGTCAAGCTGTGCGCGGAGATCGCCAAGGCCCGCGGCGAGGGCCATCAGGTGCTCGCCGTGTCCTCCGGCGCGGTGGCGGCCGGGATGGCCGCGCTCGGGCTGGCCGAACGACCCCGTGACGGTCGCACCCTGCAGGCCCTGTCGGCGGTGGGGCAGAGCCGGCTCATGCAGACCTACAACGACGTGCTGGCGCCGTGGGGGCTCGTCGCCGGGCAGGTGCTGATCTCTCCGCTCGACTTCTTCGAGCGAGCCCAGTACGTGCACGCCAAGGCCACGCTGAACCGGCTCCTCGATCTCGGTGTGGTGCCCATCATCAACGAGAACGACGCCCTGGCCGACGCCGAGATCCGCTTCGGGGACAACGACCGCATCGCTGCGCTGGTCGCCCACCTGGTCAAGGCGGATCTGCTCGTGCTGCTCACCGACACGCCCGGTCTGTTCACCGCCGATCCGCGCCTCGACGCGTCGGCGTCGCTGATCGAGGAGATCCGCCAGGTGGACGCCGAGCTGGAGGCCTTGGCCGGCGGGGCGGGTTCGGCGCGCGGCAGCGGCGGGATGGCGTCGAAACTGGCCGCGGCGAAGATCGCCGCCTGGTCGGGAGTCCGGGCGGTCATCGCTGCCGCCAAGCGGGAGGACGTGCTGGCCGACGCGGTGGCCGGGGCCGCCGGGGTCGGCACCGTGGTGTTGGCCCATGAGCGCCGCCTGCCGGCCAAGAAGCTGTGGATCGCCTTCGCAGTGGCTGCGGAGGGGGCGGTGGTGGTGGACGCAGGGGCCCGCCGGGCGCTGCTCGAGCGGGCCGTGTCCCTGCTGCCCGTCGGCGTGGTGGAGGTGCGCGGTCAGTTCCATCGAGGCGACGCGGTCGAGCTCATGACCACCGACGGCGAGGTGTTCGCCAAGGGCCTGGTGCGGGTCAGCTCGCGCAACCTCGAGCGGATGAAGGGTTGCCGCACCGAGGACCTGGCCGACGGGGATCCGGTGGAGATCATCCACCGCGACGAGTTGGTGCTCGTCCCCTGACCCTTCGCACGGTGCCGAGCACCTGATCCGGTCGGTGCTCGACCTCGTCGAACGTGAAGCCGAGCACCACATACCCAAGGGTATGGAGGGCGTTCGTCCGGGCGCGATCGCGGGTGAGGTCCTGCGGTGTGCGGTGGTGGGCGAACCCGTCTGCTTCGAGCACGATGTGGTCGAGGAGCAGGTCGACCCGGGCCACGAACCGGCCACGGCTGTCTCGCAGCTCGACCTGTCGGGCCGGTTCGGTGATGCCGCCGTTGCGCAGCACCTGCAGTAGCCGTGTCTCGAGGTAGCTCTCGGTCGGGGGCGCCGCCGGTGGTCGTCGGGTGAGGACGGCGCGCAGCACCCTGCGGCCCGGTGTGCGCCGGCCGGCGGCATCGGTCGCCGCCTGCAGTGAGGCGACCGACGTGAGGCGCCGTCGGAGCGCGCACTCCACTGCGAGCTCGACGAGGTCGACCGCCGGCAGCATCGCTCGAGCTGCGACGCACCCCGGGCGCGGCGCCAGCCCCGCCCCGAGGCGCAGGAGGGTCTGTTCGATCGAGCTGGTCGGGAGCCCGGCGACGGTGACCGCGGGGCCGAGCCGGGTCAGCCGGCGCACGCCGCCGCGGCGATGGCCTGCGGTGGCGGGCGCATCGATGGTGAGCGGCGGCCGCCAGTCGTCGAAGCCGTCGAGCTGGCGGAGGTGCGCGGCTGCGGCACCGCCGACGCGGGCCCCGCTCGGCGCTTGATGTAGGGCTTCGGCCCAGCCCGGCGGGCCCGCCGGCGGCGACGCCGATGCCAGCCGGTACCAGCCGTGCGCCATCCGCACGACGCTGCCCTGGCGCTGCGCCGCATCGAGTTGACGACGGGTGAGGCCGGCCCGACGGAGCTCGCTCCAACGAACCAACGGCGACGGCACGTCCATGATCAGAAAATACTGAAACACACTGAAAGATCTGGTGTCGGAGCGAGCGCCCGTTCAGAACTGGCTCGTTCGCTCACCGCCCGGTCGGGACCTGACCGGACTGATGGACGCTGGGCACGGGGCTCGCCGCGCGCCGTCACGCTTTCGGTCGATCGCGGGCAGCGTCGGTGCCGATCGGACCAGTTCTGTGAGCCCGGGATCGGGCCCATCGTGCCGAATCGATATCGATTCGTTGCGAGGCGGGTCGGAAAGGCGGGTCGGCGAGGCGGGCTGGCGCGCCGGGCTGGCGCGGAGCAAGTCGGTGAGATCGTTGTCGATTCGCCGCGACGGGTGGCGAGCGCACAGGCCAGTCGGTGAGATCGATGTCGATTCGCTGCGACGGGGGCGGACGCGCCGGTGCCCCGCCCGGATTCGGGCGGGGCACCGGCTTCGAGCGGGCTCGACGGACAGCAGCGAGGCGTCAGGCCCCGGGAGAGGGCTCGCTCTGGGTCTGTGGCGTGATCTGGGGGACTGCGTCGGAGACCGTGCCCGGCTGCAGCCCGAGTTGGGCGCGGATCTCCGCCAGTCGGGCGGACGCCTCGGTGTTCTGCGCAGCCTGTTCGATCTCGAGCATGCGGGACTCGACCGACTCGCCGGCCAGTTCCGCGGTGCCGGTCGCCTTGGCGTAGCGGGCCTCGATCTTGTCGCGGATCTCGTTGAACGTGGGAACGTCGGCGCCGACGGTCTCGTTGAGCTGCGCCATCGCCTTGTTCATCTGCTCTTGCATCTTCGCCTGCTCGAGCTGACCCATCAGCTTCTGCTTCTCGGCGAGCTTCTTCTGCATCATCGACGAGTTCTGCGCCACCGCGGCCTTCGCCTGGTCGGACGCCTGGGCCGACTGCAGCGAGCGCGCCTTGAGATCCGCCACCTCGGACTCGAGGGCGATCAGCTTGTTGGCGATCGCCTCGGCCGCCCGGGTGTACTCGGTGGCCTTGGTGGCGTCGCCCCGCTTCGTCGCGTCGTCGGCCATGATGACCGCCTGACGAGCCTGGCCGGTCGTCTTCTCCAGTTCGTCGAGCTTGCGGTTGAGCTGCAGCTCGGTCTGCTTCTGGATGGCGATGACGTTGGCCGCCTGCTCCTTGAGCCGCGTGTGCTGCTCCTGGGACTCCATGATGGCCTGCTCGAGCTGAACCTTGGGATCAGCGCGCTCGTTGAACGAGCCCGTGAGCTTCGCAGTCAGGTACTTCCACCAGCGGCGCGCAAGCTTGAACATGGTCTCGGAGCTTAGTGGTCCGCCTGGGGGATACCTCCGCCTGCCCCGCCGCCCACCTGGTTGGTTTCCTCCAGCGCGAGGCGCAGCGCCTCCAATTGGTCGGTCACCTCGGCGATGTCGTGCTCGACGCCCGCCAGCTCGCCGACGTCGCCGGCGCGCACCGACAGCTCGGCGGCCCGCGCCACCGCCTCGTCGAGCTGGGCCTGCAGCAGGCGCAGCTTGGACTCCGCCTCCCGGGTGACGGCGTCGAGGCGCTCGGCCGAGGCGAGCTGCGCCTCGAGCGAGGCCACCGTATTGGCCGCGTTGGGGTCGTCGGTGGTGCGGAACGACGCGAGGCGTGCGTTGACCTGGTTGGTGTCGATGCGGCGCCGGGCGTCGCGCAGGGTCTGACCCTGTCGGGCGGTGGCCCAGGTGCGTTCGACGCCGGCGTCGAGGGAGCGGCCGATCTCCAACAGCCGCTCGCGCAGCGGCCCGGCGGCGGCGCCGGCGATGGCGTCACCGAAGCGGTTCTGGGCCCGCAGCGCGTCCTGCACGAAGCGGCGCCAGGGCTCGTTGACCGCGAACGGGTCGATGGTGCGCAGCGATGCGGCGCCGCCGGACCGCCGTGGGTCGGCGTGGCGGCGCATCAGGGCGATGCTCAGCCCGCCCCCGGCGAGCAGCACCACGAGGACGGCGAGCAGCGCGACGGTCATGGATCCAACGTAGACGGTATGTCCGCCGCGACCAGGGTGGTCAGTTCGGATTCGCCGGGCGTCGGGAGGGTCACGATGCGGGTGGCGTGGTTGGCCACGGCGGCCTCGAAGAGGTTGCGGGCGAGCCGGGCGTTGCCGAAGCCCTTGTCCCGGGGCTGGCGGTCGAAGAACGCCCGCACCTCGGCCATCGCGTCGGCATCGGCGTGGTAGCGGTTGCGGTCGCCGAGCCGTTCGAAGATGAGGGTGAGCTCCTCGGTGCTGTAGTCGGGGAACTCGATCGTCTTGGGGAAGCGTGAGCGGAGGCCCGGGTTGGCGTCGATGAACTCGGCCATCTCGACGGGGTAGCCGGCGGCGATGACGACGATGCGGTCTCGTCGGTCCTCGATCAGCTTGACGATGGTGTCGATGGCCTCCCGCCCGAAATCCCGCTCGCCGCCGCGGGCCAGCGTGTACGCCTCGTCGATGAGCAGCACCCCCTCGTCGGCGGCGTCGAACACCTCGGTGACCTTGATGGCGGTCTGGCCGACGTACCCGGCGACCAGCCCAGCCCGGTCGGTCTCCACCAGGTGGCCGCGCTGCACGACCCCGAGCGTGCGGTAGATCTCGGCCAGCAGGCGGGCGACGGTCGTCTTGCCCGTGCCGGGGTTGCCGGTGAACACGAGGTGGCGGCTGGCGTCGAGCACGGGCAGGCCGTGCTGGGTGCGAAGCTTCTGCACCGCCAGGAGGTTGGCCACCAGCTTGACCTCGGCCTTGACGTTGGCGAGCCCGACGAGCGCGTCGAGCTCGGCGAGCAACGTCTCGAGGGGCCGCGGCGGCGGGAGCTCGACCGGGGCCGAGGCGCCCGCCGCGGTCGTCGCGGCTGCGACGGCCGTACCGGTTGCACCGGACGTGCCGGCCGGAGCCGGAGCGCTCCCGGCGCCGGCACCCGATGGAGCGTTCGGGGCGCTCGGTGCGGGGCCCGACACCGCGTCGTTCAACGCGGTGAGGAGTCGCCCGCGCATGCGCTCCACGGCCTGCAGCTCGCTCTCGGATGTGATGAAGTCGATGGCGGCGGCCGCAAGGCCCAGTCGGAACGCCCGGTGCACGTAGGTGCGGGCGTATCGGGTGGCGTGGCGTCGGTCGTAGGCGAGCAGCGTCTCGAACAGCGCAGAGGGCTGGTCGAGCCAGGTGGCTCGGCCGCTGACGAGCCCGGCGTCGCGGACGGTGGCCGGGGTGGCGCCCCCCAGCTGCGAGTTGAGCCGGGTGGCGAACGCGGTGATCAGCGCCCACAGCTCGTCGTCGGCGTGGCGCCCGTCGGCATCGAGCACCGCAGTGGCGAGCGCGAACGCCTCGAGGGTGGCGTCGCGTCGGGCGTGATCCGGCGAGCCGGTGCCGGTGGCGGCCATGGCGTCGGCCAGCGCGGCGCCGACCTCGGTGACGAAGTCGTCGACCGAGTCCTCGAAGGGGGTGCTCACGGTGCCACGGTAGCGCCCGGTCGTGGGCCCGCCGCCGGTGCGTCTTGGTGTGCCGCCGCCTGGCCGGCCGCAGTCAGGGGATCAGGTGCCACAGGCTCTCGACGGTGGCGACCACCGTGCCGGCCGACAGCAGCAGCAACAGCGTCGAGACCGCGCCGAGCCAGCGGGGTGAGCGATGGTCCGGGGTGAAGCCGTCCAGCTCGCCGGGGGCGACCGATTCGGGAAGCACACGAAGGGGCACGCCGATTTTTCGGTTTGTTCGTGCCCAACCTTGAGGACCCGGCGCTCATCGCCGTACCGGTGCACCCGCGTGCAGCGATCGTCGAGTTGACGGACTGGTCAGAAGAGATTGCGACGGGGCCGACGAAGAATCGTATGCTCCTGCCATGGAAGCTCGTTTCGAATCGGTGCCGGCTGTCCGCGAAGCACTCGGCAAAGTGGACTACCTGGCCGACGAGGGCATCGCCGGCGTCGTGTACCTGGCGGATCGCCTCGGCAAGCCGGTGCTGGTCGAAGGTCCGGCTGGTACCGGCAAGACCCAGCTGGCCAAGTCGGTGGCCGAGATCCTCGGTGCCCGCCTGATCCGCCTGCAGTGCTACGAGGGTCTCGACGAGGCCAAGGCGCTGTACGAGTGGAACTACAAGAAGCAGCTGTTGCGCATCCAGGCCGAGCGCAACACCAAGGAGACCGGCGGCAACTGGGACGAGATGTCCGACGACATCTTCTCCAACGAGTTCCTGATGACCCGTCCGCTGCTCGAGGCGATCCGGGCCACCGATCCGGTGGTGCTGCTGATCGACGAGGTGGATCGCGTCGAGATCGAGACCGAGGCGCTGCTGTTGGAGATCCTCTCCGACTACCAGGTCTCCATCCCGGAGCTGGGCACGATCACCGCGACGCAGATCCCGCTGGTCTTCCTGACGTCGAACAACACCCGGGAGCTCTCCGAGGCGCTCAAGCGCCGTTGCCTGTTCCTGCACATCGACTACCCGGATCTCGAGCGCGAACGTGAGATCGTGCTCACCAAGGTGCCCGACATCTCGGAGAACCTGGCCGATCAGGTCGCCCGCATCGTGCGCACCATCCGCAACCTCGAGCTGAAGAAGGCGCCGTCGGTGTCCGAGACGCTCGACTGGGCCAACACGCTGATGCTGCTGGGCGTGCAGAACGTGACCGAGGCGGAGGCGGTGGACACGTTGCACATCCTCCTCAAGTACCAGACCGACATCGCCAAGGCGGCGAAGGAGCTGACCTCCGCGCCCTCCAAGTTCCAGAAGACGTCATGACCGTCGTCGACGACGGCGCCGTCCCCGCAGGCCTCGGCGAACCGATCCTGGAACTGCTCAACGGTTTCGTCGTCGAGCTCCGCAACGCCGGCATCCCGGTCAGCCTGACCGAGAACCTCGATGCGATGCTCGCCGTCAAGCACATCCCGCTCGAGGACCGCGAAGCGTTCAAGTACGCCCTGGCCGCCACCATGGTCAAGAACCAGAGCCACTGGAAGGCGTTCGAGACGGTCTTCGAGATCTACTTCTCGTTGCGCGGCGACCAGTACGACCTCAACAACCAGGACGGTCAGAACCAGGACGGGGACGACCAGGACCAGGAGGGCGACGGCGACCAGGAAGGCGAGGGCGAGGGCGAGGGTCAGGGCCGCGGTGGCGGCGGCAACCAGATGACCCCCGAGGAGCTGGCCCAGCTGCTCTACCAGGCGCTGATGAGCGGCGACCGGGGCCTCATGAAGATGGTGGCCAAGGTCTCCGTGAAGCGGTTCGCCGGGATGGAGCCGGGCCGCCCGGTGGGTGGCACCTACTACCTGTACCGCACGTTGCGGAACCTCGATCTCGATGGCGTGATGGCCAAGCTCATGGAGCAGGCCCGCGAAGAGGTCGGCGGGGAGATGACGCCGCTCGAGCAGCGGCTCACCAACGACGAGTACGAGAACCGCGTCGACATGCTCCGCAAGGAGATCGAGGCCGAGATCCGTCGACGGCTGGTGGCCGACCGCGGCGTCGAGGCGATGGCCAAGACGCTGCGCAAGCCGCTGCCCGAAGACGTCGACTTCATGCACGCCAGCCGGGAGGAGATGGTCAAGCTGCGGCGGGCCATCTACCCGCTGACCCGCAAGCTGGCGGTGCGCCTGCAACGCAAGCGGCTCCATGGCCGTCGCGGCGCGCTGGACTTCCGCAACACGGTGCGCCACTCGCTGTCCTACGGCGGCGTGCCCGCCGAGCCGAAGTTCCGCCGGCCCCGCCCGAAGAAGCCCGAGATCTTCATCGTGGCCGACATCTCCGGGTCGGTGGCGGCGTTCGCCCGCTTCACGCTGCACCTGGTGTACGCCATCTCCGGACAGTTCTCGAAGGTTCGGGCGTTCGTGTTCATCGACGGCTTGGACGAGGTGACCAAGTTCTTCGAGGGCACCGAGGACATCGTCGAGGCGGTGCATCGGGTCAACACCGAGGCCGACGTGGTCTGGGTGGATGGTCACTCCGACTACGGCCACGCCTTCGAGGTGTTCTGGGAGCGCTACGGCAAGGAGATCGGCCCGAAGACGACGGTGCTGATCCTCGGCGATGCCCGGAACAACTACCACTCGTCGCAGAGCTGGATCATCAAGGCGATCCGGGGCAAGGCCCGTTCGGTGTTCTGGCTGAACCCCGAGCCCCGCAGCTACTGGGATACCGGTGACTCGATCGTCGGTGAGTACGGCCAGTACTGCAACGGCACCTTCGAGTGCCGCAACCTGCGCCAGCTCGAGGCGTTCGTGGACAACCTGGCCTGAGCGGTCGGGCCGGACGGAGCTGACGCCATCGTGGCACCGGAGCTGGTGACGACGCGCCTGCTCCTGGTGCGCCACGGCGAGTCGAACGCCACGGTCGAGCAGATCGTGGGCGGTGCGAAGGGGTGCACCGGGTTGTCGGAACTGGGCCGCCGTCAGGCGGCCCGGTTGCGCGAACGGTTCCGCGCCGGCGGGGAACCGCCGGTGGATGTGCTGTACACGTCCCCGATGCCGCGCGCTTCGCAGACGGCGCAGATCCTCAACGAGGTGCTCGGCCTCGAGGAGCTGGTCGAGGCCGACCTCGAGGAGCACCGGCCCGGGCGGGCCGACGGCCTGCGCTGGGACGAGGTCGAGGCCCGCTTCGGCCCCTACGAGGGTGATCGCTACCCGCACCGTCGCCTCGCCCCCGAGGCGGAGTCGGTGGCCGAGTTCCAGCACCGGGTGAGCCTCGCCCTGTACCGGCTGATCGATGCGAACCTCGGGCGCTGCGCGCTGCTGTCCTGCCACGGTGGGGTGATCGACGTGGCGTTCCGGATGGCGCTCGGGCTCAGCGGCCGGGCGCAGTACGACCTGTGGACGCTGAACGCGTCGATCACCGAACTCGCCGCCCGCCATCCGGCAGGGGTGCACCCCGATCGCTGGCGGCTGGTCCGCTACAACGACGCGGCGCACCTGGTCGGTCTTCCGACCCAGAGCGCCCATCGCGCCGATCGCGACGCCCCGGCCGGCTGAGAAGCGGCTGTGGCGCACGCCAGTCCCGTGATCCCCTCCGACCACGGGACTGGCTGCGCCACGTCGGATAAGAGCGCCGTCCCGGCCGCCTGATACCCATATCGGCGAGATTTTTCGCGTTCGGGACGTGCCGCACCGGTCGACCCGCTGGGCGGCGAGGGCGACGCGGTGGCCGGATCGATGGGTGGTTCGACGTTGACGCGGCGACGGCGCCCGACCATGCCATACCGTACGGTACCCTGAGCGGCACGGCCCTGCCGCTCGGGGTCCGGGCTCGGTCGGGGCGGCGCGGAGCGACTCGGCCCCGGGGTCGGGGGCTAGGGTGCGCCCATGACGACGGGAGACGTGCAGAACACCAGCGTGTCCATTGCCGGTGCAGCCGGTGCGGGGGCGTACGACTGGCCGGGGATCGTGGCCGATCTCAACCGGTTGTTGCGCCTGCGGACCACGCCCATCGGGATGAAGATGTTCGCCACCAAGGAGGAGATGGAGGCGATCCCCAAGATCCGCCGCCCCAACAGCATCCACACCATGGACCAGATCGTCTCCATGGCGTCGCGGATCGGCTGGACGGTGGGGGCGACCCGGGAGAGCTTCGTCGGCGCCCAGTGCGGCGCGGTGATCGGGTTGCACCCGCGCGACGACGAGTGGCTGTCGGGCGATCGGATGAAGGGCGTGTGGTTCGAGACGCTCGAGGATTCCTCAGCTCACCAGCACGCCATGCACACGGTGCCGTTCGGCCAGTACGAGGCGGTGGCGGTGTCGCCGCTGACCGCCGGCCGGCTCGACCCGCCGGACATCTGCCTCATCTACGCCAACCCGGCGCAGACCATCCTGATGATCAACGGTCTGCAGTGGTCGGGGTACAAGAACTTCGAGTGGGGCTGCGTGGGCGAGTCCGCCTGCGCTGACTCGTGGGGGCGTGCGCTGAAGCTGCGCGAACCGTCGGTGTCGATCCCGTGCTTCGCCGAGCGGCGCTACGGCGCGGTGCCGGACGACGAGCTGCTGCTGGCCACCCCGCCGGAGTTCGTGCCCAAGATGATCGCCGGGCTCGAGGCGCTGTCGCGCAACGGTCTGCGCTACCCGATCCCCGCCTACGGCGTGCAGATGGACGCCCGGGCCGGGCTCGGCTACAGCTACGGCAGCTGACGCGGTCTGTCGCCGGCGACCTCGCCCCGCCATCGGGACGCGGCGTCGTCGCCGGCGAGCACGCCCCGCCTAGCTCGAGAGCCGCTCGGAGACCCGGAAGGCCAGATCGAGGCCCTGGCGGGCGTTGAGCCGCGGGTCGCAGATCGTCTCGTAGCGGGTGTCGAGGTGGTGGTCGAGGATCTTCTCGCTGCCGCCGAGGCACTCGGTCACGTCGTCCCCGGTGAGCTCGACGTGCACGCCGCCGGGCCACGTTCCCTCGGCTGTGTGGGCATCGAAGAACCCGGCCACCTCGTCCATCACGTCGTCGAAGTCGCGGGTCTTGCGCCCGCTCGACGCGGTGAAGGTGTTGCCGTGCATCGGGTCGCACGCCCAGACGATGGGGTGGCCGGCGTCGCGGACGGCGGCGAGCAGCGGCGGGAGGCAGCTGCGGACCTTGGTGGCGCCCATGCGGGAGATGAACGTCAGCCGTCCGGGCTCGCGCTCGGGGTTGAGCGCCTCGCACAGCCCGAGCGCCTCCTCCCCGGTGGCGGTGGGGCCGAGCTTCACCCCGATCGGGTTGTGCACCCCGCGCAGGAACTCGATGTGGGCGCCGTCGAGCTGTCGGGTCCGCTCGCCGATCCACACCATGTGGGCCGAGCAGTCGTAGTAGTCGCCGGTGAGCGAATCCTGACGGGTGAGGGCCTCCTCATAGCCCAGCAGCAGCGCCTCGTGGCTGGTGTAGAAGTCCACCTGGTGCAGCTGCGCCTCGGCCGCGGTGTCCATGCCGCAGGCCTTCATGAAGCGCAGGGCGCGCTCGATGCCGGTGGCGAGCTCCTCGTAGCGCTTGCCCTCGGCCGAGCTGGCCACGAACTGCTGGTTCCAGGCCTGCACCCGGTTGAGGTCGGCGAAGCCGCCCTTGGTGAAGGCCCGCAGCAGGTTGAGCGTGGCGGAGGACTGGTGGTAGCCGGTGACCATGCGGTCCGGGTCCGGTCGGCGGCCCTCGGCGGTGAACACCTCGGAGTTGACGTTGTGCCCGCGGAAGCTCGGCAGCGACACGCCGTCCACCACCTCCTGGTCCGACGAGCGGGGCTTGCCGTACTGGCCGGCGATGCGGCCCACCTTGACCACCGGCACGCCTGCGCCGTAGGTGAGCACGACCGCCATCTGCAGGATGACCTTCAGCTTGTCCCGGATGCGGTCGGCCACGAAGTCGTGGAAGGACTCGGCGCAGTCGCCCGCCTGCAACAGGAACGCCCGGCCGGCGGCAACCTCCGCCAGCTGGGCCTTGAGGGCGCGGGCCTCCCCGGCGAACACGAGGGGGGGATAGCTCGCCAACACCTTCAGCGCGGCGTCGAGCGCCGCCTCATCGGGCCACGAGGGCTGCTGTTGGGCCGGGAAGTTCCGCCAGGACGTCGGGCTCCAGGTGTGGGTGCTCACCCCCCAAGCCTCGCCGTTTCGGGAGTGTTTCGCCAAACGACTTGCCGGCGTCTGACCGAGCCCGGACGCGACGGAGCCCGGCGGGGGAGATCCCGCCGGGCTCCGTCGGAGCGTTGTTCGGTCCCGCCGATGCGCCGGTTCAGGCGGCGGTGATGACCTGGGCGGCCTGGTCGCGCACCGCGCTGACCGCCCGCTTGACGAGGCGGCGGGCGGCCTCGGCGGTCACGCCGAGCTCCTCGCCGACCTCGCGGTAGCTGCGCTTGCGGCCGTCCTGCAGGCCGAAGCGCTGCTCGACTGCGTACCGGGCGCGGGGGTCGAGCACCTCGAGCAGGTCGGTGATGAGCTGCTCTTCGACCCGGGCCACCACTTCCTGCTCGGGGCCGGGCATCGAGTCCGGCAGCAGGTCCACCAGCTCGTTGGAGTCGTCGTCACCGATGGTGCGATCCAGCGAAGTGGGGGTGGTGAGGCGGTGCAGCCGGGCGTGCTCCTCGTCCAGCTCGTCACCGTCGCCGGAGACCTGGCGCAGCGCGGCGCGCAGCGAGGCGGACCGGTCGCCCGGCAGCCGCACCAGCGACGCCTTCTGGTCCAGCGCCCGGCCGATGGCCTGGCGGATCCAGAACGTGGCGTAGGTGGAGAACTTGAACCCCTTGCGCCAGTCGAACTTGTCGACGGCGTGCTCGAGGCCCAGGTTGCCCTCCTGGATGAGGTCGAGCAGCTCCATCGAGGGAGGGAGCGGGTAGCGGCGGGCGACGCTGACCACCAGGCGGAGGTTGGCCCGGATGAACCGGTCCTTCGCCACGGCAGCCGCCTCGATCGCCTGCACGACCTGCGGACTTCGATCGCCCGCGCAGAGTTGCTTGTTCGCCCGCTGACCCGCCTCGATGACCTTCGACAGCTCCCGCTCCTCGTCCGCCGTGAGGAGGGGTACGAGACCGATCTCGTTGAGGTATTGCCCTACCGAATCGCTCATATCAGGTGTACTAACGCTCGCCGCTTCTGCCG
>JADLEF010000288.1 GCA_020846295.1 Acidimicrobiales bacterium
CAGGTAAGGTTCTTCGCGTTGCCTCGAATTAAGCAACATGCTCCGCCGCTTGTGCGGGCCCCCGTCAATTCCTTTGAGTTTTAGCCTTGCGGCCGTACTCCCCAGGCGGGGCACTTAATGCGTTAGCGACGGCATGGAAACCGTTGATAAGTCCCCACACCTAGTGCCCAACGTTTACGGCGTGGACTACCAGGGTATCTAATCCTGTTCGCTACCCACGCTTTCGCTCCTCAGCGTCAGTACCGGCCCAGAGTGCTGCCTTCGCCGTCGGTGTTCCTCCTGATATCTGCGCATTTCACCGCTACACCAGGAATTCCGTGCTCCCCTCCCGGACTCTAGTCACGGCAGTATCAGATGGCGTCTCCAAGTTGAGCCTGGAGTTTTCACATCTGACTTACCGAACGGCCTACGAGCTCTTTACGCCCAATAAATCCGGACAACGCTCGCCCCCTACGTATTACCGCGGCTGCTGGCACGTAGTTGGCCGGGGCTTCTTCTACAGGTACCGTCAATTTCGTTCCTGTCGAAAGCGGTTTACAACCCGAAGGCCTTCTTCCCGCACGCGGCGTTGCTGCGTCAGGCTTTCGCCCATTGCGCAAAATTCCCCACTGCTGCCTCCCGTAGGAGTCTGGGCCGTGTCTCAGTCCCAGTGTGGCTGATCGTCCTCTCAGACCAGCTACCCGTCGTCGCCTTGGTAGGCCATTACCCCACCAACAAGCTGATAGGCCGCGAGACCCTCCCAAACCGAAATTCTTTCGTCACCAGAAGATGCCCCCCGGTGACGGTATCCAGTATTAGCTCGAGTTTCCCCGAGTTATCCCAGAGTCTGGGGCAGGTTCCTCACGTGTTACTCACCCGTTCGCCGCTAGAGCTTCCCCAGTGTTGCCACCAGATGGCCCCCGCTCGACTTGCATGTGTTAAGCACGCCGCCAGCGTTCGTCCTGAGCCAGGATCAAACTCTCCATCAAAACCGTGCCAACCCCAAAGGGCCGAACGATCAAACGAGAGCCAGAAACCACACCCCCAAAAGGATGCAGCCACCTGACCATCAATACCTCCACACCCCATCAAACAAATGACAGAGCCGAGGGAGGCACTCGGAATCGACATGGTTCCACCAACACCAAACCCAAAGGATCCGGCGCAGGCTTCCCCGCACTAGCCGTTATTCGTCCTCTCTTCCGTTTTCAAGGAACGCAAGACCCGAAAGCCCAGTGTCACTCGTTGCAGATGACGATCCCGGAGGATCTCAGAGCTGCGTTGCCGCTTGCGGCGAACCGCTTGGGGCGAGGAGACAATCTAGGGAACAAGTGCCGGTTCGTCAACCCGTTATCTCACCGAACACCGTAAGAATGTGCGCCCGGTGGGCAGAACACGCCCCTGACCAGCCCGATCATCCTCGGGAGGTGTCAGTGGGCGGCCTTGGCGGCCTCGTGCCCCTTGCCGATGGGCAGGCGGGTCACCACGGCGACGATCAGGAAGCCGACGACGATCCCGAGGATGGCCGAGGCGAGCGTGTTGACGAACCAGCCGAGGGCGCCGCCGACCACGCCGATGTCGTGCACCGGCTCCTCGAGGGAGTGCACGACGTCGTAAGGGCCGTGCCAGCCGAGCTCGTGCGCACCGACCAGGAGGATGTGACCGCCCACCCAGAGCATCGCCGCCGTACCCACGGTCGACAGCAGGCTCAACAACTTCGGCATGCCGCTCACCAGGCCACGCCCGACGCGGGCCGAGGTCGTCCCGCCCCGCTCGACCATCCGCAACCCGATGTCGTCCATCTTCACGATCAGCGCCACGAGGCCGTAGACGATGGCGGTGATCAGCACGGCCACCACGGCCAGGATGATCGCCCGCGACACGAACCCCTCGTCGATCACCTCCTTGAGGGCGATCACCATGATCTCGCCGGACAGGATGAAGTCGGTGCGGATGGCGCCCGAGATCGTCTTGGCCTCCTGGTCCTCGCCGACCGCTGCCGCCGGCAGGTCCTCGCTCCCGTGATCGCCGGCGAAGCGGTGGTGGACCTTCTCCGCGCCCTCGAAGCAGAGGAACGCACCACCCATCATGAGGATGATCTCGACGAGGATCGGCACGAACTCGCTCAGCACCAGCGCGGCCGGGAGGATGAACAGCAACTTGTTGCGGATCGACCCCAGCGCGATGCGCTTGATGATGGGCAGCTCGCGGTCCGCGGCCAGGCCGTGCACGTAGGTCGGGGTGACCGCGGTGTCGTCCACGACGACACCGGCGGCCTTCACGCTCGCCTTGCCGGCGGCGGCCCCGACGTCATCGATCGACGCGGCGGCCAGCTTGGCCAGCGCCGCCACGTCATCCAACAGGCCGATCAGGCCACCTGCCATTTCATCACCCCAACGGTCCGAGAGCCGGGGTCACGCTATCGGAACCAGGGCGGGGGTCGGGTCTCATCGAGATCGAGCGGCAGGCTTCCCAGGGCGCGGCCAGCGGCGCGTCGAGCGGCGCCGGCGCGGTGAGCCGGCCGCCCGGGCGCCCGGCACTGGAGGCGGCGCTCCACCGGGTGGCGCTGCACGGATCACACCACCTTCGATACCGATCAGTACGTCCGTGGCGCGCCCGCGGCGGGAGCGCGAGCCCGTCGCCGTCGAGAAACCGACGCGCCGGTGTCACCCATCCGGGGCCCTACCCACCTCATAGGTGACGGTGGCCGGGTGAGCAGCTTCCCCGAGCCTGCGTTCCGGCGTCGTTGCCTCCGGCCACCGAGCACCTCCGCGGCCTCGCCCACCGCTGCAACGCGCCGTCGTCGCACCGTGACGGGCGAAGTGGTCTTCCTTTTGCTGCGTGATGGCGCGACACTGCCGACCAGCCCGGTTTTCACAACTGGAGGTGCGAGATGCCCATCGCGACGGATCCGAGGGCGGATCCCGATGGAGATCGGCGACGCGACCTCGCGGCCTTTGGCTCAGCGCGCAGCCGCAACGGCGGGACCGGCGACCGGGGGAACGGGGCCGACTCGTGGGGAAGCGGCAATGGAGCATCTCGTAGCGATCCGTGTGATGCGTCGATGCTCGGTGAGGGATTCGGTGCGTCAGTGTCGATGAAGGAAAGAAGTGTCTTGTGCAGAGCCCGACCGAGCTCGTCGCCCTGTTCCGGCGCAAGGGCTTGAAGGTCACCCCGCAACGGGTGGCGATCTTCGAGGCGTTGCAGGGCGACACCGGCCATCCGACCGCGGTGACGATCTACGACAGGGTGGCGGCCGGCATGCCGTCGATCTCCCTGCGGACCGTGTACCAGACGCTCAACGATCTCGCCGCCATGGGCGAGATCCAGTGCCACACCATCGGCACCGCGGCGATCCGCTTCGACGCCAACGTGGACGACCACCAGCACCTGGTGTGCGACGGTTGCGGAGCGATCGCCGACACCTATCTCGACGTCTCCTGCCTCCGGCAGGGAGAGCTGGCGGGCTTCGATGTGGCACGGACCACCGTCGTGCTGCACGGTACGTGCCGGCGCTGCGCCGAGGCCGCCCCCGACCCCCAGTAGTGCGGCGGCCACGCCGACGGCGACGTTCGGATCGCGCCGACGGCCGGCCGACATCGACCCCACCCAGCAAGCACAAGGAACCGACCAAGGGGAGGACCCACGTGTCACAGAGCGGCAGCGAGAGCGAGAACCCGGCGATCACTGCGCCGACGCCCAAGCGCACCCGGCCGAGCACCAACCAGGACTGGTGGCCGAACCAGCTGAACCTGCAGGTCCTCCACCAGCACTCGTCGTTGGCGAACCCGATGGGCGAGCAGTTCGACTACGCGGAGGCGTTCAGGGCACTCGACGTCGATGCGCTCAAACGAGACGTGTTCGCGCTGATGACGACCTCGCAGGACTGGTGGCCCGCCGACTACGGGCACTACGGGCCGCTCTTCATCAGGTTGAGCTGGCACGCCGCCGGCACGTACCGCATCGAGGACGGCCGCGGCGGTGGCGGAAGCGGGGCGCAACGCTTCGCCCCGCTCAACAGCTGGCCCGACAACGCCAACCTCGACAAGGCCCGCCGGTTGCTCTGGCCGGTCAAGCAGAAGTACGGCCGCGCCATCTCGTGGGCCGATCTGCTGGTCTTCGCCGGCAACTGTGCGATGGAGTCGATGGGGTTCGAGACCTTCGGCTTCGCGTTCGGGCGGCCCGACATCTGGGAGCCCGAGGAGGTCTTCTGGGGGCCGGAGGACACCTGGCTCGGGGACGAGCGCTACAGCGGGGAGCGCGAGCTGGCCAATCCGCTGGGGGCCGTGCAGATGGGGCTGATCTACGTCAACCCCGAGGGCCCCAACGGCAGCGCCGACCCGCTCGCATCCGCCCACGACATCCGCGAGACGTTCCGCCGCATGGCCATGGACGACGAGGAGACGGTGGCGCTCATCGCCGGCGGTCACACCTTCGGCAAGTGCCACGGCGCCGGCGACCCCGCACTGGTCGGGCTCGAGCCCGAAGGGTGCCCCGTCGAGCACCAAGGGCTCGGCTGGAAGAACGCCTTCGGCTCCGGCAAGGGGTCCGACACCATCACCAGCGGGCTCGAGGGGGCCTGGACCAACAACCCGATCGTCTGGGACAACGGCTACTTCGACAACCTCTTCAACTACGAGTGGGAGCTGACGACGAGCCCTGCCGGCGCCAAGCAGTGGAGGCCGACCGATCCCGCTGCGCAGGGCACCGTGCCCGACGCCCATGACCCGACCAGGCGCCACGCCCCCATGATGGCCACGACGGACCTCGCGCTGAAGCTCGACCCGATCTACGCGCCCATCGCCAAACGGTTCCACGAGCACCCCGACCAGTTCGCCGACGCCTTCGCCCGGGCCTGGTACAAGCTGCTGCACCGAGACATGGGGCCCCTTTCGCGGTACCTGGGCCCGTGGGTCCCGGGCCCGCAGCTGTGGCAGGACCCGGTTCCCGCCGTCGATCACGAGCTCATCGGCGATGCCGATGTCGCCACCCTCAAGGCCACCGTCCTGGGTTCGGGCCTGTCCATCCCGCAGCTGGTGCGCACGGCGTGGGCGGCAGCGTCCTGCTTCCGCGGCACCGACAAGCGCGGCGGCGCCAACGGGGCGCGACTGCGCCTCGCACCGCAGAAGGACTGGGCGGTCAACGAGCCGGCCGAGCTGGCCGCCGTGCTGGCCCAGCTGGAGCGGATCCAGCAGGACTTCAACCAGGGCCGCACCGACGGCATCCGGGTGTCGCTCGCCGATCTCATCGTGCTGGGCGGCTGTGCCGCGGTCGAGCAGGCGGCCCGGGCCGCGGGGCACGACGTGGTGGTGCCCTTCGCGCCCGGGCGCACCGACGCGTCGGCCGAGCAGACCGACGTCGAGTCCTTCGCCGTGCTCGAGCCCACGTCGGACGGCTTCCGCAACCACCTGCGGGCGGGCGAGAAGCTGCCCCCCGAAACCCTGCTGCTCGAGCGCGCCAACCTGCTGACCCTCAACGCGCCGGAGCTGACGGTGCTCATCGGTGGTCTGCGGGTGCTCGGCGCCAACGTCGGAGGTTCCACCCACGGGGTGTTCACCGACCGCCCTGGCACGCTGACCAACGACTTCTTCGTGCACCTGCTCGACATGGGCACCGACTGGAAGCCGTCGGTCGGATCGGAGGCCGTGTTCGAGGGGCGCGACCGGGCCACGGGAGCGCTCAAGCGGACCGCCACCGCGGTCGACCTCGTCTTCGGAGCCCACGCCCAGCTCCGGGCGATCTCCGAGGTGTACGCCTGCGCCGATGGCGAAGCGCAGTTCGTGCGCGACTTCGTCGCCGCCTGGGACAAGGTGATGAACCTCGACCGCTTCGACCTCGCCTGATCGGCGCCGTGGCCGTCCCGCCCCGTCCCCTCCTGCCTCGCGACCCGGCGCCGGGCCTGGGGCGGGACGGCTACGGTCTCGCCCATGAGGCTCCGGCGTTCCGAATTGTTCGTTCCCGGCCCCGACGTGGCCCGCGTGCCCAAGGCCATCGCAACGGGGGCCGACATCGTCATCCTGGATCTCGAGGACGCGGTGGTGCCCGACCGCAAGGTCGAGGCCCGGGGGCTGGTGATCGACTCGCTCCGCGAGCTGCAGTGGGGACGGGTCGGCCGTTCGGTGCGCATCAACGGGCTCGACACCCCCTGGGCGCTCGACGACATCGAGACGCTCGTCGCCGAGGCGGGCGACGTGCTCGACGTGCTGCTCATCCCCAAGGTGGCCGACGCCGACGAGGTGCGCTTCCTCGACCGCCTGCTCACCATGTGCGAGCAACGGGCCGGCCTCGATCGCCGCATCGGGCTCGAGCTGGCCATCGAGGACACCGCGGCGCTGACCCGCATCGAGGACATCGCCCGGGCCGCGCCCGGCCGGGCCGAGGCGATCCTGTTCGGCATCGGCGACTTCACGACGTCGCTCGGGTCGCGGTGGGGCGCCCCGGCCATCGAGGCCTACCCCGGCGACGCATACCATGCGGTACGGTCGCGCATCGCCATCGCCGCACGGGGCGCCGGGCTCGAGGCGGTCGACGGCCCGTGGATGCGGATCAAGGACCTCGACGGCCTCGAGCGCGAGCTGACCCGCTCGGTGGCGCTCGGCTTCAGCGGCAAGGCGGTGATCCACCCCACCCACGTCGAGCCCACCAACCGAATCCTGTCGCCTTCGCCCGAGGAGGTGGCCGAGGCGGAGGAGCTGCTCGCCGCCTACGAGGCGGCGCGCGCCGAGGGCCGCGCCGCGGTGCAGGTGAAGGGCGCGCTGATGGACGAGGCGATGATCCCGATGATGCGCAACATCATCGAACGGGGGCGGGCCACCGGCGGCGGCGTCGATCGATGAGCTCAGCCGATGGCGACGCGGGCCAAACGGCCTGACGCGGTGCCGGCGATGATGCTCGATCCATCGACCGACCACGCGAACCTGCCGCACAGCTCGCCCAGCGGGTAGCCGTACGCAGGCTGACGGGATCGCCCCGGCTTCCACACCACGAGCGCGCCGCCATCACCATCGGCGAGCGCACCGGCGACGAGGTCACCCCTCGGTTGGTACCGCAGGGCCAGCACCCGGGTGTCGTTCGTCTCGAACAGCTCGGCGTTGCGCCCGGCGGGGCCCTTGCCGGAGAAGTCCCAGCGGGTCAGCATCCCGACGCAGCCCGCCATCATCCAGCGGCCGCTGTGGTGCCAGGTGAGCTGGTCGACCTTGGAGGCGAAGCCGGACATCTCGCAGTCCGTGCCCGCCCAGAGGCGCCACACGTGGATGGTGTTGTCCTGCGCCCCGCCGACGAGCCACTTATCGTCAGGGGAGATGGCGACCGCCAGCACCGAGCCCTTCCAGGCGAAGAACTTGTGGGCCTTGGCCCTGTCGGTCGACGGTTCGTACCAGTGCACCCCGCCGTAGCTCCCCGCGGCGAGTCGCCGACCGTCGGAGGACCAGGCCAGGGAGGTGACGGTGGAGGTGGCATCGCGGTACCGGGCCAGCACCGCACCGTCCCGGTCGGCCACCACCACGCACTTGCCCACCGCGACGGCCAGCATGCCGTTGGCCGCCCAGGCGAGCGCCCCGACCCAGCCCGGCTCGCGCCACTCCGCGCACGGGCGCGCCTCGGCCCGATCCCACAGGCGGACGGCACCGTCCTGCCCACCGGTGGCCAACCGGCCTCCATCGAACGACCAGGCCAGCGCGGACACCCCGTGTCCGTGCGCATCCGGCTCGCCGACCGGCCGCCCTTCGACGGTGTCGAGCACCACGGCGTCGCCGGCGGAGGAACCCGCCGCCACCAAGGCACCGTCGGGCGAGACCGCCACCGCGGCCACCCAGTCCTCGAGGCGGTGCTCCCAGACCGGTTGGAACGCACGGCGGTCGGTGAGCCACCGCTGCGCCACCGGCTCGGTCATCCGACCAGGCACGTCCGGAAGCCCCTCTCCAAGTCGGCCCGGTCGAGGTTGCGGCCGATGAACACGAGGCGGTTGCGGCGCGTCTCACCGTCGGCCCAGGGCGCGCCGGGCGCACCGTCGAGCAGCATGTGCACGCCCTGGAACACGTAGCGGTTCGCCTGGTCGACGATGGCCAGGATGCCCTTGGAACGGAAGATGTCGGTGCCCTGCTCGCGGAGCAGGCGACCCAACCAGGCGTTGAGCCGGTCGGGGGCGAGGTCCCCGTCGGCCTCGATGCCGACCGAGGTCACCGTCAGGTCGTGCTGGTGCTCGGACGCCGACAGGAAGGTGGGGTCGGACTCGAGCACCCGTTCGAGCGAGAACGCGCCGACGCCGAGGATGCGGTGCAGGTCGACCTTGGCGAACTGCGCCGGGATGACCTCGGCCACGGTGTTGATCTGCCGGATGCGCCGCTCGACCTCGTCCACCTCCTCCTGCGACACGAGGTCGGTCTTGTTGAGGATGATCCGGTCGGCGAACGCCAACTGCTCGACCGCCTCGTTCTCGACGCCGTCGGGCTTCTCCTCGTCGAGATGGGCGAGCAGGTGCTTGGCATCGACCATGGTCACGATGGCGTCCAGCGTGCAGGCGGCGGCGATCTCGTCGTCCACGAAGAAGGTCTGCGCCACCGGAGCCGGGTCCGCCAGCCCGGTGGTCTCCACCAGGATGCGATCGAAGCGGTCCTTGCGCCGCAGCAGCGTGCCGAGGATGCGGATGAGATCGCCCCGGACGGTGCAACAGATGCAGCCGTTGTTCATCTCGAAGATCTCTTCCTCGGCCCGCACGACCAACCCGTCGTCGATGCCGACCTCGCCGAACTCGTTCTCGATCACCGCGATGCGTTGGCCGTGGTGCTCGGTGAGGATGTGGTTCAGCAAGGTGGTCTTGCCCGAACCGAGGAAGCCGGTCAACACCGTCACCGGAACCTTGGACTCGCTCATGATCTGCTCTCCTTCGTCATCGATGGCCCGGACAACCCGGCGGGTGCGCCCTCATGGCCGCGCCGTGAGCTGCACGGGCGCGGCGCTCGGCTCGAAGGCGTGGGCCGTCAGGCGATCCGGCAGCTCCGGCGGCGCGCCGCGCCCGATCCAGTCGCAGAGCGCGTCGAGCGTGGCCGCGTCGAGCACCCGGCCGAACCAGACCCGCTTGCCGTCGGGCCGGCGCACCACCACCACGTTCGAGGCGTGGCAGACGTCGAGACAGCCGACCGTTCGGTATCGCCCCCCGCCGTGGCGGGCGGCTGCCTGCAACCGCTCCCGCTGTTCGGCATGATCCACGCCCGGATGCTTGCGGGCGGTGCCGCAGCAGCAGCCGTCGCAGGCCTGCACGCTCAGCGGACGCCGACTGCGCGGCGTCGAGACGGTCGGCGGGGAGGAAGCTGGAGGCCGCATAGTGTTGAGAGTAGTTCCTATTCCCTAACCCCTCAACCCGCCACCACACGATCGAACGCGAAGCGAGTCCCCGTGAACCTGCACCGTCACCTCATCTCGGTCGACCTACTCGACTGCGATGGCCGCGTGAGCCACACGTTGACCCTCGAACCCGACGGCACGGTGTCGATCCGCTTCCGCGCCGGTCACGCCGTTCGGCTCGACCCGCATACGCGGACCGTGCTCACCCCGCACGCCAAGCTGCCCGCCGCGCTCGTGGAGCAGGCCTGCCGGCTTCTTCACTGAATTAGGAATCACTCCTATTCTTGACTAGCATGGCGGGATGATCGATTGCGTCTGCCGGCACAGGAAGTCGATGCGCCCGGCCGTGGCCGGGGCCCTGCTGCTCGCCGGCCTCGCGGCGTGTGGGAGCGACGACGCAGCGGACCGGACCGCCCTCAGCGACAGCACGATCTCGGCGGTCGCCGCCTTCTACCCGCTCCACGAGGCGACGAGGGCCGTCGGCGGCGGCCTGGTGACCGTCACCGGGCTCACCCCGCCGGGGCTGGGGCCGCACGACCTCGAGCTCGGTGCCCGTCAGGTCGAAGCGATCGATGATGCGGAGCTGGCGGTGTTCATCGGCCGCGGGTTCCAACCCCAGGTCGAGGACGCCGTCGCCGACGCCCCCGGCCTCATCGCCCTCGACGTGCTCGACCACGTGGAGCTGCTCACCGTCGATCGCCAGCTCGCGGGGACGCAGGGCGAGGTCGACGGCGAGGTCCTGGCCGGCGACGTCGACCCGCACGTGTGGTTGGATCCGCAGCGCATGATCACGATCGTCGACGCGATCGCCGCGGCGCTCAGCGAGCTCGACCCCGACCATACCGATCAGTACCGGGCCAACGCAGACGCCTACCTCGCCGGGTTGAACGGCCTCGACGCCGAGTACCGCGCCGCCCTGGCGACGTGCCGGTCGAGGGTCATCGTCACCAGCCACCGCGCCTTCGGGTACCTTGCCGACAGCTACGGGCTCCGCCAGATCCCGATCGCCGGCATCTCACCCGACGTCGAACCCGACGCCCGCTCCCTCGAGGCCATCGCGGCCGAGGCGAAGGCGGAAGGCGTCACCACCATCTTCCTCGAGTCCATCGCCCCGCCCGATCTGGCGGAGACCGTGGCCGAGGAGATCGGCGCCGAGCTGAACCTGCTCGACCCCATTGAGGGCGTCGACAGCGATGATGCCGAGCGCGCCGACAACTACCCCAGGATCATGCGCGAGAACCTCGAGCGCCTCGCCGACGGCCTCGGCTGCGAGCCGTGACCCCGGCCGCCCCGCCGGCCCTGCGCGCCGACGGTGTGACGGTGCACTACGGCACCCACCTTGCCCTGCACGAGGTCAGCTTCGAAGTCGGAGCCGGCGAGCTCGTCGCCGTCATCGGACCGAACGGCGCGGGCAAGTCGACGCTGCTGCGCGCCCTGTGCGGGCTCGTCGCCCATCGCGGGGCGGTGGAGCTGGCCGGCCACCGCTGCCACCATCGACGCGATCGCATGGGCACCGCCTACATCCCCCAACGGGCCGACATCGATCACGGGTTCCCCATCACCGTCGGCCAGCTCGCCCTGGCCGGTCGGCGCCGGTTCCTGCGCACGGGGCAGCGCCCAGGGCGCGAGCACCGTCGTGCCGCCGAGACGGCCCTGCGTCGTGTCGGGCTGGCGGCGGAGGCGGACCGGCCGCTCGGCGCACTCTCCGGCGGCCAAGTCCAGCGCGCCTTCCTGGCCCGCGCGCTCGCCCAGGAGGCGAGGCTGCTGTTCCTCGACGAGGCGCTCAGCGGCGTCGACCAGCCCCGCACCGAGGCGATGCTCGACCTGTTCGAGGCGCTCCGCCGGGACGGCGCCACGCTGCTCGTCGCCACCCACGACCTCGCGCTCGCCCGACGGCGCTTCGCCCGGTGCCTCGCCATCAACACCAGGCTCGTCGCCGATGGTCCACCCGCCCGGGCTCTGGACAACGCAGCCCTGGAGGCGACGTTCGGCTCCGCCCTGTCCCCGACGCGCTGAGCCGATGACCGACCTCCTTCGCTGGTTCAGCGAGCCGTACGGCAGCTCGTTCATGCGCAACGCCGGCCTCGTCGCCGTCCTGATCGGTATCCTGGCGCCGACCGTCGGGGTGTGGGTCGTCCTGCGGCGCATCGCCTACCTCGGCGACGCCATGAGTCACGGCACCCTCAGCGGCGTCGCCGCCGCCTACTTCGCCGGCATCAACGTCGCCATCGGGGCGCTGTGCGCCGGGCTGCTCATGGGACTGCTCGTCGCCCTGCTCGAACGGCAACGACGCGTCAGCCAGGACAGCGCCATCGGCGTCATCGAGACGCTGCTGTTCGCAGCCGGGGTGCTCCTCATCTCCCGCAACGACCGGGCGGGCGTGGACCTGACCCACTTCCTGTTCGGCCAGATCGTCACCGCCGACCGCAGCGACCTCGCGGTCAACGCAGCGCTCACCTCCGTCGCCCTCATGGTGGTGGCCGTGCTGTTCGACGACCTGCGCACCATCACCTTCGACGCTCCCCATGCCCGCCAGGTGGGCGTCAACGTGAGGGCCCTGCAGCTTGCGCTCATCGTCCTGATCTCCATCACCGTCGTGGTCAGCCTCGACACCGTCGGCCTGCTCATGAGCGTCGCCCTGCTCATCACGCCGGCGGCCACCGCCCGGCTGCTCACCAACCGGGTGGAGACCATGACCGCGCTCGCCGTCGTCATCGGCGTCAGCTCCGCCCTGGGCGGCCTCACGCTCAGCTACCACCTCGCCACCCCACCGGGACCGACCATCGCCGTCGCCACCGTCGCCTGGTTCACCGGCGCCATCGCCGTCGGCCGGCCCCTCGGGCGGTTCCGCCACCCGATGACGTAAGGTTCGCCACCATGACGCCGGAGGAGCTGGCCGACCTGGCGCACCTTCGTCGGGCCCGCGACATGATGGATCGCGACTACGCCCAACCCCTCGATGTCCCCGCCATGGCGAGCGCGGCGCTGATGTCACCGGCGCACTTCTCCCGCCGGTTCCGCGCCGCCTACGGCGAGACGCCCTACGCCTACCTCATGACGCGACGTATCGAGCGGGCCAAGGCCCTGCTCCGCCAGGGCATGTCGGTCACCGACGCGTGCATCGCCGTCGGCTGCACGTCGCTCGGCTCGTTCAGCTCGCGCTTCACCGAGATCGTGGGCGAGACCCCGTCGCGGTACCGGGCGCGGGACCACCGCGGCCTCGAGGTCGTGCCCTCGTGCGTGAGCAAGATCGCCATGCGACCGAGGCGCAGCCCGACCGGAGGCTGAGCGACACCAACGGCTTCGCTCCGTGCCCGGACCGAGCAGGATCGGAGAAGCGCAGCACCGGTGGGCGGGCTTACGGTCGTGGCCATGGCAGTCACCGTCTCCGCAATGTTCATCCCCGTCCACGATCCGGACGTCGCACTGGGCTTCTACCGCGACGCGCTCGGCCTCGACGTGCGCAACGATGTCGCCGCCGACGGCTTCCGGTGGGTCACCGTCGGCGCCTCGGACCAGAACGTCGACATCGTGCTGTTCCAACCGCACGGCGGCCGCTCGCAGACCGAAGGCGATGCTCTGCTGTCGCTGGTGACGCAGGGAGCGTTGCAGGCGGCGATCTTCCGCTCCGACGATCTCGACGCCACCTTCGAGCGGGTGCGAGCCTCAGGTGCCGAGGTGCTCCAGGAACCGGTGTCCCAGCCGTGGGGGGCCAGGGACTGTGCCTTCCGCGACCCGTCGGGCAACCTGGTGCGCATCGCGCAGGCCTGATCGCGCCGGCGACACGACGGCAGCGCCTCCCCGCCCTAGCGTGGCGCGGCGCGGCCGCGCCCGGACCGCAGGGATGGAGACACGATGACCAAGGCGACCACGGCGACCACGGCGACCACGGCGGCGACGGCCCACCCGGCCGACAGCCATGACCTGATCCGCGTCCACGGCGCCCGGGTGAACAACCTCAACGACGTCAGCGTCGTGCTCCCGAAGCGACGGCTGACGGTGTTCACCGGCGTGTCGGGCTCAGGCAAGAGCTCGCTGGTCTTCGGCACGATCGCGGCCGAGTCGCAGCGGCTCATCAACGAGACCTACAGCGCGTTCGTGCAGGGCTTCATGCCGAGCATGGCCCGGCCCGACGTCGACCTGCTCGACGGCCTGACCACCGCGATCATCGTCGATCAGGAGCGGATGGGCGCCAACGTGCGCTCAACCGTCGGCACCGCCACCGATGCCAACGCCATGCTGCGCATCGTGTTCAGCCGGCTCGGGCGGCCCCAGATCGGCCCGCCCAACGCGTTCTCGTTCAACGTCGCGTCGGTCAGCGCCTCCGGTGCGATCACCGTCGCCAAGGGTCGCGAGCAGAAGACGGAGCATCGCACCTTCAGCCGAGCCGGCGGCATGTGCCCGCGCTGCGAGGGCATGGGCTCGGTCACCGACTTCGATCTGACCGCGCTCTACGACGACAGCAAGTCCCTCAACGAGGGCGCGCTGACCATCCCGGGCTACACCATGGACGGCTGGTACGGCCGCATCTTCCGCAGCTGCGGCTTCTTCGACCCCGACAAGCCGATCGGCCGCTTCAGCGAGCGCGAGCTGCACGACCTGCTCCACAAGGAACCGACCAAGATCAAGGTCGAGGGCATCAACGTCACCTACGCCGGCCTGATCCCGACGATCCAGAAGTCGTTCCTGTCCAAGGACGTGGACGCCATGCAGCCCCACATCCGCGCCTTCGTCGAGCGAGCGGTCACCTTCACCGCCTGTCCCGATTGCGGAGGCACCCGCCTCAACGAGGCGGCGCGATCGTCGAAGGTCAACGGGATCAACATCGCCGACGCGTGCGCCATGCAGATCAGCGACCTCGCCGGCTGGGTCCGCGGTCTCGTCGAACCGTCGGTGGGGCCGTTGCTCGGCTCCCTGCGCAACCTGCTCGACGCGTTCGTCGAGATCGGGCTGGGGTACCTCTCGCTCGACCGGCCGTCGGGGACGCTGTCGGGCGGGGAGGCGCAGCGCACCAAGATGATCCGTCACCTCGGTTCGTCGCTGACGGACATCACCTACGTCTTCGACGAGCCGACGATCGGGCTGCACCCCCACGACATCGCCCGGATGAACGCGCTGCTGCTGCGGCTGCGGGACAAGGGCAACACGGTGCTGGTGGTGGAGCACAAGCCCGAGGCGATCGCCATCGCCGACCACGTGGTGGACCTCGGGCCCGGTGCCGGCACCTCCGGCGGCCACGTGGTCTTCGAGGGCACCGTGGAGGAGCTGCGGGCGAGCGGCACGCTGACCGGGCAGCATCTGGACGACCGGGCGTCGTTGAAGCCGACGGTGCGCACCGCGAAGGGTGCGCTGGAGGTCCGCGGCGCCTGCGCCCACAACCTCCAGGACGTCGACGTGGACATACCGCTCGGTGTGCTGGTGGTGGTGACGGGCGTCGCCGGCTCGGGCAAGAGCTCGCTCATCGGCGGCTCGGTCTCGGGCCGCGACGGTGTGGTCACCGTGGACCAGGCCGCCATCAAGGGCTCACGGCGGAGCAACCCGGCCACCTACACCGGCATGCTCGACCCGATCCGCAAGGCGTTCGCCAAGGCCAACGGGGTGAAACCGGCGCTGTTCAGCGCCAACTCCGAGGGGGCCTGCCCGAGCTGCAACGGCGCCGGCGTGATCTACACCGACCTCGGCATGATGGCCGGCGTCGCCATCACCTGCGACGACTGCGAGGGCAAGCGGTTCCAGGCCGCGGTGCTCGTGCACCGGCTCGGCGGCCGGGACATCAGCGAGGTGCTCGCCATGTCCGTCACCGAGGCCGAGGCGTTCTTCGCCGCCGGCGAGGCCCGCACGCCGGCCGCCCACACCATCCTGCAGCGCATGGTCGACGTCGGGCTGGGCTACCTGCGCCTGGGCCAGCCGCTCACGACGCTGTCGGGTGGTGAGCGACAGCGGCTGAAACTGGCGACCCACCTGGGCGACAAGGGCGGCATCTACGTCCTGGACGAACCCACCACCGGCCTGCACCTCGCCGATGTGGAACAACTGCTCGGCCTGCTCGACCGCCTGGTCGACGCCGGCCGCTCGGTCATCGTCATCGAACACCACCAGGCGGTCATGGCCCACGCCGACTGGATCATCGACCTCGGCCCCGGAGCCGGCCACGACGGCGGCCGCATCGTGTTCGAGGGAACACCGGCGGACCTCGTCGCCGCCGGCACCACGCTCACCGGCGAACACCTCGCCGCCTACGTCGGCGCCTGAAGCGGACGAGCGCTCAGGCCCGCAGGGTCCCGAGGAAGAGCACGCGACCCGGACGGTCCTCGCTCGTCTCCTCGACGATCCGGCTCGGCGAGAACCCGGCGTCGGCGAGCACGCGCAGCCACGTCGACTCGGGGAACAGACCGGTCCGATGCGACTCGTGCGCGGCGGTGATCGACCCGTTGGCGTCGCGCAGGACGAACGAGTACTCGGTCTGGACCCACGTGTCGGTCGGATCGGGGTCCCACGTCCACTCGAGGAATCGGACGCCGCGGCCGTCCGGGCCGTCGGCCCCGCCCACGTCGCTGCCTGGCTCGAAGCTCTCGACCGTCTGGTCCGGGACGAGCACCACCAGCCCGCCCGGGCGGAGGTGCTGCGCCGCAGTCGACACCGCAGCGGCGAGATCGGTCTCGGTCGTCATGTACTCGATCGCGTCGTGGATCAGCACCGCGTCGAAGGTCTCGCCCAAGCGCAGGGTCCGCATGTCGCCGGGAAGGTGCCGGCAGGTCGGGTTGATCCGCTCCGACATGGCCAGCATGTCGACGGCGACATCGGTGAGCGTGAGGGAGAACGAGGGCGCGAGGTGGAAGGCCAGGTGCCCACCGCCACTTCCGAGCTCGAGCACGGCATCCACCGGCGGGCGGTGCGCACGGAGGAGACGGGCGATGTAGGCGGCCTCCTCGGCGTAGTCCTCGACCGGCGAGATGAGCGGCCACCATGGGGCGAGCGAACGGTAGAAGGCACCGTCGCCCGCTCGGCCCTCGCTCATGGCCTCGACGCTACCTCCGGCCCGACCGGTCCTCAACACGGTCGAGGAACGGACGTTGCGAGTCGAGGCCCACTCGTTGGAACTACGTGCTGAACCGCCTGCGCACTCGCGCAATGCCCGTTGTGGCGGTGCGGAAACGCACTTGGCCGCCACCTGCGGCTTGGCCTCCACGAGCCCAATCCCACCAACCCCGACCAGCCATGCTGCTCGGTCCGACTGCCGCCGGGCACAACACTGACGCGCCCCGGGTTCGGTGACTGCTCCTTCCCTTGAGAGGATGGGTGATACCGCCACGACCGAAGGGGCAGTAGCATTCGGCGGGGCGGCGTGGGCGAGCTGTGCGGATGGTCTTCGGGCGCCAGCATGAGTACCCGTCGCTCTGGAAGGCGGTGTGCTCGACCGCGGACAAGCTCACTGTCAACCGCGAGACCTGCGGTTGTGGGTCCGCCGGGCTGAGACCGACGCGGGTCAGCGGCCGGGGCTCCCGAACGATGTGCGGGCTCGGATGCGTGAGCTCGTGAGCCGCAGCTCCGAAAAGCCGACCAACGCTGCGGCCACTCGATCGTCACCGTCAAGCGGCGCAAGCCGACGAGCAACTCTCACACGCCGCGAAGGGCCAACGCTCAACAGGATCCTTCCAGCCCGAAGGTGTCGCAACTCCATGCAGGGATGGACCTCTGACCCACACTCGTGAATCCCACCATCACCGACCCATCCCAATCCGCTCAACCACGGAGAGCCGGTTTCCTCCAGATCTTAGTCCGTTTCAGCACCGAGCACCGCTAGCATTGTTCCATGTCGGCGGGCATGGAATGCAGGTTGCAGGCCACCGTGCAACGGTTGTCGTTGATCGGTGATCCGTCGTGTCGGGTCGGGTTGCTCCAGAAGGTGGTGAACCTCGCCCAGGAGCTGCTGCGTCGTGAAGCGTTGCGGGTGAAGCATGACGGCGGGTATCGGGCGGAGGGGTTCGTGTCGCCCGGCGCCTGGCTGGCCTGTCACACCAGCCTGAGCGGGCCGGCGGCGCGGGCGGTGGTGCGTCAGGCGGTCGAGTTGCAGCACATGCCGGCCAGTACGGCCGCGGCGGAACGTGGTGCGCTGTCCGAGCAGCGGGTGCGGTTGTTGACGGAGTGCCGGCGGTCGGATCCTGAGCAGTACGACGCTGACACCGACGCCGCGTTCGTGGCGCTGCCCGTCGCCGAGTTGGTGCTCGCCGCCCGAGCCTGGAAAGCAGCCGCGGAGGACCGTCGGCATGACCCGAACAGACCGTCAGGTACGCCACCCGAACAAGCCAGCGTGCACCTCTCCCAGTTGCTGGACGGCCGCTGGCGGCTCGACGGCGTGTTGAACCCCCACGACGGCGCCCTGTTGAACCAGGCGCTCGACCAATCCATCGCCCGCCAGTTGCAGGCCCAACGCGACGGTGATCCGTCGGTCGAGCGGTTGTCGGTGGGGGCGATGCGAGCGCAGGGGCTGGTCGATCTCGCCGCCCAGGCCCTGCGCGCGATGCGCCCGGGCAGAAGTCACGCAGCGGCCGCTACCGCATCAACCTCGTCGTCCACCCCAACGCGGACGGCACGACGGTCGAGCCGGACGGGCCGTTCCTACCCGAAGCGTGGTGCGACAGCCCCTGGGTCCGCGTCGTGCTCGGCGCCCACAGCGAGCTCCTCGACGTCGGACGCGCCACCCGGCAATGGCCCGAAGGGATCTGGAACGCCATCGTCCAACGCGATCGCACCTGCCGGTTCCCGCACTGTGACCGGCCCGCCCACTGGTGCGATGTCCACCACTGCACCCACTGG
>JADLEF010000289.1 GCA_020846295.1 Acidimicrobiales bacterium
ACCACAGACACATACAACGTCAGTCGTGTGCCCACGTTTTCGGACCCATCAGACCGGCCGCAACCCGCTGACCAGCATATCCACCCGCCAACACCCCCGAAAATGCCCACCAACTGCGGAACTCGGGAGGTCGAGTCGGTCGTCGCCGAGACGCTGCCGGCCTGTGGCTCGCAGCAGTTCGCCCACGAGCACGCTGGTGTCGACGACCAGCCGCATCAGCGGCGGCGTTTGGGCGAGACCTGTGCGACGAGCTCGTCCTCGGTCAGGCCCGTCGCCGCGAGCAGCTCGTCAACGGCGTGGCCGAGTCGCCCGAGTGCCTCGCGCCCGGCGCGGCGGTCCTTCGCGGCGATCGGCACGAAAAAGCCGATCGGCTGGCCGTGCCGCTCGATGACCAACGTCTCGCCCGCGCTCATCATCTGTGTCGCCTGGTCTCGGAACTCCCGCACACCGACCGATCGCATGCTCGAACCTCCTCGTGTGACCACCCCTGTAGCCACAATGTCAAGGCTGTGGCCGTTGCGTGATCCGGTGCGAGTTCGACAGCGAGGCTGCGCTCGACGCCGTGGCTGATCACCATCCCGTCGAGCGCGAAAGTCCAGGTCATCAACTATGCCGCGGCGAGCCACGCCTCCCACGGGTCGCGTGTACTCAGGGTTAGGTTCGCCCTCTCCGAGACAGAGGCTGACCAGCGAAACCGCTGGTCAGCCCGGGTAGCAGGTTGTGGACAACCTCCCCGCAGGCCGGTTTGTCCGCGATTTGTCAGCGGCAGTCGGAGACGAATTGACCGCGAGATGCCTTTCCTGCCGGTGCCGTTACCCCTCGAGATGGCCGTTCACTCCGTTCGGTCGAGGACCGCAGCCGAATGTTCGGGCGGTCTCGACCTTGTAAATCTTGGATTAGTCCGATAATTTGATCGGGGTGGCTGTTGAGCTGGTTTCGCTTGTCGATGCGTCGACGATGTTGGGGGTCTCAGCGGAACGCGTCCGCCAACTGGTCGTCGCCGGGGATCTCCCCGGCGTCCGCTTCGGCAACGCCTGGGCGGTCCCTCGCGACGCGGTCGTCGCCCGCCGGCACCAGGCCAACCGTCGGGGCCGACCGCTGCAAGCCGCCCGGGCGTGGCGGGAGATCATCGCCGGGAACGTCGACCTCGCCTCGGCGGGCCGCTACCGCGAACGGGCCACGGTGCAGCGCTACCAACTCAGTGCTGGTGACCTCGCCCACCTCGCCGCCCACCCACACGTCCGGCGCAGCGGGGTCGCTGCCGCCATCGAGCTCGGGCAACTGCTCCCACTCGAAGACGCCGCTGACGAGTTCTACCTTCCCGCCTCCCCCGCGGCACGCCTGCTGGGCGACATCGCCGCTGTTGAGGACCCGCTCGGGCGCGTGATCCTCCGCGTCGTCGACGATCGCTTCTGGCCGTTCACCGACGAGCCGACCCCACCCGCCACCAACCCGGCGCCCGCGGCCGCTGTGGCGCTCGATCTCATGGAATCGGGCGATCCCCGCCACTGGGTCGCCGCAGAGGCCCTCGTCGCAGGGCTCGATGGCTGACCGGCCCGCGGTCCACCTGCCACCGCTCGCCGGTCGGCAAGGCGAGTCCTGGGCAGCGCTACTCGAGCTCAGCACGAGCTTCGGCGAGCACTGGCTGCTCGTCGGCGGACAGATGGTCTTCGTCCACGAAGTCCACCGCAACGCCAGAGACATCCGCCCCACCGACGACATCGACGTCGTCGTCGACCTACGCGTGCAACCGACCGGACTCGCCACCATGCACGACAGCCTCCGCGACGCCGGCTTTACCCAAGACGAGCCGAGCCCCGAAGGCATCGCCCACCGCTACCGGCGCAATGGCGCCGTCATCGACGTCCTCGCACCGGACAACATCGGCGCCCGCGCCCGCCTGCGACTCGGACAAGGCCGAACCCTCTCCGCCCCCGGGACCACCCAAGCCTTCCGCCGCAGCCAATGGCTCACCATCACCCTCGCCGACGGACCCACCGCCGATATCCGCCTGCCCACCGTCACCGGCGCACTGCTCGGCAAAGCCGCCGCCGTCACCAAGATCAGCTCCCAAACCCCCGCCAGCCGAGCCAAACACCTCCGCGACCTCGACTCACTCGCCACCCTCCTCGGCGTCGACGACCGACGCACCGCCGCCCTCACCCGCACCGAAGCGCGCCTCATCGCCGAACTCGCCCAAGACCCCCGCCTCACCGCCCTCGCCAGAGCCTCACTCAACCGGCTACTCGCCCCCTCGCCCTGACCGGGGCGCGCCGTCTGGAGCAAACCTTCAGAGATCCGAGCCGCCGCCCATGAGAGCGGATCCAGCGAGCGCTTGGGCGTCAAGAGCCCAACGCTGCCGTCGATGTCAGCAGCCAGCCCCCCGAGGCCGGTTCCAGCGCAGGTCAGCTGTGTCGTTTGTCAGCAGATTTGTCAGCAACTTTGTCCGCGAACTGCCCTGGACGCAGCATCTCAGTACATCTCGAACACTCGCCTAAGAAGCTGAAACAAGGTGGCTGACCTGGATGGAAAGGGTTTCCACAAGACGGGCAAACACGTGTTCCCTTGCTGTTCAAGTCCCTCTCCGACACACACGAAACACCTGGTCAGAGCACATGCAGAGGCTCCCAGGTGTGTCGGTTGCCAGCGCTCGCCGACAGACGCGACCGGGCGAGCTCCGTAGCGTTGATGTGGGTGGTGTGCGGCGGCTCGGTCTCGCCGGTTGTCCGGCAGGCCGGACAAATCGAGCACCCCGGCGATACCGGGCGCGACACCGGGGGCGGAAGTAGGGCCGGGTGGTCGGGGGCGCCGACGGCGTATGGCCGCGTTGTTGCCGCTGGCTGGTTCCCCGCTGTGCTCCACTCAGGATCGGAGCGATGCGAGCGCCAGGGCCATGAGCGCGTTCAGGCCGGCCTCGCCCTCAACTGTTCGTGGCTCGCTCAGGTGGCCGGTGATCTGGAGCTGGGCTAGGCCGTGTAGCAGCGCCCACAGAACTGTGGCCAGCTCTCTGGGCGGTCCCTCGCCCAGTTCCCCATTGGCCTGGGCACGTTCCACGAGGTCCACGAAGGCGGCGATGCCGTCGTCGGCCGCCGCTTCGATCGCCGAGCTTGGATTCGAGATCGGCCGATCGCCAAAGATGAGCTGGTAGTGATGTGGTCGAGTCGTTGCCAGCGTGACGTAGGCCCTGCAGCCTCGGTGCAGGCGCGAGTCCTTCCGACCGGCCGCCGCTGCCTCGCGGACGCCGGCCGCCAAGTCGATGAGGGTTTGAAGGGCGAGTGCGGCGAGCAGGTCGGCCTTGTCTGCGAAGTGCCGGTAGGGCGCTGACCGCGACAGCCCGGCCGCAGTACCAACAGAGCGGAGCGTGACGGCGTCGGGTCCGCCCGCCTCTAGGAGCGAGCTCGCTGCGGCGATGATCGCCGAACGGGTGGGGCCGCCATCGCGAGGCACCCACCAACCCTAGGTCTCGTACGTTGACAGCGTCAACACTCAAACGTATGCTGACGCTGTCAACAAACAACCAGCCTGGAGTGACCAACATGACCGACGACCGCATGATCGACACCATCGAGGCCCTCGCCGCGACCTACATCGAGGCGTGGAGCGCGACGGATGCCGCGACCAGAGAGCGGCTGGTGGCAGCTGCCTACGCCGAGGACGCCGAGTTCTTCTCGTCCGAAGATGGCGATCTCCGCCTCACCGGACGGCGGGCCATCGCCGACAACATCGGTCAGGTGAACGAGCGAGACATCCAGGGTCATGGCCTTCACATCGTGCTCACCGGCACCTCCCTCAACCACCGGATGGCGCGAGTCGCGTGGCAGATGCTGACGCCCGACGGCCAACTGGCGCTGACCGGCATGGATGTCCTCGTGCTCAACGACGACGGCCGGATCGCACAGGATCACATCTTCATCGCCGCCTGACCCGCGACGGCACTGCGCCCGAGCGGGGCCGTGCCGGCCGTCGAGTCGACCTCAAGACTCACCAGGTCTGACGTTTGCTTGCCGCCGACCCAGCCCGAACCGCACGCACGCCCGGCGAAGCCAGACCGAGCCCGACCCGCTCGACATCGACGCAACCGCATTCACCCCTGGACTACGGCTGTGCGGCTCTGGTGCGTGGGCGTCCACGGCTGCTCGGTGCGCCCGGACGCTCGTCGCGCACGCACCCGCCGTCGTTGCCGTCTTGGACGATCCAGGTGTCGATGCCCGACGACCACGTGATCACTCCGGCCAATGGCTGCACGTTGCACGCCGTCGGCGCCGGACCCCCTCAATCGGCTTAGGGGCAGGCTGAGCATCACCGCGGGCCAGGCGATGCCGATGGCTGATCGATGGTGAGGTGGACCTCGCCCTGCGTGTCGAGGGGGTTGCGCAGTACACGCCACAGCGGCATCCCCAACGCGTAGGTAACGGCGCGACGAGGCAGCTCGACGCGCAGGAAGCACCCTCCGTCGAGCTGCAGCTCCCCATGGGCTGTGATCCGGTCGAGCCGCCCAGCGCCCACCAGGGCGACGATCTCGGCGTCGTCGTGGGCGATGACCGTGGCCGGCCCTTGGAACTGAACGCTGGCCGGCGGGCCGACGGGGAACCGTCGAACCGCGACCACCACCGCAGCGAAGGGATGGGCGGCGACGTTGCGGGCCTTTCGGCTCATGCGGTGCGTGCTGACGAACAGCGTGTCATCGACGAGTTGGTACACCACCGTCGCAGCGTGCGGCCGGCCGGCCGGGGAGACCGTGCTCAAGGTGGCGACCGAACGACGCCGGAGCGCCCGCCGGATCATTTCGGGATCGGGGTGGAAGACGGTGGGGGTTGAAGACACCGATACCGTGGACGTGTCGGGAGCAGCCATGGGTCCAGCATCGCTGCCTGCTCGTGGCCTTTCCGTAGCTGCCCGTCCAAGCTTTCATGCCGATCGTCCAATGCGGTGGCAGCCGAGTTCGCCATTCGGCACGATGGTCGCGTGGTCACCGAGTTCGCCGTCCCCGCCATCGCCAACGCGCTCCGCAACATCACGATCACCGGGGTCTTCTACTGCCCGTCCTACCTGCGCGAGCCTTGGGGCGGAACGATCCCGCCAATGCCCGGCAGCGTCTGGTTCCACGTCGTCACCTCGGGCCGATGCGTGCTCGTCGTCGGTGAAGCGCGCCTCGAGCTGCAGTCCGGCGACCTTGTCCTCGTCCCGCACGGCGCTGGCCACACGATCGAGGCGGGCAACCCCACCCAGTACCCGTGCATCCCCAACCTGCCCCACCAAGAGCAATCCGACAACTTCGCGGTGCTGCACTACGGCGACGACGGCCCGCTCACGGAATTGGTCTGCGGTGGGCTCCGACTGGAACATCCAACTGCACGGCGCCTTGTGGGCAGCCTCCCCACGGTGGTGCACGTGCGCACCGTTCGGCGCACCGTCCTCGGCGCGACGCTCGAGCTGCTCGCTGAGGAAGTGCGCGTCCGTGACGTCGGCAGCGAAGCGGTCATCACCCGCTTGTGCGACATCCTCGTCATCCAGGCCGTCCGCCATTGGATGACGAGCGCTGACGCCACCAGCTCTGCGTGGCTCCAGGCGATGAGCGATCCACAGGTCGGGCCAGCACTCGCCGCGCTGCACGCCGCACCGGCAACGCCCTGGACGATCGGGCCATGGCGTCGCAGGCTTCGATGTCCCGGTCGGCGTTCGCTGCTCGATTTCGTGAGCTGCTCGGTCAGCCTGCCATGGCCTACCTGACCGAACTCCGCATGCACCTCGCCCTCGACCTCCTCCATCACAGCGATCGCACCGTGGCCGAGGTGGCCATCGCCGTCGGCTACGAGTCCGACGCGTCATTCAGCCGAGTCTTCAAACGCCACCTTGGAACGTCTCCTCGCCAAACGCGCGGAGAGAACCGGTGCCGGCAAGACCACCGCCATTGAATGCGTGCAGGGGTTACGGCGCGCCGACGCCGGAGATCCCAGTGCTCGCCGAGCATCGACGCAACGCGTTCGGGGGCTTGTCGGGCGGGTTGCCAAGGTCGGCGGCCTTTGGCGGCAGCCGCCAGCGGCTCTGGTGGTGTGGCGTTCGGGTCCAAGCGAACTAGTAGCGGGCGTTCGACTTCTTCTTCGGCGGGGCCTTGAACGGGGCCTCGATCATCGCTTCGAATCGAGCATCGTCCGGCTGGTTCGGCTCGTTGAGGCGGCGCAAGTAGTCCTTGAGGGCGTCACGGCCGGCGGCAACATGAGCGCCCTTCACGGCGACGGATCGAGCGAGGGCATCCTTCGCCTTCTCGACGCGCGCCTTCCGGATGGCCTTCTCCTCATCGGTCCGAGTGACGGGTTGCTTGCTCTTCCTCGCTTCCTCGGCTGCCTTGCGGCGAGCTTCGGTCTCCTGCAGCGGGGTGAGCCTGTTTGCGGCCATGTCGGCGGTCTCCAAGAGCGGGCAGGTGGCCAGGGAACGTGCTTCCCTGGTGCCGGACCGAGGCCGTAGGCCTGCCGGTCGCGGGCGTGGATCAACAGCGGCGGAGCATATCGGCTGGCTTCGTCGGACCCGGCGATCGAACCTCGATCGCATGGTCGCCTTCGGCCGGGTTCGTGTCCGCAGCAATCGTCCGCTGAGGCCTGGGCGTTGATGGGGACCCCCGGGGCCTCAGTCCGACGGCGGACCAAACCGCCACGACCTCGGCCACCGGAACAGGGTCGTTGCCACCAGGCAGCAGCCCAGGCCGAGCAGCGTCAACCCACCCAGGAACAGCTGGCTCGCGCGCCCGCCGGTGAAGGGCAGGGCAGCACGGTCGGCGTCCACCACTACCGGTATCGCAGCTCCTTGCCCGGGGCTGGGCGCAGCCAAGGCGACGGTGACGAGGTTGTCGGCCGGTACGAGGTCGAGCGTGTCTGCGATCACCTGGACCGTCACGGTGGGCGCCGCTCCGTCGGGCTGCACGGCGGGGAACACGCTGAGGTGCACGCTCTCCTGGCTCCCCGCGCCCACCGGTCGGGGCAGGGTGCAGGTGACCTCTCGTCTTGCTTCGTCGAACGGGCAGGGTGGGGTTGCCGCCGAGATGAACGCGCTGGACGGCGTGGTGCCGGCGCTGAGACCGAACACCACCCGGACGCCCAACGCGTCGGAGGGACCGGCGTTGCCCAGCGGCAGATCGATCGAGACGACGCTGCCGGTGCCCGTGGTGCCGAGGACCGGCTGGCCCAGGGTCAGTTGCGCTGTGGGCACGCCGGGCTGGGTCGGGATCGGCCCGCCGGCATAGAGCAGCGGAACGAGCCTGACGTCGTTCAGCGGGTCGGTGTCGAGCGAGGCCGAGCTGATCTGTGTCTGCAGCGTCACATCCGATCCGGACGCGAGCCCGGTGTTCACCGCCGTCACCGACGCGGCGCTCTGCACGCCGGCGCCCAACTGGCCGACTGGGCAGCGCACCGAACCATCCGCCGCCGGCGCCGCGCACGGCCGGGTGGCGATCGAGGCTGCTACCAACGTCACGCCGGCGGGAGGCACGAACGTGAGTGCCACGTCGCCGGCCGAGTCGGTCCCTTGGTTCACCACCCCGACGTTGACCTGCACCAGGGACGGACTCCACGACACGAACGACCCCGACGCCGACGTGATCGCGAGGTCGACCCCTGCCGCTTGCGCCCCGCTCGTCCCGGCCAACCCCGCCCAGGCCATCAACCCGCACACCATCGCCGTCCAAACGCTGAGCCGCAGGCCCCCCATAGCTGCCATCTCCCCTCCAGCGCGGACGCCCAGGTGGGCGCCCAGCCGGCCCGGTCCACGGCCGGACCAACGGATCGCTCGACCGTTTGCTAGCAGAACCGCAGCCCCACTGCTCATGGCCACCGCGATCCTCACCGACGGCGCCGCAGCGGGAACGTCAGTTCGCGGTGGCTCGACCGCTGTCGAGCAGGCGGTGGACCCCACCGTTGAGCCAGCCGGAGTAGTACCCACCTGCCGGGCCCACGCTGCCCAACGGGGTGCCGGTAACCAGGTCGTACTGCGCCCAGCTGTCCTTGCCCAGCACCGACAGCTCGAGCTGGTAGCCGTCACCGTCGCCGGCACGGCA
>JADLEF010000290.1 GCA_020846295.1 Acidimicrobiales bacterium
CCTCGTTCAGCACGGCACTTCCCGTGCGCCCGGGGTCGCGCGGGGCGCGGTGATGTTCGGCTGGCGCGAGATGCGGGACCTCATGGCGGAGGCCGCCGCCGTCGTGTGTGCGGGAGGCCCGGGGACGATCATGGACGCCCGCGAAGAGGGCAAACTGCCCATTGTCGTTCCGCGGCACCACGACTTGGGTGAGCACGTCGACGATCATCAACGTGCGTTCGCGCGGTTTCTCGCCACCCATGACCTCGCCCACGTCGTCGAGACCCAGACGGATCTCGAATCTCTCCTCGGCCGCCTGCATGTGGACGCGGATGCGTTCGGCTTCGACCCGTCCACCCGCCCCATGCCCGAGGGGGTCGGGCGTTTCGCGCAAGTGGTCGACGACCTCGTACGCGGGCCGAGTTGATCCGGCGCTGCGCTCCTGCAAGTCGATTTGCAGGTTGTTACGATGGTCGCCGAGAATCACCCTTCGTTCGGACCTCCATGGGGACAGGTGAGACGATGCGAGTTCTACGATGGGGCGCAGGGTTGGTCTCGGTCGCGCTGGCGGCAGGCATCCTTGCCCTCCCCGCCAATGCGGCCCCCGTCCCCTACAGCCAGACGCCTTTGCGTGGCTGGGAGACGAACGGACGTGTGTTCGCCGTCCTGGTCGTCGGTGACACCCTGTACGTCGGTGGGGAGTTCACGCAACTGCGTTCGACGACGACAGGGCAGACGCTTGCCCGCACGAACCTGGCCGCGTTCGACGTCGCGACCACGGCGCCGCGCACGGCGTTCACGGCCAACACGAACGGGCGCGTGATGGACCTCGCTCACGACGGCCAGCGGCTCTACGTCGCCGGTGCCTTCTCCGATGTCAACGGTAACTGGCGGAACCGTCTTGCCGCCGTCGATGCCACGACGGGGGCGGTGCAAAGCTTCCGCACGCAGCTCAACAGTTGGGCGATGGCGGTCGAGGTGCTGAACGGGGTGGTCTACGTGGGGGGTTCCTTCACACAGGCGAACGGGACCGCCCGCAGTCGCCTCGCAGCCGTGGATGCCGTCACCGGTGCCGTGATCTCCGGGTTCGACCCGGCTCCCAACAACACCGTGCGTGACATCAAGAAGCATCCGGCCGGGTATCTGTACGTGGCGGGCGCTTTCAGCCAGATCGCCGGGACAGGCCCCGGCTACATCGCGGCGCTGAACGCATCCGGTACCGTCGTGCACAGCGCCTTCGACCGGGCCGATACGGAAGTCCTGGCCCTCTCGATCGACCCGGACGGCACCCGTCTCTACGCAGGCGTCGCGGGCTACGACAACCGAGTCTCGACGTGGGACATCCCGAGCAGGCGGCGGCTCTGGTTCGAGACCGTCGACGGCGACACGCAGGCCGTGGACTACTCGCAGGGCAACGTGTACTTCGGGTTCCACGAGGGATACCAGGCCAACACGAACCTGAAGATGCTCGTGGCCGACAAGTGGAGCGGAGACGTCGAGAGCTCGTTCCAGCCCACGATCAACGCCTTCTACGGAGTCCGCAGCATCGATGCCACGTCGTCTGCGCTCGTGATCGGAGGCGAGTTCACGACCGTGGCAGGTGTCCCCACGCGAGGCTTCGCGATCTTCCCGCGGGCGACGTCGGCGGACACACAGCCACCGACCGTTCCCGACGGCCTGGCCGTGACCGGTGTCACCGGTACCACGGTGAGCCTCGCATGGCAGCCGTCGACAGACAACGAGACGCTTGCCGGGTACTACGTCTACCGCGACGGACAGATTGTGGGCGCGACGACCCAGACCTCCTTCACGGACACGGCGTTGAGCGAGGCGACGACCTACACGTACACGGTCACAGCCGTCGACCTGGCCGAGAACGAATCGGCCATGTCGGATCCCGTCGACGCCATGACCGGTGTCACCCTGGTCCCCGCCCTCACGCACTGGCGTTACCTGGACAACGGCTCTAACCAGGGTACGGCGTGGCAGGCAACGGCGTTCAACGACGCTGCGTGGGCGACAGGCCCGGCCGAGCTCGGCTACGGCGACGGCGACGAGGCCACCGTCGTCTCGTACGGGCCGAACGCGAGCAACAAGTACATCACGACGTACTTCAGGCGGCACTTCTCCCTGGCGGACGCGAACCTGGTGACCGCGGTGAGCATCGACCTCCTGCGGGACGACGGTGCCGTGGTCTACGTGAACGGCACGGAGGTCGCGCGCTCCAACATGCCCGGTGGGACCATCACGTACACAACCCGCGCTCCGTCGAGCGGCGACGAGAGCACCTACCAGCACTACACGATCGATCCCGACGTCCTCGTCTCAGGCGACAACGTCGTCGCTGTCGAGGTGCACCAGCAGTACTCGGGCAGCAGCGACCTGAGCTTCGACCTCTCGATGTCGGCCGAGCTCGGCGGTACGCCTGATGTGACGCCGCCGTCCGTGCCTGCCGGGTTGGGGGTGACGGGTTCGACGCAGACCGGTGTGTCGCTTGCTTGGTCTGCGTCGACTGACGACGTGGGTGTGGCGGGTTACACGGTGTATCGGGACGGTGTGGCGGTGGGGACGCCGTCGGGTACATCGTTCACGGATTCGGGTCTCGTGTCGGGTACGGCCTATGAGTACCGGGTTTCGGCGCGTGATACGTCGGGGAACGAGTCGGCCCAGTCCGCTCCTGTCTCGGCGACGACAGGCACGCCGGACGTGACACCGCCGTCGGTGCCCACGGGTTTGGCTGTGACGGGTTCGACGCAGACGGCTGTGTCGCTTGCTTGGTCTGCGTCGACTGACGACGTGGGTGTGGCGGGTTACACGGTGTATCGGGACGGTGTGGCGGTGGGGACGCCGTCGGGTACGTCGTTCACGGATTCGGGTCTTGCGCCGGGTACGGCCTATGAGTACCGGGTTTCGGCGCGTGATACGTCGGCGAACGAGTCGGCCCAGTCCGCTCCTGTCTCGGCGACGACACCCTCGCCGCCCATGCCCTCCAACCTCATTCCCCGCCAGTCTGCATGGCGCTACCTCGACAACGGCTCGAACCAGGGTACGGCCTGGCAGGCGACCGCCTTCGATGACGCGTCTTGGGCGCAGGCGCCAGGTCAGTTCGGTTACGGAGACGGGGACGAGGCCACGGTCGTCTCGTACGGCTCGAACCAGTGGGCCAAGCACATGACCACGTACTTCCGTCACACCTTCTGGGTCACCGATCCGAACCAGATCAGTGCCGCGGTGGTGGACCTCTTGCGAGACGACGGTGCCGTCGTCTACCTCAACGGCACGGAGATCACCCGTGTCAACATGCCGACCGGGGGGATCACGTACACGACACCCGCATCAACGGGCATATGGGGCGGGATCGAGAGCACGTACACCGCCTACACCGTGAACCCGAGCCTGTTCGTCGCCGGCTGGAACACGGTCGCGGTCGAGGTGCACCAGAACGAACCTCAGAGCAGCGACCTGAGCTTCGATCTCGGACTCACGGTGACCGTCACACCCTGAGTCAGATCCCCCGGCCCCGCCGGTTCAGGAAACCGACGACTCGATCTGCTGTCACGAGGCGCAGCGCGACCGCCGCCGCGAGGTAGCCGCGGGCCTGGCGGGGATCGAGGCGTACCGTGTCCCGGACGAGACGCCACGCGTCGCGGCGCCTCCCCGCAGCGGCCGTGGCGAACGCACGTTGGCCCACGATGCGCGCATGCCCCGCCGCATGGCGATCGAACTCCGGATGCGTGTCCAACAGGTACTCGAGGGCGGCGTCGATCGTGTCCCAGCGGCCCGCGAAGTGCGACCCGAGGTTCCATCGCACTTGCACGAGGGCTTCGTCCACGACGGCGATGGGGTGGAGAGCAGCGGCCCGAAGGATCCACTCATAGTCTTCGGCATATCCCCCCGGGATGTGCTCGTCGACCGGCCCGATCGTCTCGAGGAATGATCGTCGTCTCACCATGACGGTGCTCGGATGAGCAGCGAAGACGCGGTCCGCGACGAGCATGTCGAGGGTCAACCGGTCCCGGCCGGGTAGTCGCTCCGTCGTTGATCGAGGAGTCACGACCGAGACTCCCGTTGTCACGACGTCGGTACCGGGTTGGGCGGAGAGGACAGCGACCTGCCGAGCTGTCTTCTCGGTGGTCCAGAGGTCGTCGTCGTCGCAGAAGGCGATCACGTTGTGGGTGGCATGTGCGACGCCCGCGTTGCGGGCGCCGGGCAGCCCCGGAGTGTGGTCGTTGCGCACGACGCGTACGGGTCGGCGGCGGTCATCGCTCTCCAGAGAGAGGTCCGGTTCACTCTGGTCGAAGACGACGACGGTTTCGATCGGGTTGTCCCAGCTCTGTGCGAGGATGGCATCGAGCGTCGCCCTGAGCAGTTCGGGGCGGTCCCGGGTCGGAACGACGGCGCTCACTCCTGAAATCGACATGGATGCATACTAAAGTGCGCATAACGGAAGCGGGCGATTCTGGGTTCTCCGGAGGTAGCGGTCGGTTCTTGCGCGTGTGGCGCCTTGTGCACTTTGGGCGCGCGGTGAGCAGGGTCGGGCGTTCTGGTGGCGAATTC
>JADLEF010000291.1 GCA_020846295.1 Acidimicrobiales bacterium
CACTTCCGCGTGCTCCGGCTCGTGACCCGATCGTGAACCGCGACGACGCGCTCGCCGAGGCGGCCGACATCCCCGTCGAGATGGACCGGTTGCGGGCCGCCATCGCCGCGCTGGCCGCCAAACGCCGCGCTGCGGTCGAAGCGCTCCTGGCCGACGGCATGACCCAGGCCGAGATCGCCCGCCGGTTGCGGGTCACCCAACGAGCGGTGGCCAAGATCCTCGGTCGCTGAGCGCGCCACCCCGGCGTCCGCGGCGCACCACGTCCGGCTCCGCGTGCGCCGGAGGCGCGCCGTGGAGCAGGATCGGTCCCACCGTCGGGCTGCAGGCGCGGCCCGGCTCGGACAGCAGGGGGAACCATGGGACGGCTCGACGGGAAGGTCGCCGCCATCACCGGCGGCGCCAGCGGCATCGGCGCGGGGACGGTCAGGCGCTTCGCACAGGAGGGGGCGAAGGTGCTCATCGCCGACCTCGACGACGACAAGGGCGCCGTGCTGGCCGCCGAGCTGGGGACGTCCACCGCGTTCCTGCGCACCGACGTCTCCAAGGAGGAGGACGTCGCGGCGATGATCGCCGAGACGACCGACCGCTTCGGTCGGATCGATGTGCTGTTCAACAACGCCGGTTTCGGCGGCGCGTTGGGGCCGATCCAGTCCACCTCGCTGGCCGACTACGACCTCACCATGGACGTCCTGCTCAAGAGCGTGTTCCTGGGCATGAAGCACGTGGCGCCGGTCATGAAGGAGCAGGGCGCCGGCTCGATCATCTCGACCGCCAGCGTGGCCGGCATCCGGGTCGGCTACGCGCCGCACCTCTACAGCGTGGCCAAGTGCGCGGTCATCCACCTGACCAAGACGGTGGCGCTCGAGCTCGGCGAGCACGGCGTGCGGGTCAACGCCATCTGCCCCGGTTTCATCGCCACCCCGCTGGCCGCAGGCCGGCCGGACGCCGACGAGAGCCAGATCGAGCAGTTGCGGGCCGCCGGTGCGGCGTCGCAGGTGCTGGGTCGGGTGGGCGAACCACTCGACATCGCCAACATGGCGCTGTTCCTGGCCAGCGACGAGTCCGAGTGGATCACCGGACGGGAGTTCGTGGTCGACGGCGGCTTCGAGGCCGGCCCGCCGTGGTCGCGCTGGCCGAAGTTCGCCCGCATGGAGCGGCCCATCCGCCACCACCGCCCGCCGGACCGCTGAGCGACCGGCCCGGGCCGGTCGCGATCAGAGCGGATCGAGGTCCTGGATGACGACCGGGCGAGGCGGTTCGAGCAGCGTGCCGCACCAGGCGCAGCGCCGCTCGAGCCGCTGCTCGGTCCGCGTCGAGATCGCGCCCCCGGGCCCCTCGATCACCTCGACGTGCTCCTCGAAGCTCATCACGGCGCGCTTCTTCTTCCCACAGTGCGGACAGCGCGGCGTGGGCTCGTCGGGTGACGGCGGCGGCACGAAGGACATACCGAAAGGTACGGGAGCGGCCCGCCCTCAGTGGGACGCCGGCGTCGTTTCCGAGATCATCTGCGGATCCAGCTTCACGTCGATCAGCACCACGCCCGAGCGCGCCTGCACCGCGGCGGCCGCCGCGTCGAGCTCACCGAGGTTGCGCACCGTCACCCCCGTCGCCCCCATCGAGGATGCCACCGCCGCGAACGACGGCCAGCGGTGCAGCGACAGGGCCGGATCCATGTTCTTGGTGTGGAACTGGATGTGCTCCGCCCCGTAGCTGCCGTCGTTGTAGATCACGATCGTCAGATCCAGACCCAGCTGGATCGCAGTGTTCAGCTCGACCAGGCACCCCATCATGAACCCGCCGTCGCCGCACAGCAGCACCGTCGGCTGATCCGGCTTCGCCGTCGCCGCGCCGATCGCGTGACCGAGACCCAGGCCGATCGACCCGAACGACGTCGTCGTGACGAACGACATCGGGTCCCGCGCCGGCACCCGCAGCGCGTTGAGCATGTACCGCCCACCGTCGACCACCACGGTCCGCCCCGCCGGCAGCAGCGAATCCAGCCGCAGGGTCAACGTCCGGGGATCCACGAACGAATCGGTGGAGCGGTCCACGAACTGCGCTGCCGGGTCGAACTGGCGCAGGCGCGCCTCCAGCTCGGGGGATCGGAAGCCCGACGGTTTGTGCTCGGCATCGTCCAGCCAGGCGACGATGGTGTCCGCGATGCGCCCCGCATCGCCCACCACCCCGGCGTCGACCCTGCTCAGCAGGCCCAGCCGGGCCGGGTCCAGGTCGCACTGGACCACCCGCTTGCCGGCCAGCAGCGAATCGTCGTAGGTCGTCATCGAGTTGAGGCCGGCACCGAAGGCGATGATGCAGTCCGCCGAGGCGATCGCCTCCGAGGCCACCTCGGTGGACAACGTGCCGAAGATCCCCAGATCGAACGGGTCGCCCTCGAACAACCCCCGACCCATCAACGTCGTCGCCACCGGTGCGCCCAACCGGGCGGCGAGGCGGACCAACGACTCACGGGCGCCGGAGAGCACCGCGCCCCGGCCGGCCAGCACCAACGGCCGGGTGGCCGAAGCGATGATGCCGACCGCCCGGTCCAACGCCACCGGATCCGGAGCCACCGCCAGCGCAGGCGGCTCCGCCCGCGGGGCGGCGTGGGGCGACACGTCCACGAACTCGAGGTCGTACGGGATGTCCAACACGATCGGCCGGCGCTCGGCGTAGGCCCGGCGCACCGCCTGGGCGACGTCGAGGGCGATCGTCTCCCCGCTGCGAACCGGTTCGAACCCGGCCCCGGTGGCGAGCACCAGCTCCCGCTGACCGATCTTCTGCAGGTGGTGGCGGGCCACCACAGCGGTATCCCCACAGAGCAGCAGCATCGGCGTGTTGGAGCGCACGCCCTCCACCAACGGGGTGATCGCGTTGGTCAGACCCGGCCCGTGGGTCACGGTGGCGACGCCGAGCCCGCCGGTGACCCGGGCGTAGCCCAGGGCCATCTGCAGCGCCGACGATTCGTGCGCGGCGGCCACGTACCGCAGACCGTGGTTGCGCACCAACGAGTCCACGATGAAGACGTTGGCGTCGCCCACCACGCCGAACGTGGTGTCGATCCCCTGGTCCACCACGGCCTTCGCGATCGCGTCGTGTCCGATCATGCGAGCTCCCCCTGGTTCGACGGCCGTCGCCCACCCCCGCGGACGACCACACCCGCTGACCCGACCCTACCGTGGGGCCGGGCGCCGTGCCGCGGGTCCTCCAACCAGAGGCGAACGTCCCCGATTTTTCCAATCTTGTTTTGAAAACTACCGTGGAGGTGATGAGCACGCTCCACCACACCATGCGACAGGAGCGGCAGCCCCCGCAGAACCACGTCCCGGAGGTGGCTCCCGGTGTGCTGCGGATCCAGCTGCCGATGAACATGCCGGGACTCGGCCACGTCAACTGCTACGTGATCGAGGACCGCAACGGCGTGGCGCTCATCGATCCGGGCACCCCGGACCTGCGCTCGTGGAAGGTGCTCAAGGCCCGCCTCGACGAGGTCGGCCTGCCCATGAAGCGGGTCCACACCGTCGTCGTCACCCACTCCCACCCGGACCACTACGGCGCCGCCCAACGCATCCGAGAGGTCAGCGGCGCCGAGCTGGTCACCCACGAGAACTTCAAGACGTACTGGGATCCGCACGAGGAGGACGACTTCATCCGAGAGGTCGCCGTTCCCCAGGACTACGACGCGCAGATGGGCGCCATCGAACAGGCGCTGCTCAAGGTCACCCGCCGCGAGCGCCACTCCCCCTGGGACCGGCCGCTGCCCTGGGGCGGCGCACCGCCCGACGGCCAGCTCAAGGAACGGTTGCGCTGGCGGATCAAGCCGCTGCTGCTGACCAAGCTGTGGCAGCCGCCCAAGCCCTCCAAGCGGGTGGTGGACGGCGAGGTCCTCCTCCTCGGCGACAAGGAATGGGTGTCGGTCCACACCCCCGGGCACACCGCCGACCACCTCTGCCTGCTCGAACCGACCGAAGGCATCTTCGTGTCCGGCGACCACCTGCTGCCCACCATCACGCCGCACATCTCGGGGCTGACCACGCAGAAGCGCCCGCTGGGCGACTTCCTCCTGTCGCTCGAGCGGATGTACACCTTCGACGACGTCAAGGTGGTGCTTCCCGCCCACGGCCTGGAGTTCCACGACCTCGCCGGCCGCTCGAAGGAGATCATCGAGCACCACGGCATGCGGCTGGAAACGCTCACCAACGCCGCCGTGCACGCGCCGGAGAACGAGCTGACCGTGCCGGACTACTCCCGGCACCTGTTCAAGCCGCACGCCTGGGGGACGATGGCCGACAGCGAGACCTTCGCCCACCTCGAGCACCTGCGCCAGCTGGGCAAGGCCACCGCCCGGGCCGTGGACGGCGAATTGCGGTACCGCATCCACCACCACTGAGCTGAGCGGACGGGTGGCGGCGCACGCTGCCCCGATTGCGGGATGATCAAGCTCGCCGCGCCTGCCGATGAGGGGGCATGGCACGTCCCGACCACATCGACCCGATCCGGACGGCGGCCCGTCGCCGTGTCACGGGGGTCGTGTCGGCCGGTCTGCTCGCCGCCGCGCTGGGCGGCGCAGCGGGCTGCGTGGAACAGTTCCCCGCCTCCATCGGGGCCGGCGACGTGGTCAGCACCCGGTACGGCTCGGCGAAGGTGGAGCTCGTCACCCGGAGCGGCTCGGGCCCGATCTACCGCCTCGTGTTCAGCCGTTGCGACGAAGCGATGCGCGCCGACGACTTCGACCCGGTGCTCGACGGCGGCGCCCCCAAACCGCCGAGCCTGCAGGGCCGCTGGATCTGGACCTGCAGAGCCTGACCCCGAGCCGACCGGCCTGACGGACCCGACCGGCCTGACGGACCCGACCGGCCTGACGGACCCGACCGGCCTGACGGCGTCGAGGGCGCGCCGGTAGCGTCGCGGGCGGTGTCCGCCCTCCTCGACGATCTCATCGCCGCCGCCGCCGATCCGCTCGGGGCGTCGCTCGTGGTCGAGCGCCTCCGCGGCGCCGGCCAGCCGGTCTCCCCGCGCATCGACCACGACCCGCTCCTCGCCCGGGCCGTGATCGCCCTCGCCGACGCGTCCCGCTCGCTCACCGAGGCCGTCGTGCGCACCCCCCACCTGCTCGTCGTGGTCGACCACCTCGTCGAGCGGGACAAGGCCGAGCTGGTCCTCGACGCCAACGACGCGGTCACCGGGCTCGAGGACCGCGTCTCACCCGCCGATGCACTGCGCCGGTGGGAACGACGCGAGTACCTGCGCATCGCGCTGCGCGACCTGCTCGGTCTCACCGATCTCGCCGGCGTCGGCCGCGAGCTCGCCGCCCTGGCCGACGCCTGCCTCGACGCGTCGCTCCGCGTCGCCGACCCGCAGACGCCGATGGCGGTGATCGCCATGGGCAAGCTCGGCGGCGAGGAGCTCAACTACGCCTCCGATGTCGACGTGCTCTTCGTCCACGACGGCGACGAGTTCGCGGCGGCCAAAGCGGCCCGCCGGCTCATCGCCATGATGTCCGAACCCACCGCCGAGGGCATCGTGTTCCGCACCGATGCCGACCTGCGGCCCGACGGCAAGGCCGGCCCGCTGTCGCGCACCGTCAACGCCTACGCCGACTACTACGGCGGGCGGGCACTGACCTGGGAACGCCAGGCGCTGCTCAAGGCGCGCTTCGTCACTGGCGACGCCGAGCTCGCCCAGCGCTGGTTCTCCGCCATCGACGCCGAGCTGTGGGGCCGGCCCCGGCCCGCCGACGCGGTGCGCGACATCCGTGCGCACAAGGTCCGCGCCGAGCAGCACCTCGCCCGGGAGGGCCTGAGCGAGCGTGAGGTCAAGCGCGGGCGCGGCGGCATCCGCGACGTCGAGATGGCGGTGCAGATCCTGCAGTTCGTCCACGGCGGCGGCGATCCGGCCATCCGCTCCCGCACCACGCTGGTCGCCCTCGAGCAGCTCGCCCGGCGCGGCTACATCGACGAGGCCGACGCCGAGCACCTCTCCGTCGCCTACCGCTACCTCCGTACCGTGGAGCATCGTCTGCAGCTCGAGCGGGAGCAGCAGGTCTACGCCCTGCCCGCCGAGCAGGCCGCGCTCGACCGCCTGGCCCGGGTCATGGGCTACCGGGACCGCGACGACCGCGGGGCGCTGGAGCAGTTCCTCGACAGCCACCATCGCCACCAGGACTCGGTGCGCTCCATCTTCGAGCGGCTCTTCTTCCGGCCGCTGCTCGAGGCGCTGTCGGGTCGTTCTCCATGGCAACCCGAGCGGCTCGAGGGCGAGCTCGCCGCGCTCGGGTTCCAGGACCTCGTGGCCACCCGGGCCGCGGTGGAGGAGCTCACCGCCGGGGCCAGCCGCCACGCCGTGCAGCTGCGGTTGCTGTTCCCGCAGCTGCTCGAATGGCTCTCCGCCGCCCCCAACCCCGACCTCGGCCTGCTGCAGCTGCGCACCGTGCTCGACGGCCCGGCGCGTGCGATGACGGTCATGCCGCTGCTGCGCCAGCACCGCCACGTCGCCGAGGCGCTGTGCACCGTGCTGGCCTCCTCCAAGGTCGCCGGCCAGGGACTGCGTCGCAACCCCGAGGCCGTGCGGGATCTGCTCGACCTCGAGCTGCTCGCCCGGCCCCGGACCCGCGACGAGCTGCGACACGACGCCCGCACCGAGCTCGAGGACATCGCCGGCGGGCAGGACATCGCCGTGCACGACACGGCGCGACCCGAGCGCTTGCGCCGGTTCACCGACCGCGAGCGGACCCGCATCGTGTTGCGCCACCTGCTCACCGACCGGGCCGCCATGCGTACCGACGAGTACGTCGGGGTGGCAGGCGAGCTGAGCGACCTGGCCGATGTCGTCGTCGACACCCTGCTGTGGGCGCGCCGGCCGGCGGTGCCGTTCGCGGTCATCGCCATGGGCAAGCACGGCGGTCGGGAGCTCGCCTTCTCCTCCGACCTCGACGTGATCTTCGTGCACGACGGCGAACAGCCCGACGGCGAGGCCGTCGCCCAGGCGGTGCTGCGCGAGATCGGCGGGCCCAGCGAGGCCAACCGCTCCTGGGAGATCGACGCCCGTCTCCGGCCCGAGGGCAACCAGGGGGTGCTCGCCCGCAGCCTCGGCTCGTACCGGCGCTACTACGCCGACTGGGCGCAGACCTGGGAACGGCAGGCGCTCATCAAGGCCCGCTGCTGCGCCGGTGACCCCGCCCTCGGCGCGGCCTTCGAGGCCCTGCGCGACGAGGTCACCTTCGGACGTCCGCTCACCGGCGAGGAGCGCGCCGAGCTGCAGCACATCAAACGCCGGGTCGAGACCGAACGGGTCCGAGGGACCGACGACCGGACGCTGCACCTCAAGCTCGGGCCGGGCGGAATGGTCGACGTCGAGTTCACCGTGCAGCTGCTGCAGCTGGCCCACGGTCACGCCGACCCGTCACTGCGCAGCGCCAACACCATGGCCGCGCTGGCCGCGCTGGTGGACGCCGGGCACGTCGAGGCCGAGGACGCGGCCGCCCTGCGGGCCAGCTACCGCTTCTGCGACCTGGTGCGCAACGCCCTCTACCTTCGCTCGGCGTCGAAGCGCGATGTGCTGCCAACCGACGCCCAGCAGCGTCGGGACCTCGACCGGATCCTCGAGCTCGACGACGCGGTGGCCACGTACCGCAGCGTGGCGGAACCGGCCCGGGAGGTCGTGCAGCGGCTGTTCTACGACCGCGGGTCGATCTGAGCCGGCACCGCCGCCGGCCGGCGCCGCGAGCCGGAGGACCGAGGCGGGGCCGAGCCGAGGACGGCTTCGATGCCGGCGAACTGCTCGAACGCCTCCACCTGCATCGGTCGGCCGAGCAGGAACCCCTGGACCGAGGTGCAACCCATCGCCCGCAGCGAGGCCAGCTGGGCCTCGGTCTCCACGCCCTCGGCCACCACCGACAGGCCCAGGATCTCGGCCAGGCGCATCAGGTTCTCCAGGATCGGGGCCTGGGACACGTCGGTGATCACGTCCTTGACGTACGCCCGATCGATCTTCATCACGTCGATGGGCAGCTGGCGCAGGTAGCTCAGCGACGCGTACCCGGTGCCGAAGTCGTCCAGCGCCACCCGCACACCGAGGCGACGCAGTTGGCGCAACGCCTCTGCGGCGGTGTCGAGATCGGTCAGCAGGTGGCTCTCGGTGATCTCCAGCAGCAGCCCCCGGGGGTCCGCCCCGGTGGCCTCGAGGGTGCCCCGCACGTCGCGCACGAACGCACCGTCCACCACGTGGCGGCCCGACACGTTGACCGACAGGTGCAGATCCACACCTGCGGACTGCCACTTGGTCAGCAGCGTGCACGCCCGCCGCAGCATGAACTGGCCGAGCTCCACGATCAGCCAGCTCTCCTCGGCGACCGGGATGAACTCGCCCGGCAGCACCAGACCGACGTCGGGCCGGTTCCAGCGCACCAGCGCCTCGCCCCCGGTGATGCGGGTGCCCCAGCCGTCGCGGGTCACCGTCGACAAGGGCCTGCCCTCGCCCGCCGCCCCTCCCGCCGCCCCGTCGGCCACCTGGTCGAGCGCGAAAACCGGCTGGACGTACAACTCGAACTGGCCCTCGTCGATCGCCTCGCGGATCTGGCGCTGCAGCAACGCCTTCTCCTCCATCCGGCGGCGCAGCTCGACGTCGAAGAACTGGACCCGCCCCTTGCCCAGCTCCTTCGCCTTGTAGGTCGCCTGATCGGCGTCGCGGATGAGGCTGTGGGCATCGCCGCCGCGGCCGATCGCCACGCCGACGCTGGCCGCGACCCCGTAGCGATGGTCGCCGTCGACCACCGGTGAGGACACCGCGTCGATGATCGTGGCCCCGACCTCCGCCGCAGCGGCCTCATCGACGCACGGCAACAGCAACAGGAACTCGTCGCCACCGAGGCGGGCCACCAGGCTGTCGCCGCTCATCAGCAGCCGCAACCGGCGGGCGATCTCGATGAGGACCTTGTCGCCGGCCGCGTGGCCGAACGAGTCGTTGACCGCCTTGAACCCGTCGAGGTCCACGAACAGTACCCCGACATCGGCCGGGCCGGCGAGCAGTGACTGCAGGCGGTCCACGGCGGCCGCCCGGTTGGGCAGGCCGGTCATCGGATCGACCCGGGCCTGCTCGGCGAGGCGCTCGGTCACCTCGGTCAGCCGCTCGATGGACCCCCGGAACGACATGCCGAGACGGCCAGGCACCTGCGTGTGCAGCACCGGGTCGTACAGCCGTCCGGCGGCGAGCGCCTCGGCCTGGCCCTCCAGCAGCCGGAGGTTGTCCGCCATCTCGTCGATGGTGGCGGCGATGGCGGCGATCTCGGGCGGGCCGACGGCGCCGAGCGAAGCACCGTGCAGGTCACCGTCGCGCACCTCGCCCGCTCGGCGGGCCACCCGCCGCAACGGCGCCAGGATCGACCAGGACACGAGCAGCGTGGCCACCACGCACGAACCGAGCAGCAGCCCGGTGAACGTCGTCGTCGCCCGGGCCTGCGCCTGCGCCTCGGCCACCATCGCCGCGGCCGCCTCGTCGACGTCGCGCACGGACGCCCGGTACAGCGACTCGGTGTCGCCGACGGCGGCGAACACATCGCCGCCCAGCGCCGCGAGCACGCTGAGACGGTCGGCCTGGGTGACCATCTCCGGCGCGGGGAGGAGCACCCCCGACAGACGCAGCGCTCGATCCCGCACCTCCTGGTAGTCCTCCATCCCGGAGGACTGCTCGGCCAGCGCCGCCGCCAGGGCCGGTCCTGCGTGGCGCTGCAAGCTCGCCCTGCTCGCCTGTTCCGCCCGCCAGGCGGCGCCCAGTTCGAGCAGCACCTCGTCGCCGGCGGCGGCCTTGGCATCATCGGGGCGGACGGTGATGCTGAGCAGCCGGCCCATCTCGCTGCCGCTGGCGATCCACGAGGCGAGGGCGTCGGCGGCCAGCACCGCCCGGCTCAACGCCTGCGCCGACTCGCCGTCGGTCTCGATGAAGCTCCGCGATCGGGACTCCACCAGTTCCCGCACGTCGGCCACCGCGGTGGCCGCCGCCCCGTAGCGCTCCCGGATCGCCGCCATCCCGGGCGCCTCCGGCGATGACCCCCCGACCGACCCGGCGCGGGCGGCGAGCAGTGAGGCGAGCTCCGGTTGCGGCCCCAACAGCCGCTCGAGCTCGGCGAGCGCGGTCACCACCCCGGCCGAGAGCCGGTCCACGTTGTCCTGCAGGTCGAAACCGAACAGCAGCGAGAGCGTCCGGACATCCATGCCGGCCTCGGACATCTGCACCAAGCCCTCGGCCATGCCCTGTTCCAACGCAAGCAGTGAACCCAGCCGGCCGAGCGTCACGACGGCCTGCGCGTCGCGGCTCGTGGCCTCGGCCCGCGACGCCTCGTTGCGAGCGTCCCTGGTCAGTCCTGCCCCGAGCAACAGCACCGCGAGCGCGGGCAGCATGACCACCGACACCAGCCGGGCGCGGATGCCGACGCGAACGGCCTGGCGACGGACGGCACGACCCATGCTCGGCTCATCGACTGGTCCGACGGCGTCGCTTGATCCCGTGCACAGGTCATTGCGAGCTGTTCTCGACGCATCGGCGTGAGCTATCGGCTGGGGACCGACGTCGCGACTAGCAGTTGACCGCGAACGTGCGCTGGGCGGTGGCCAGCTGTCCGCCGGCGCTCACCACGGTGAGGGTGAACGTGTAGCTTCCCCCGATCGCGCCCTCGTTCGGGGTGACGAACACCGTCGGCGCATCCGGCGTCCACGACGCGTCCACGATGTCGAACTGCGGCAGGTCCCACTCGCCCAGCACCGCCCCCTCGGCCACCCCGGTGAAGTACCCGGTGATGCCGGCGCACAGCGACGCCGGGCCCTGAATCTGCACCGTCGGCGCCGGCGCGCAGTCCAGCACCGTGAAGTCGTACACGGCGGAGGCGGCCACATTCGCCGAGCTGACCACCTGCAACGTGGCCCGGTAGCTGCCGCCGACGGCGGCGGTGCCCGGCGTCAGCGTCTGGGTGCGCGAGGTCGGGCTCCAGGACGCGTCATCGATGGAGAACTGCGAGATCGTCCACACGCCGGAGACCGCGCCGGTGGCGACCCCCTCGATCACGGTCGGCTGGTTGGCGCACAGCTGCGCCGGCCCGCTGATCGACACCGTCGGTGCCGGCGGGGCCGTGGCGGGCGACACGACCACGACCGGCGCGGGTCCGAGCGGGGGGACCGCGGCCGGCGTCGGAGCGGCGGCCGCCGCAGCGACGGCGATCGGTGAACCGGGCGCGGCGTTGCGATCGGTGAGCTGGTTGGCGGTGAGGATCGCTTGCTGACGCGTCACCGCGGCTGCGGCGCGCTCGGCCTCCCAACGTTGCAGGGCGGCGGCGTCGACCGTGGCCGGCCACGACGCCTGCCGCGGCACCGTGTAGCGGTACGTCGCCGCTTGGGCCGGTGCCAGCTCGAACCACCAGCGCAGCACCGACGCGTCGGGCAGCTCCGCGGCGGGAACGGCGATGGGGACCGACCCGGTCGGGGCGAGCGAAGCGGGTACCGGCTCATCGTGGTGCCAGCGGAACGCCGTCGCTGAGGCGTTGGTCAGCGTGACCGAGACGCTGACCTCCGAGGACGCCGGGTCGAACTGCCAGCGGCGGCGGATCTCGGCACCCAGGAACCGCTCCACCGGGGATTCGACGCCGGCCGCCGCGGCCACCGTGCTCGACGTCGTCGATGCACCGGCGGTCGTGGTCGTCGGTCGCGCCGTGGCGTCGGTCGTGGTGGTGACCTTGGCCGCCACCTCGTCCACCGTGAGCTCGGTGCCGCCGCCCCGACCGAGCAGCGCGGCCACCAGCGCGATCACCGCCACCAGCGCCGCCACCCCGGGAACCAACACCCGGGCGGACCGAAGGCGCGACGCGGCCGGCGGGCCGGGCGGGGCCGCCACCCCCGGCGATGCAGACGACGCAGACGACGCAGCGACGGGCACGGCCCCTCCAGGCGAGCGCGCCGTGACCGTCGTGCCCAGCGCCGGCGCCCCCGGCGCAGTGGCCGCGGCCACCGTGAGCGGACCGCGGCCCCCGAGCAGCGTGGCGCCCACCGCCACCGCGGTCTTGGGATCGCCCCGCCGTTCGACCGGGACCCCACCGAACGCCTCCCGCAGCGCCGTCTCCACCATCGGGATGTACGACGCGCCGCCGCTGAGGCACACCGCGCCGAGCTCGGGCGGGCTCAGCCCGGCGTCGCCGACCGCCTGACGCAGTCGCTCCACCGACTGCGCGACGTACGGCTCGACCAGCGCCTCGAGCTCCTCCCGGGCCACCCGGACCTGCACCATACCGGTCGGCAGGGTCAGCAAGAGCTCGGCGTAGGGGTGGCTGCTCAGCGCCTCCTTGACCCGGCGGGCCTCGGCCCGCAGTCCGGCCGCCGCCTGCTGCCAGGGCAGTTCGTCGGACAGTTGCAGCGCCTCCCACACCTGCGGGTCGAGCCGCTGGGCGACGGCGTTGGCCAACAGCTCGTCGAACAGCTCGCCACCGAGGCGATCCTCGCCCACCGGCCGGCCGACGACGACGAAGTCCGCTCCTTCGGCCCGCACCACCGCGGCGTCGAACGTCCCACCCCCGAGGTCGTAGACCGCCAGGTACGTACCATCTGGCACGGTATGGGCGTGGGCGTAGGCGAGGGCGGCGGCCACCGGTTCCGCCAGCAGCACCGGATCGACGATGCCGGCCTGCAGCGCCGCCCGGCGAAGCTGATCGAGGCGGGGCCGGCCCCAGCTCGCCGGATGGGTCAGCCGCACCGAGGTCGGCGGTATGCCGCCGTGCTGCGACACCGCCGCGTCGTACAGGTGGCGCAGCAGCTCGGCGATCAGTGCGGTGGCGTCGTAGAGCCGGCCGCCGACCACCAGCGGGGACGGGTCGCCCAGGCGGTTCTTCGGCGCCCGCACCGCCCGCGCCGGGTTGGCTGCCGCCAGGTTCTCCGCCGCCTGGCCGACGACGATCGTGCCGTCCTCCTCGGCCACCACCACCGAGGGGATGCGACGCTGTCCGGCGACCTCCACGACAGCCGGCTCACCGCCGGCGCGGCGCGCCGCCACCACGCAGAAGGTGGTCCCCACGTCGATGGCCACGCTCCACGACGCCGCTTCCATAGCTCCGGACGCCCCCGTTCCGACTCCAGCGCACCGATCTTCCCACGGCGCGGGCCGCAGCCGCGGGTCGATCACCCCGGCAGGCGGAGCTCGGCGGCGGGTGGCTCGCCGCGTTCCGTCTCCGGCGGCCCGGAGACCATCCGAGCGGGCCGCTGACCTGCAAGTTCGCAGGTCAGCGGCACGACGTCTCAGATGTCGAAGTAGAGGTGGAACTCGTAGGGGTGCGGGCGCAGGCGGATGGCGTCCACCTCGGCCTCACGCTTGTAGGCCACCCAGGTGTCGATGAGGTCCTGGGTGAACACACCACCGGCGAGCAGGAACTCGTGATCGGCCTCGAGCGCATCGAGGGACGCCTCGAGCGATGCCGGCACCTGCGGGACCTTCTTCAGCTCCTCGGGCGGCAGGTCGTAGAGGTTGTGGTCGACCGGCGCAGGCGGCTCGATGCGGTTCTGGATGCCGTCGAGGCCGGCCATGAGCTGCGCTGCGAAGGCCAGGTACGGGTTGCACGCCGGGTCCGGGCAGCGGAACTCGAGCCGCTTCGCCTTCGGCGACTTCGAGTAGAGCGGGATGCGCACCGCGGCGGAACGGTTCCGCTGGCTGTACACCAGGTTCACCGGGGCCTCGTAGCCGGGCACCAGGCGCTTGTAGGAGTTCGTCGTCGGCGCGGCGAAGGCGAGGATGGCGGGGGCGTGGGTCAGGATGCCGCCGATGTACCAGCGGGCCATGTCCGACAGGCCGGCGTACTTGTCGCCGTCGTAGAACAGCGGCTTGCCGTCGGCCCACAGGGACTGGTGGCAGTGCATGCCGGAGCCGTTGTCCTGGAACAGCGGCTTGGGCATGAAGGTGACGACCTTGCCTGCGTTCCACGCCACGTTCTTGACGATGTACTTGTAGAGCATCAGCTTGTCCGCCACCCGCAGCATGGTGTCGAACTTCATGTCGATCTCGGCCTGGCCACCGGTGGCGACCTCGTGGTGCTGCAGCTCGATCTCCACGCCGCAGCCCTCGAGCATGGCGACCATCTCCGACCGCAGGTCCTGGAAGTGGTCCACCGGCGGGACCGGGAAGTACCCCTCCTTGTGACGGGGCTTGTAGCCCCGGTTCGGCGTGCCGTCGATGTTCTCGGTGGCACCCAGCCGCCACGCGGCGGCGTCGGAGTCGACCTCGTAGTAGGCGGCGTTGGCCGTCTGCGAGTACCGGGCCGAGTCGAAGATGAAGAACTCGGCCTCGGGACCGAAGTACGCCGTATCCGCCAGGCCGGTCGACTTCAGGTACGCCTCCGCCTTGCGGGCGATGTTGCGCGGATCACGGGAGTACGCCTCGCCGGTGAGCGGGTCGTGCACGTAGCAGTTCAGGTTGAGCGTCTTGCGGGTGCGGAACGGATCGATGATCGCGGTGTTGGGATCGGGCAGCAGGAGCATGTCCGATTCCTGGATCTCCTGGAACCCCCGGATGGAGCTGCCGTCGAAGCCGAACCCCTCTTCGAACACATCTTCGGTCAGCTGGTGCAGCGGCGCAGAAAAGTGCTGCATCTGGCCGGGCAAGTCGCAGAAGCGCAGATCGACGAACTCGACCCCCTGCTCCTGCGCGTACGCAATGACCTCGGCCGGCGTACGGTTCTCCACAACGTCACCTTCTTCTTCTCGCGGTTGGTGTCCTCGCCCCGAAGCGGGTCGTGCGCAGGGCGAGACGGGCAGAGACTACGTCTCGCAAGCGGCCACGCTTCCAATCCGGGATTTCGCGATTGTTGCCCGAATGTGAACGGCGTGTGAACCACCCCGGCCCGCATCCGTAGAGCATCGACGATGGTGCAGCATGATCGTCGATGATGCGCCAACAAGAGTACGTGCTGCGCACGGTCGAGGAACGGGCGGTCCGCCTGATCCGCCTGTGGTTCACCGATGTGAACGGTCAACTGAAGTCCTTCGCCATCACGCCGGCAGAGCTCGAGACGGCGTTCAGCGAGGGCATGCACTTCGACGGGTCCTCCATCGACGGGTTCTCACGGGTACAGGAGAGCGACGTGCTGGCCCGGCCCGACGCCGCCACCTTCGAGCTCATCCCGTTCGGACCCGAGGACAACCACGCCGCCCGCATGTTCTGTGACATCGAGACCCTCGACGGCACACCGTTCGCCGGGGATCCGCGCTACGTGCTCAAGCGCAACCTCCAACGGGCCAGGCAGCTGGGCTTCACGTTCATGGTCGCCCCGGAGATGGAGTTCTTCTACTTCGCCAACGGCGACCCGACCCAACCGTTGCAGCCGCTCGACAGCGGCTCGTACTTCGACCTGACGCTGGCCGATGTCGCATCGGACCTGCGCCGCCGGACGATCTCGATGCTGGAGGCGATGGGCATCCCCGTGGAGTACAGCTTCCACGAGGACTCGCCCTCCCAGCACGAGATCGATCTGCGCTACACCGACGCGCTGGAGATGGCCGACACCGTGATGACCTTCCGGCTGCTGGTGCGGGAGATCGCGCTGGAGCGGGGGGTGTACGCCACGTTCATGCCCAAACCGCTCGCCGGTGTGCAGGGCTCGGGCATGCACACCCACATGAGCCTGTTCCAGGGCGACACCAACGTCTTCCACGACCCGGCGAGCGGCGGGTTGTCGGCCCAGGGGCGGCAGTTCATCGCCGGGCTGCTGCGCCACGCCCGCGAGATCAGCGCGGTGACGAACCAGCTGGTGAACTCCTACAAGCGGCTCGCCCCCGGCTCCGAGGCCCCCACCTACGTCACGTGGGCCCACAACAACCGCTCGGCCCTGATCCGGGTGCCGGTGACCAAGAAGGACAAGCCGAGCTCGACGCGCATCGAGTACCGGGCGCCCGATCCGGCGTGCAACCCCTACCTCGCCTTCTCGGTCATCCTGGCAGCCGGGCTCAAGGGCATCACCGAGGGCTACGAGCTCCCCGACGAAGCCGCCGCCAACCTCTTCGAGCTCAGCCCCGGCGAACGGGCCAAGGCCGGCATCGCCGAGCTGCCGGTCAACCTGTCGGAGGCCCTCGACGAGATGGAGCGCTCCGAGCTCGTGGTGGAGGCGCTCGGGGACCACATCTTCGAGTGGTTCCTGCGCAACAAGCGGGCGGAGTTCGCCGAGTACCGGGCGCAGGTGACGCCGTACGAGCTCGCCCGCTACCTGCCGGGCTGGTGAGCGCGATGGAGCCGCTGCTCGTCTACCCCTTTCCCGTCGCCGCCGACCTGTCCCAGGCGCTCGATCGGGCCGGGTACGCCTACGTCGGCGTCACCGACGAGGTCGATGCCGAGCGCAAGGAACCCGAGGACGGGTGGGGCGGCGCCATCATCATGGCCGACCGTTCCCCCGACGATGCCTACAAGGTCGCGGTCTCGCTGCGGAAGCGGGACTACCCGCTCGAGCCGCTGGTCATGGTGCTGCGATCCGAGCAGCTCGGCACCCTGGAGCTGAACCGGGACCTCTTCGACGACTTCGTCGTCTCCCCGCTCAACCACCGCGAGCTCGAGGTCCGGCTCAAGCACCAGTACTGGCGGTTGGGCCGAGGGACGCGGCCCGAGCTAGTCGAGTACGGAGACCTGGTGCTCAACCTCGAGACCTACCAGGCGGCCATCGCCAAACGCCCGCTCGACCTCACCTACATGGAGTACGAGCTGCTGAAGTTCCTCGCTCAACACCCCGGCAAGGTGTTCACCCGCGAGGCGCTGCTGAACCGGGTGTGGGGCTACGAGTACTACGGCGGGGCGCGCACGGTGGACGTCCACGTGCGGCGCCTGCGGGCCAAGCTCGGCGAGGAGTACGCCAACCTGATCCAGACGGTCCGCTCGGTCGGCTACCGCTTCGGTCAGTCCCGCTGGTCCGGCTGAGGCGACCGCACCGGGCCCGACGAGGCCGCTCGGCGACCCGCAGCGACGCCCCGCTCAGCCCAGCACGCCGTCCACCAACGCCTTGGCCGCCGCCTGGACCTCGGCGAGGTGGCCGGCACCCCGGAAGCTCTCGGCGTAGATCTTGTACACGTCCTCGGTGCCGGACGGGCGGGCCGCGAACCAGGCGTTCGCCGTCGTCACCTTCAGCCCCCCGATCGACGCGCCGTTGCCCGGCGCCGCGGTCAGCACCGCGGTGATCGGCTCACCGGCCAGCTCCGTCGCGGTCACCTGCGCGGCGGAGAGCCCGCTCAGCACCGCCTTCTGCTCACGTGTCGCCGCGGCGTCGAGCCGCTCGTAGACGGGGTCGCCATACCGCTCGGTCAGAGCCCGGTAGCGCTGCGACGGGCTCTCCCCCGTCACCGCCAGGATCTCCGACGCCAACAGCGCCAGGATGATGCCGTCCTTGTCGGTCGTCCACACCGTGCCGTCTTTGCGCAGGAAGGACGCGCCCGCCGACTCCTCGCCACCGAAGCCGACGCTGCCATCGGCCAGGCCGTCCACGAACCACTTGAAGCCCACCGGCACCTCGACCAGCCGCCGATCCAACCCGGCCGCCACCCGGTCGATCATCGAGGACGACACCAGCGTCTTGCCGATGGCCGCGCCGGCGCCCCAGTTCGGCCGGTGGCCGAACAGGTAGTCGATCGCCACCGCCAGGAAGTGGTTGGGGTTCATCAGGCCGGCATCGGGCGTCACGATGCCGTGGCGGTCGCTGTCGGCGTCGTTGCCGGTGGACACCTGGTAGGCGCTGCGGTTGGCGATGAGCGACGCCATGGCCGACGGCGACGAGCAGTCCATGCGGATCCGGCCGTCCCAGTCCAGCGTCATGAACCGCCAGGTGGCGTCGACCAGCGGGTTGATCACCGTCAGGTCGAGTCGGTGGGCCTCGGCGATCGCGGCCCAGTAGTCGACCGACGCCCCGCCGAGCGGGTCGGCGCCGATGTGCAGCCCGGCGCCCCGGATCGCGTCGAGGTCCACCACGTTCGGCAGGTCGGCGACGTAGCGGCCGAGGAAGTCGTAGCGGTCGGTCGTGTCCGCGGCCAGCGCCCGGGCCAGTGCGATCCGCTTGACCCCGCCCAGACCGACGGCGATGAGCTCGTTGGCACGGTTCTGGATCCAGCCGGTGGCGTCGGTGTCCGCCGGGCCGCCGTTCGGCGGGTTGTACTTGAACCCGCCATCGCTCGGCGGGTTGTGCGAGGGGGTGACGACCACCCCGTCGGCCCGGCCGGGATCGGATGGGCCACGGCCCCGGTTGTGGGCCAGGATGGCGTGGGAGATCGCCGGGGTCGGCGTGAAGCGGTCCGCCGCGTCGATCAACACGGTCACGCCGTTGGCGGCCAGCACCTCGAGGGCGGTGGCCCACGCCGGTTCGGACAGGCCGTGCGTGTCCCGGCCGAGGAACAACGGCCCGGCGATGCCCTGGGCGGCGCGGTACTCGACGATGGCCTGGGTGGTGGCCGCGATGTGGGTGTCGGTGAACGCTCCGGTGAGGCTCGACCCCCGGTGGCCCGACGTGCCGAAGCTCACCCGCTGGCCCGGATCCTGCGGATCGGGTTGGGTCGTGTAGTACGCCGTGACGAGGTGGGCGAGGTCCACCAGGTCCGCCGGCTCGGCCGGCCGGCCCGCACGCGATGCACTCACCACACAACCTCCGTCGAGCGTTCGTCCGGGCCGCAACCTACCCGCCGTTTAGGGCGATGCGGTCGGCTAGACCGGTGCGCATGGCAACGATCACCTTGCGAGGCAACCCCATCCAGACCTCCGGCGAGCTCCCGGCCGTCGGCAGCGCCGCTCCGTCGTTCACCCTGACCAAGGGCGACATGTCGGAGCTCTCCTCCGCCGACCTCGCCGGCCAGCGCGTCGTGCTCAACATCTTCCCCAGCATCGACACCGGGGTCTGCGCCCAGAGCGTGCGCACGTTCAACCAGCGCGCCGGCGAGGTGGCCAACACCGTCGTGCTGTGCGTCTCCGCCGACCTGCCCTTCGCCGGCAACCGCTTCTGCGGTGCCGAGGGCATCGAGAACGTGCAGACGGCGTCCACGTTCCGCCATCCCGAGTTCCTCGCCGACTACGGCCTGCGCATCGAGCAGGGCGGCATGGCGGGCTTGGCGGCCCGGGCGGTCGTCGTGATCGACGAGGCGGGCAAGGTGGCGTACACCGAGCTGGTGCCGGAGATCGCCCAGGAGCCGAACTACGACAGCGCCCTCGGCTCGCTGGCCTGAGCCGCACCGAGCGCTGCCGCTGATCGTGGGGTCGGCTCGGGCCGGCCCCACGTCCGCGCCTGGACGGGCGAGCCGCTCGGGCTCAGCCGGTCAGGTGTTGAGGTCCTTCCAGACCGTGTCCGCACCACGCCGCTCGGCGTCGTCCTTGAGCAGGAAGCCCAGGACGCCCGCGATGGCGGCGCCGGACATCATGATCGCCACCGGCATGGCGATGACCAGAGCGACGACGATGATGATGGCACCCCACATACGGGCAACGTTCTAGCGCACGGGGCGGCGCGTCGGCCACGACGGGGCCCATCCGTGCTGCTGCCAGATGGCCGCCGCCGTGGCGGCGAACACCGCGTCGGACACCGGGAGCGGCCCGCCCATCGGCTGGCCGGGGGCTCCGACCGGTTCGATCGGTTCGATGGTGACGTGCACCGGGGGCATGTCGATCGCCCGCAGCACGCCGAGGCTGCGCACCGTCAGGTCCTCGACGCTGCCGTCGGCGGCGACGGCGAGCGCCTCGCTGCTCACCCAGGACAGCGCCATGTGCACCGCCCCGATGCAGTAGGAGCGCACCACGGTGCGGTCGGCCCCGTGGTCGGTGGCGACGCGGACGTGCACGCCGGCCTCGTCGATGGTGACGACGGCGGTGCCGCCATCGGGCTGGGTGACCGGCTCGGTGCGGCCGAGCAGCGCGGCCCGCAGGCACACGCCTTCGGCCCATCCGGCGGCACGCGGTTCGCAGGAGGTGGGCGGCCCGGGCACGTCCACCTCGACGATGTCGGCGCGAACCCCGTCACCCAGCCCGGCCCGCAGGGCCTCCACCACACCGGCGGTGCGGGCCACGTGCACGACCATGCGACCGCCGTCGGGGTCGATGCCGGCGGCGAGCGGTGGCCGCTTCACCCCGGCGCGCACCGCATCCTCGCGCGACCACAGGGCACGGACCGGGCGGCCGTGCTCGTCGGCCAGGGCCCGGGCGGCGGCGGCCACCGGGCTCGAGCGCTTGGCCCCGAACGCGCCGCCGTTGGTCAGCGGTCCGACCGGTTCGCCACCGGGCGCACACCACGCCGCGTCGGTCTCGACGTAGGCCGGGTCAACCCAGGCGGTCTGCAGCACCCGTCCCCACCTACCCGGCGGCACGGCGATGGGCGGAGCCGCCGCGACCGTGGTGCGACGGCCCTGGATCTTGCCCGCCGCCCGCCGAGCGGCCGGTACGGTGTCGGCGACCGCCCACCCACCGGCCCCGTCGGGCAGGGCCACCAAGGCATCGGCGGGCGCCGAATCGTCGGCGAACCCACCGGCACCGAGCGCGACGTCGGCGGCCACCCGCTGTGGGCTGTGCCCCTCGACGGTCGCTCGGGCCGACGCGGCGGCGAGATCGCGGCCCGGCTCGGCCACCACGACCTCGGCGGCGGTGGCGAGCTCGAAGGCCTCGATGATCGGCTGCCAGCCGGTGCAGCGGCACAGGTGGGCAAGGAGGGCCTGCCCAGGGTCGGGAGCGGGCTTCGCCGCCTCGGCGTGCAGGCGCAGCACGATCCCGGGGGAGCAGAACCCGCATTGGCTGGCGCCGGCGGCGCAGAACGCCTCCGACCATCGGGCGGCCTCACCCGGATCGAGGCCCTCCACGGTGGTGATCGACCGTCCACGGACCCGTCGGACGGGCGTGACACAGGCGACCCGGGGCGCGCCGTCGACGAGGACGGTGCAGCACCCGCACTGGCCCTGGGGCGCGCACCCGTCCTTGACGGTGCGCAACCCCAGCCGGCCTCGCAGCACATCGAGCAGGGTGAGCGATTCGTCATCGACCGCGACCGGGCGACCGTTGACGACCAGCTCAACCGTCATCGGGCCCCACCGCGCCGGCCGCGACCCGAGGACGGCACGTGCGTCAGCGGTTCAGCTGAAGGACTGGCCGCAGCCGCAGGTACGGCTGGCGTTGGGGTTGTTGATCGAGAACCCGGCCTGGTTCAGGCCGTCCTTGTAGTCGAGCGTCGCACCGGTCAACAGCTGCGCCGAGGCCGGGTCCACCACGACCTTCACATCACCGAAGTGCTCGGCCATGTCGTCGTCCGCGATGTCGGTGTCGAAGAACATCTCGTAGCTGAACCCCGAGCAGCCGCCGGGACGCACGGCAACCCGGAGCGCCAGCTCGGCGACGCCCTCGGCGTCGATCAGTTCCTTGACCTTCTTGGTCGCGGTGTCGGTGAGGGTGATCACGCGTGTGCCTCCTGGTACCCGAGAGTGGGCTGCGGCCCGGGCGTAGCCGGGCTCCATCCTAGAACGGTCCGTTTCGTCACGACATTCCCCCGAGGAGGACATCGACCTGGCAGGGGTTGCGATCCACCAGCGAGCGGAACCGGCAGCTCGTACCGGACCCACCCGCCTCGACCATCCCCTCGACCAGCCCCTGGTGCAGACCGCACACCAGATCAGGGTTGGCCTCGGCCAGCTCACGGAACGGACAGTGACCGAAGGCCAGGGTGACGCCGCCCTCGAACGGCACCGCGGTGGGGTCGAACCCCAGCTCCGCCAGCCGCCGCTCCAACGACGCCACGCAGGCCGAACCGTCCAGCTCCATCGAACCGTCGGCCCGTCCCTGATCGCGGCCCGCCTCGATCGCCTCCTCGGCGCCGAGCCCGGCGGCGGCGGCCATGCGCAGCAGCATCCGGGTGGCCACCGGGAACACCGGCGGTTCGAGCCCCAACGACGGCGCCTCGGCGGTGAGCCGGTAGCGGTGCTGTGGCCGGCCGACACCTCCGCGCCCGTCGATCTCCACCTCCAGCAGGCCCGCCTCCCGCATCCGCTCCAGATGAGGGCGCACGGTGTTGCTGTGCAGCCCCAACGTGCCGGCGATCTCGCCGGTGGCGAGCAGCTGGGGGGAACGAGCCAACTCCAGGTAGATGGCGTAGCGCGTGTTGTCGCCCAACGCCTTGAACACCTCGAGACGTGGAGCGGCACCATCGGTCACCCGGCGAAGTTTACACGGCCTAGGCCGTGTTTACCCGGCGGATGGGGTTACGATCGCAGCGTGTCCAACCCGCCCACCGACCGACCCACACCCGAGGACCTGCTCGGGCTGCTGCGCGGGGTCGTGGACCCCGAGCTCGGCTCCGACGTGGTCGAGCTCGGCATGATCCGCGCCGCCACCATCGACGCCGACGGCAACGTCGAGGTCACCGTGGCGCTCACCACCGCCGGCTGCCCGCTGCGCGCCCAGCTGCAGCGCGACATCAGAACCCGGGTCGGCACCGCACCGGGTGTGACCTCGGTGCAGCTGCACTGGACCGAGATGACCGCCGAGCAGAAGGCGGCGGCCATGGCCAAGGCCCGTTGGAACGCCCGCGAGCAGGCCCCCGAGACAGCCATCGCGGCCACCACCCGCGTCATCGGCGTCGCCTCCGGCAAGGGTGGCGTGGGCAAGTCCTCCGTCACCGTCAACCTCGCCGTGGCGCTGGCCCGCCGGGGGCTGCGCATCGGCGTGCTCGACGCCGACATCTGGGGCTTCTCGATCCCCCGGATGCTCGGCCTGGACGGCCGCCTGGCCGCGGTGCCCGGCGAGAAGAAGATGCAACCCCACCTGCGCACCGTGCCCGGACGCGACGGCGGAGCCGACGGCACGCTCGAGGTCGTCTCCATGGGGCTGCTGACCGGCGACGAGACCGACGCCCTCATGTGGCGCGGCCTCATGCTGAACCGGGCCGTGCAGCACTTCCTGGAGGACGTGCGCTGGGGTCCGCTCGACTACCTGGTGATCGATCTCCCGCCCGGCACCGGGGACGTGCAGATGGGCCTGGCCCGCATGCTGCCGCGCACCGAGCTGCTGATCGTCACCACCCCGGCCCGCGCCGCGCAGAAGGTGGCGGCCCGGGCGGCCACCATGGCCCGCAAGAGCTACCTGCGCGTCGCCGGCGTCATCGAGAACATGAGCTGCTTCGTCGCCCCTGACGGCACCAGCCACGCAGTGTTCGGACGCGGCGGAGGCCAAGCCCTGGCCGACGACATCGGCGTGCCGCTGCTGGCCTCGCTCCCCCTCGACGCCTCGGTGGCCGACGGCGGAGACCACGGCCGACCGGTCGCGGCCGGCGAGGGGCCACTGGCCGACGCGTTCGCCCACCTCGCCGAGGTCATCGTCGCCGACGCCATCCCCCCGGTCGACGTGGCCGGCTGCTCCGCCCGTCTGCTCGGCGCCATGGAAGCGGCGTTCGGGCCCTGATCAGGGTCGCAGTTCCGGCGGCACGTCGTCGTTGCCCGGGCGCTCGTAGCTCGCATCGACGTCGATGACCGGGCCGCGACCCCGCCCGTCGCGCCGCCCCGGGCGATCCCGGCCCGGTTCGGCGTTGCCGTCGAAGACGAACAGGCGCGTGCGGGTCGAGGTGAACCCACCGGCCATGCCCTGCGCCGCCATCCGACGGGCCTTGGCCGCGAAGCGCCGCACCAGCACCGCACGAACCGCGAGGCGAACGGGCGGCAGGAGCAGGGCCAGGCCCAGTAGATCGGTCACGAACCCAGGGGTGAGCAGCAACGCCCCGGCGAAGAGCACGAGGAACCCGTCGATCAGCGCCGAGGTCGGCACCCGACCGGCCTCGACCTCGCGCTGCACCCGCCGGATGAGGCCCAGACCCTCCCGCTTGCACAGCCAGGCACCGACCGCCGACACCACCATGACCAGCACGATCGTCGGCAGGACACCGAAGCCCTGGGCGACCTGCACGATGACGTACAGCTCGACGATGGGCACCACGAGGAACAACAGGGCGAGCAGCCCGAACATGGGTCGAGCCTAGTGACGACCCGACCGCTGACCGGTCGGGGGCCGGTCGGCAACTAGTGTCGCCCGCCGTGACGCACCCCCCGTCGGTCGACGCGGTGGCGCGCGGTCTGCGCGACATCGGCCTGCCCGCCCCCCTGCTCGTCGACGCGGCGCGCCAGGCGGTGGCCGAGGTCGGCGCCGCGGGGGCCGACGCGGTGCACCGGCGGGCGCGCGGCATCGCCGAGGACCGGCGCCGGGCCCTGCTCCAACCGGTCGTCAACGCCACCGGCGTGCTGCTGCACACCAACCTGGGCCGGGCCCCGTACCCCCACGCGCACGCCGGCGGCTACCGCAACGTCGAGCTCCGCCTCGACACCGGCGGGCGGGGCAACCGCTCCGAGCACGCCGCCAGCCTGCTCGCGCGGGCCTGCGGGGCGGAGGCCGCGCTGGTGGTCAACAACTGCGCCGCCGCGTTGCTGCTCACCCTCACCGCCCTGGCCGGTCCGGGGCGGGCGGCGGTGGCCTCGCGGGGGGAGCTGGTCGAGATCGGCGGCGGGTTCCGGGTGCCCGAGGTGATGACCGCTTCGGGCACCGAGCTGCTCGAGGTGGGCACCACCAACCGGACCCGTCGGGCCGATTTCGAGCGAGCGGTCGCCGAGGGTGGCGACCGGGTCGCGCTGCTGCTCAAGGTCCCCCCGTCGAACTACCGCATCGTCGGCTTCACCGAGGCGACCGAGGTACCGGACCTGGTCGGCCTCGGCCGGCCGGTGGTGGCCGACATCGGTTCGGGGCTGCTCGACGCGGCCTGCCCCTGGCTCCGCGGCGGGCCGCCCGCCTGGCTGGCCGGGGAGCCGGCCGCCCGCCAGACCCTGGCCCAGGGCGCCGACCTGGTCACCTTCTCCGGGGACAAGCTGCTGGGAGGTCCGCAGGCGGGGATCATCGCCGGCCGCGCCGACCTGGTCGCCACCATCGCCCGCCACCCCTTGGCCCGGGCGCTGCGCTGCGGTGGGATGGTCCTGGCCGCGCTGCAGCAGCTGGCCCTCGACTACCTCGACCGCAACGGCGACGCCATCCCCCTGTGGCGCATGGCCACCATCGAGCTCGATCGGCTTCGCGCCAGAGCCGACGCGCTCGCCGCCGCGTCGGCCTCGAGCGCCGGTGTGGTCGCCCTGCCCTCGGCGATGGACGCGGTGCCGGGTGGCGGCACCCTGCCCGGCGTCACCATCGCCTCGTACGGGCTGGTGCTGGCCGGCGACCGGCGGGCCGAGCTGCGCGCCCACCGGCCACCGATCATCGCCCGCGTCGAGGACGACCGCACCTGGCTTGACCTGCGCACCGTGGACCCGGCCGAGGACGCCGCCGTGCTGGACGCGCTGCGTTCCCTCGACCGGGGCAGCTCCCCCAGCTCCTTCGACGAGCGTTCCGACCCGACCGGGTGAGCGGCGCGATCGCGCCGGAGCTGCCCGGCACCGCGGCGCGCGCCGAGCTGCGCCGCGCCGTGTTCGCCCTGGCGGCCGGCCGAGGCGTGGCCAACGCCTCGCTGCGCTGGCTCCCACTGTTCCTGCCCACCATCGCCCGCGCCCTCGACAGCTCGCTCGGCGCGACGGCGGCGGTGATGGGCGTCGGCGAGCTGATCGGGCTGAGCGGCATCGTCACCGGGGCGATCATCGGACGGCTCGGCACCCGGTCGGTGATGGTCGTCGGCCTGGCCCTCGTCGCCACCGGCAACCTGATCGCCGGGGCCGGGCTCGGCCTGACCGTGTTCGGCATCGGCTACGCCGCCCTGATACTCGGTCAGTCGTTTTGCTTCCTCAGCGGCCAGACCTGGATCGGAGCGAACGTCCCGGCGGCGTGGCGCAGCCGCTTCCTCGGGGGCTACGAGAGCTCGTGGGCGCTGTCGCTGCTGGTCGGTGCGCCGCTCGCCGCGGTCGCGGTGGCGCTGCGGTGGTCGGCACCGTTCTGGTTGTTCGCCGCGCTCGGCGGTGCCGGGGCGCTCGCGCTGTGGCGAGCGATCCCTGCCGAGGGCGACCGCCGGCCGCAGCCCTCGGCGACGCGCCGGTCCCGCGGCCACAACCGGCGCTGGCCGCTCAGCCGGCAGGGCTGGGCGGCGGTCGCCCTGGCCGGCGCCCTGATGGTGGGCAACATCGCGCTCGTCGTCGTGTCCGGCGCCTGGCTCGAGGGCACCTACGGGTTCGGTGCCCGGGCGCTGGGGGCAGTGGCGTTCCTCGTCGGCGCGGCGGAGCTCGGCGCCAGCCTCGCCATCGCCCGGTTCGGTGACCGGGTGGCGCCGCGCCGCAGCATCCCCGCCGGGCTGGCGTTGTGCACCGTGGCGATCGCCGTCATCGGGTTCGACGTCGCCCCGGCCGCCGCCGCGGTGGGCGCGCTGGCGGTGTTCGTGCTCGGGTTCGAGTTCGCCTTCATCGCCACGCTGACCGTCGCCGTGCAGCGTCCGCCGGACGAGCTGCCCACGCTCATGGGCACGATGGCCGCGTCGACCACCGCGGCCCGAGCGGTCACCGCAGCGCTGGGTGGCTGGCTGTTCGAGCGGTCCGGGATCGGGGCCATCGCGCTGATCGCCGTCGGCGCGCAGTTGGTGTCGTTGCTGCTGCTCGGGGTGGCCGCTCGGGCAGCTCCCGCAGCCGCCGACGGCTGATCCCACGCCCCCGGCGGCACGCCGGCGGCGCCGCGCGAGAGAATCAGCGGCGCATGCACGTCATCGCCACCGCCGGCCACGTCGATCACGGCAAGTCCACGCTGGTCCGCGCCCTCACCGGGGTCGACCCCGACCGCTGGGAGGAGGAGAAGCAGCGGGGCATGACGATCGACCTCGGCTTCGGGGCGGCGACGCTGCCAAGCGGTCGCGAGCTCGCCTTCGTGGACGTGCCCGGCCCCGTCCGCTTCATCAAGAACATGCTGGCCGGAGTGGGTGGCGTCGACGCCTGCCTGTTCGTGGTGGCCGCCACCGAGGGTTGGAAACCGCAGTCCGAGGAGCACCTCCGCATCCTCGAGCTGCTCGGGTTGCGCCACGGGATGGTGGCGCTGACCAAAGTCGGGCTCTGCGACGACGACCTCGTCGAGCTCGCCCGCCTCGACGTGGCCGAGCACCTCGCCGGCACGTTCCTCGAGGACGCCGAGGTGGTCGAGCTCGATGTGCCCACCGGGCGAGGCGTGGCGGAGCTGCAGGCCGCCCTCGACCGGCTGGCCGCCCGCACCCCCCAGGCCGAGGACCGGGGGCTGCCCCGGCTGTGGGTCGACCGCGCCTTCGCGGCCAAGGGATCGGGCACGGTGGTGACCGGCACGCTCACCGGCGGCTCGCTGCGGGTGGAGGACGAGCTGCTGCTCCTGC
>JADLEF010000292.1 GCA_020846295.1 Acidimicrobiales bacterium
CGTGGACGGTGCGCAACCACCTCGGCCGGGTCAGCCGCCGGGGGGAGCGGGCCCGCTACGGGCCGGTGCACGCCGGAGGCGAGGCGGCCGAGACCACGTTCACGGTGCGGGCGGTGGACCTTCGGCGTCGGGTACTGCTGGAGGCGAGCCCGCACACCGGTCGGACCCACCAGATCCGGGTGCATGCCGCCGGGTCCGGGCTGCCGGTGGTGGGCGACGTCCTCTACGGCGGGGTGCCGGGTCCACGGGTGCTGTTGCACGCCGCGTCGCTCACCCTCGACCACCCGGTGACCGGTCGTCCGCTGGTGCTGGCCGCACCGGTGCCGCAGGACTTCGGCTCAGCGGCGGGCGGGCACTGACAGCGCGCTGCCCTGCGCAGTGGTGCGGGCGGTGCCCGTCCGCTGGCACACGCCGATGTCGTCCACGAAGCACGTCGTGTTGCTGCACCCGCCGTCGGCGTAGGACTGGTAGTTGACCGTGACCTCGGCCGGGCGCACGGGCCGGTCGGCGTCATCGAAGGCGACCGGGTCGGACCAGCGGACGGTGGCGGGCGGATCGTCGCACCGGGCGAAGACCTCCGACCACGTCATCAGCGAGGTCAGGTGGGAGCCGCCGGCGTGCAGCTCGCGCACCGCGATGTGCGCGCCGCGCTCGGGGTCGAACAGCGAGCCGCGCCAGCTGCCCCGTCGGCTGGGGCTGCGGTCGATGCGCAGGCGGTACGGCACGCCGGGCGACCACCGGTAGTCCCGGGTGTGGGGGTTGCCCAGCGCCGAGGGCAGGGGCGAGGTGCTGCCCTCGAGCTCGCCGCCGCCGTGGCGGTAGCCGCCCCAGTTGACCGCGCTGCTCCCGGGGTACTGCGGATGCCACTGCAGCCCGAGGTGGGCGCCCCCGTAGTGCCGTTCCCCGCCGCTGAAGGTGGCCTGGAAGGCCCAGAAGTAGAGCTGGGCCACCCTGGGCGGCTGGATCACCTCGAGGGTGACCTCCGCAGCGGCGTAGCGGCCGGGCAACGACCAGAACAGGTGCATCGACGACGCACCGTTGCCCGACGGCGGTGCACCGACGGTGCGTTGCCCGGCGCGGCCGCCACCATCGCGGCCCTCGCCCTGCCCACCGCTGTCGAAGATCCGTCGCAGCCAGTTCATGGCAGCAGGCTACGGAGCGGGAGAGGTGCCCGGTTGTCGTGTCGACCAGTAGCGTCCCGCCGGTGAAGAATCGACTCAAGGAAAAGTGGAAGGCCGGCGAGCCGACGTACGGCGCCTGGCTGTCGCTCGCCGCTCCGATGGTGGCCGAGGCCGCGGCTGCGGCCGGCTTCGACTATGTGTGCATCGACATGCAGCACGGTACGGCCGACTACGAGTCGGCCCTGGCCATGTTGGCCGCCATGCGCGGCGCGGACTCGACGCCGATCGTCCGCGTGCCGTGGCTGGAGCCGGGGATCATCGGCCGCGTGCTCGACGCCGGTGCCCTGGGCGTCGTGATCCCCATGGTGAACTCGCGGGCGGAGGCCGAAGCCGCCGTCGCCGCCTGCCGCTACGCCCCGGCCGGCGCCCGCAGCTTCGGACCCGTACGGGCCGGTATGGCGTGGGGGGCGGACTACTTCGCCACCGCCAACGACGAGATCGCCTGCATCCCGATGATCGAGACCCGCCATGCCGTCGAGCATGTCGACGACATCCTCTCGGTCCCCGGCATCGATGCCGCGTACGTCGGGCCGGCCGACCTGTCGATCACCTACGGGCTGCCGCCGGGCGTCGACAACCCCGGCACCGTGTTCGACGAGGCGATCGAGACCATCGTCGCTTCCTGCAACCGCCACGGCGTCACCCCGGGCATCCACTCGATCTCGTCGCTCGCCGCCAAGCGGGTGGGCAACGGCTTCCGCATGATCACCGTGTCGAGCGACCTGCAGGCCCTCAGCGGCGGCATGCGCAACGACGTCAAGGTCGCCAACGAGGGCGGCGGGACCGCTTCCTCGGGCAAGATCTACTGAGGTCGCGGCGCCGGTTCGCGCATCGCCGGTCGGTCCGTCCGGCGGCACGCGGCCCGGTGCCGCCGCCGAGTCCCAGGGGGAACCGCCATGCCCATGCTCACGACCCACACCGGCAGCCTGCCCCGGCCCCCCGAGCTCGATCGGCTCTTCGCCGCCCGCAGCCGCGGGGAGGCTGTCGACGAGGACCGGTTCAGCGCGTTGATCGCGTCCGCCACCGCCTCGGTGGTGGCGGCGCAGCTCGAGGCGGGCATCGACGTGGTCGACAACGGCGAGGCCCCTCGGGAGAGCTTCTTCACCTACGTGCGGGAACGGCTCAGCGGGTTCTCAGGTGCGACGGAGCGACCGATCATGGCCGACCGGCTCGCCTTCCCGAGCTACGTGGCGCTCAAGCGGGCCCAGACCACCGGCCAGGACCGCGTGTCGGCGCTGCGCCCGCCGGCCTGCTGCGCCGCGGTGGCCCACCGGGACCCGGTGCCGCTGCATGACGAGCTCGACGGGTTCGCCGCCGCCCTGGCCGCTGCGGCCGCCGCCGGCGCCCGCACCCCGCAGGCGACGTTCGTGACCTCGGCCTCGCCGGGCATCGTGGCGGCGGCGATGGACAACCGCTTCTACCCCGACGACGGCGCCTACCTCGATGCGGTGGCCGAGGCGCTGGCCCCGGAGTACCGCCGCATCGTGGAGGCGGGCCATCTGCTGCAGATCGATGCGCCCGACCTCGCCATGGAACGCCACACCCGCTACGCCGATCGCCCGCTGGCGGACTTCCAGCGCTTCGTGGCGCAGGTCGTCGCCGCCATCAACCGGTCGGTGGCGGGACTGCCCAGGGAGCGGTTGCGGCTGCACGTGTGCTGGGGCAACTACGACGGACCCCACCACCTCGATGTGGCGCTGGCCGACATCCTCCCGCTGTTGGTCGAGGCCGAGGTGGGCTGGCTGGTGCTGCCCTTCGCCAACCCGCGCCACGCCCACGAGTACCGGCTGCTCGACCGGCTGGAGGGCGGGGCCGGCTCGCCGGCGATGGGCATCGTCGCCGGGGTCGTGGAGACGACCCACAACTACGTGGAGCACCCCGAGGTGGTCGCCGATCGCCTGCGGCGGGTGCTCGATGTCGTCGGGGATGCGAGCCGGGTGCAGGCGGGCACGGACTGCGGGTTCGCCACCTTCGCCGGCTACGGCGACGTTGCCGCCGAGGTGGCCTGGGAGAAGCTGCGCTCGATGGTGGCCGGGGCCGCGCTGGTGCAGGACTGAACGATGGAGGAGCGAGTGGTCGAGAACCGGGATGACGAAGGACCGGCCGCCGGGCTGACCCGCCGTGAGGACGGCACCGTGAGCTGCTGGTGGCCCGGCGCTGACGAGGGCTACCGCCACTACCACGACCACGAGTGGGGCCGCCCGGTCGCCGATGACATCCGGCTGTTCGAGAAGCTGTGCCTGGAGGGGTTCCAGGCGGGGTTGTCGTGGCTGACGATCCTGCGCAAGCGCGAGAACTTCAGGGCCGCGTTCGCCGGGTTCGATCCGGCGGTGGTGGCGACCTTCGGCCCCGCCGATGTGGAGCGACTGCTGGGCGACGCCGGGATCATCCGCCACCGCGGCAAGATCGAGGCGACGATCTCCAACGCGTCACGGGCGCTGGAGCTGGTCGAGGAGGCGGGCTCGATCGCCGCCTTCCTGTGGTCCTTCGAGCCGTCGGTGGCCGATCGGCCGGAGCGCTGCGATCACGCCACCCTGATGACGATGGCCCGCACACCGGCATCGGAGGCGATGTCCAAGGCGCTGCGCAAGCGGGGGTGGCGCTTTGTCGGGCCGACCACGATGTACGCGCTGATGCAGGCGATGGGCATGGTCAACGACCACGTGGAGGGGTGCGCGCAGCGGGCCGCGGTGGAGGCGGAGCGCGACCGCTTCAGCCGACCCGGTCGCTGACCGGTTCGGCGTGGGCGCTCAGCTCGGCAGCGGGTTCTCCTGGCCGTAGGGAACGACGTAGGGCAGGTAGCCGCGGGAGCGGGCCTCGGCGTCCACCCGGCCGGCATCCCACCAGGGGGCGTAGTCGAGGGCGAAGATCGGCTTGCCCGCCGCCTGGTGGTAGGCCAGCTCGCCGATCTTCTGGTTGTGGTAGAACGCGTCGCGCGGGGTGGTGCCGTCCTTCCACCACAGCCCCTCGATGACCGTTCCGTCGATGCAGTCCATGTAGTTCGGGACCATCCAGAACAGGTCGAGGGCGTTGTTCACCACGATCTTGAACTCGGGGTTGCGGGAGCGGGCGTGCTGCGCCAGCGCGCACACGGTGAGTGCCGCTTCCCACTTGTTGTACCACTCGGGACCGCCCGGGTAGCCCGGGTACCAGTACGAGTCGGCCACGTCGAGGAACGCGCCGTCGAAGCCCTGGTCGATGACACGGTCGATGTGCTGGTGCAGGATGGCCTGCCAGTCGCCGTTCCACAGCTCGGCGTAGACGTTGTTGGACCAGTACGGGTTGGTGCCGATCGCCCACGACGGCGGGTTCGCGTTGTAGGCCGGGTTCCAGTACCACTCAGACTTCTGCGCCTCGCCCACGGTCATGTAGGCCAGCAGCCACTTGGACAGCTTGCCCGCCTCGATCTCGTCGCGGGTCCACTCCCTGCCGTTGTAGGAGTTGTGGCGGCCGATGATCACCATGTCGCGTACGGAGCCGCGGATCTGGGCGATGCCGTTGGCATCGAAGGCGGCGTTGTTGATGCCCCACGAGCTCACCTGGTTCCAGGCCGGGCGCGGGGCGTAGGGCACCGCGGCGCCGACGCCGGTGGGCGTGCCGACCGTGGCACCGATCGCCGCGGTGGTGCCGACGGACACGGCGAGCAGCAGGGCCCGACGACGCTTCGAGGTGGGTCGGTTCAACGCAGCCTCCCGTATGGCTGGGTGGGCCCCGGCCGCCGCCGAGGAACATATGACGAGAAGATTACCGTCGTGATGGAATCGTGACGACCGCAACGCCGCTAGAACCTGCCCGCCGGCACCTCTCGCCACGTTCAGTGAAAGTAAGGGTGCTATGTGTGGCTGAGCTGGCCGAATCGGCGCCGATTCGGCGGGAGCGGAGGCGGTTGCGTGGCGGGTTCGGCTGGGGACCAGTGCATTGCGTGACGCGACGATGCTGGTCGAAGCGTTGAGCGCATCCGCCCGGCCCGCACAACCCGCCACTTTTCGAATCGATGTCGCGGTCGCTTGGCGGTCGCGGCCGCGGGCGGGCGGCCGAGCGGAGGTGCGGCATGGCAGGGCGGCGCGGGCCTCGGCGTGCCGGCCGGTCCGGGCGACTCAGCGGCAGAGGGGTCGGTAGTGTGATGTCGATCTCACGGGCGAAAGGACACGTCATGGGTTTGTTCGGACCGAAACTGCGGATGCCGACCCCGGAGGAGGCCCTTCCCGGTCGTACGGCCACCATGCGGGTCGCCCCTCGTCACACCGTGCTGGGCAACCCGATGACGCCGCCGTTCCCGGAGGGCATCGAGGTGGCGTACTTCGGCATGGGTTGCTTCTGGGGTGCGGAGCGCAAGTTCTGGGAGACGCCCGGCGTGTACACCACTGCGGTCGGCTACCAGGCGGGGTACACCCCCAACCCGAGCTACGAAGAGGTGTGCAGCGGCCGCACCGGTCACTCGGAGACGGTGCTGGTCGCCTACGACCCGAAGCAGGTGTCCTTCGAGCAGCTGCTCTCGGTGTTCTGGGAGAGCCACGACCCGACCCAGGGCATGCGCCAGGGCAACGACATCGGCACCCAGTACCGCTCCGGCATCTACGTCACCAGCGACGCGCAGCTCGACGCGGCCCAGCGTTCGGCCGAGGTGTTCGGCGCCCGGCTGGCCCAGGCCGGTCTTGGCCCCATCACCACCGAGATCCTGGACGCGCCGACGTTCTTCTACGCCGAGGACTACCACCAGCAGTACCTGGACAAGGTGCCCAACGGCTACTGCGGCCTGGGCGGCACCGGGGTCACCTGCCCCGTCGGGTTGTTCAGCTCGAACTGAGACCGGCTCGACGGGGGCCGGCGATACCGCTGCCGTGCGCAGTTTGAGCGCAGAGTACGCTCGAAGCGCTTATGAACGCGCCGTCAGACTCCGCCCGCACGCCGTATCCGCAGGTCCCCGTCCGCGCTGACTACCCCGCCATCGAGCGCGCCCTGCTGGCCCGTTGGCAGCAGGACGGAACCTTCGAGCGCTCCGTCGACGAGCGTCCTGTCGACGATCAGTACCTGTTCTTCGACGGTCCGCCCTTCGCCAACGGCCTGCCCCACTACGGCCACCTGCTGACGGGGTACGTGAAGGACGTCGTCCCCCGCTACCAGACGATGCGGGGCCAGCGGGTCGAGCGGCGCTTCGGGTGGGACTGCCACGGCTTGCCGGCCGAGATGGAGTCGGAGAAGGAGCTCGGCGTCTCCGGGCGGCGCAACATCATCGACTACGGCATCGACAACTTCAACCAGCACTGTCGCACCTCGGTGCTGCGCTACACCGAGCAGTGGCGCAACTACGTGACCCGCCAGGCGCGCTGGGTCGACTTCGACGATGACTACAAGACCATGGACCTCTCCTACATGGAGAGCGTCATGTGGGCGTTCAAGCAGCTGTTCGACAAAGGGCTGGTGTACGAGGCGTACCGGGTCATGCCCTATTCGTGGGGCGCCCAGACGCCGCTGTCGAACTTCGAGATCCGCATCGACGACGCCACCCGGCCCCGACAGGATCCGGCGCTCACGGTGCTGTTCACGCTCGACCCCCGCCCGGAGGACCCGGGCGTGATGAAGATCCTCGCCTGGACGACGACGCCGTGGACGCTGCCGTCGCACCTCGCGCTCGCCGTCGGCCCCGACCTGGACTACGCCGTGTACCGCGAGGAGGACGGCACGCACTACCTCCTGGGCGAGGCGACGGTGGGCAAGTACGAGAAGGAGCTCAGCGATGCCGTACTGGTCGGTACGGTCAAGGGTTCCTCGCTGGTCGGCCGCACCTACAGCCCGCTGTTCCCGTACTTCGCGGACCGCAAGGAGCAGGGCGCCTTCCGGATCCTCGCCGGTGACTTCGTGGACACCACCGAGGGCGTGGGCGTGGTCCACATCGCCCCCGGCTTCGGCGAGGACGACCAGCGGATCTGCGAGGCGAACGGCATCGAGCTGGTCGTGCCGGTGGACGACGAGGGCCGCTTCACCGAGGAGGTGGCCGACTACGTCGGGATGAACGTGTTCGAGGCCAACACGCCCATCGCCCGCCGCCTGCGGGAGGAGGGCAAGCTGGTCCGCGCCGACAGCTACACCCACAACTACCCGCACTGCTGGCGCACCGACACGCCGATCATCTACCGGGCGCTGTCGAGCTGGTACGTGGAGGTCACCGCCTTCCGGGATCGCATGGTCGAGTTGAACCAGCAGATCAACTGGATCCCCGGCCACGTGCGCGACGGTGCGTTCGGCAAGTGGCTGGAGGGCGCCCGGGACTGGTCGATCTCCCGCAACCGGTTCTGGGGCGCGCCGATCCCGGTGTGGCGCAGTGACGATCCCGACTACCCGCGCATCGACGTGTACGGCTCCATCGAGGAGCTCGAGCGCGACTTCGGCGTGGCCGTGACGGACCTGCACCGGCCCTTCATCGACGAGTTGGTCAGGCCCAACCCCGACGACCCGACCGGGCGTTCGATGATGCGCCGCGTCCCCGAGGTGCTGGACTGCTGGTTCGAGTCCGGCTCCATGCCCTTCGCCCAGTCGCACTACCCCTTCGAGAACAAGGAGTGGGTCGAATCCCACACGGCGGACTTCATCGTCGAGTACATCGCGCAGACCCGCGGCTGGTTCTACACGATGCACGTGCTGTCGGTGGCGCTGTTCGACCGGCCCGCGTTCCAGAACTGCATCTGCCATGGCGTGGTGCTCGACGAGGACGGTCGCAAGCTGTCCAAGCGGCTGCGCAACTACCCCGACCCGGAAGAGGTGTTCGAGACCATCGGTTCCGACGCGCTGCGCTGGTTCCTCGTCTCCTCTCCCATACTCCGCGGTCTGGACCTGCGCATCGATCGCGACGGTGCAGGGATCTCCGAGGTCGTGCGGCTGGTGCTGAACCCGATCTGGAACGCCTGGTACTTCTTCACCCTCTACGCCAACGTCGATGGGTACCAGGCGGTATGGCGGACGGACTCCGAGCAACTGCTCGACCGCTACGTGCTGGCCAAGACCCACGCGCTGGTGGCCGGCGTGACCCGGCGGCTCGACGAGTACGACCTGGCCGGTGCCTGCGGCGAGGTGGCCGCCTTCCTCGATGCGCTGAACAACTGGTACATCCGTCGTTCCCGCGAGCGGTTCTGGGGCGGCGAGGTCGATCGGGATGCGTTCGACACGCTGTACACGGTGCTGCACACCCTGACCCGGGTGGTGGCGCCGCTGCTGCCCTTCCGCGCCGAGGAGGTCTACCAAGGCCTCACCGGTGAGGGATCGGTGCACCTGGCCGACTGGCCGTCGAGCGCCGAGCTGCCCGCCGACGAGGCGCTGGTGCACAGCATGGACCGCGTCCGCGAGGTGTGCTCCGCCGCGCTGTCGTTGCGCGAGGCCCGCAACCTGCGGGTCCGGCTCCCGCTCGCCCGGCTCACCGTCGCCGGCCGCGACACCGCCGAGCTGGAGGGCTACCGGGATCTGATCGCCGATGAGCTGAACGTGAAGGAGGTCGCCTTCTCCGGTGATCTCGAGGCGTTCGGCCGGTTCGTGCTGCGACCCAACGGCCGGGTGCTCGGACCCAAGCTGGGTGGCGACGTGCAGAAGGTGATCAAGGCGGCCAAGGACGGCCAGTGGGAGGCGCGGGAGGACGGGACCGTCGCCGTCGCCGGCCACGTGCTGGCGGCCGGTGAGTTCGAGCTGGCCCTGACCGCGCCGGACGGGGCGGCGACCGCCGCGCTGCGCGGCAACGACGCGGTGGTCAACCTCGATGTCGAGGTCACCGACGAGCTGCGGGCCGAAGGCGTGGCGCGCGACCTCATCCGCCTGGTGCAGCAGGCCCGCAAGGACGCCGATCTGGCCGTGACCGACCGCATCGGGCTCGTGGTGCAGCTGCCCAGCGGGGTGCAGGCGGCGATCGTCGCCCATCAGGGCACGGTCGCCGACGCGGTCCTCGCCACCAGCCTGCGATTCAGCGACGACACCCAGGCGGTGTCGGGGACGCTCGATGACGAGTCGGTGAGCTTCACCATCTCGGTGGCCGGCTGAAGCAGCGGTGGACCGGTATGCGGAAGCCTGCATCCGTCGGGCGAGGGTGCAGCGAATGATCAGGCAGTGGATGCGCGAGCGATGGTCGGCACCGGCGGGCGATCCCGATCGGGGACGTTGGTGCCGCTCGACGCGCGGCACCTCGCCCGTCCGTCCTACCACCCGGTCCTCCGACGGGACCCGGCGCCGCGCCGGAGCGCGCTCGTGACGCCGCCCCTGCCGACGGCGGAGCGGCCGGCCGATCTCGAGCAGCGCTTCGCCACCGGCGACCCCGCCGTGCTGCGCGAGGTGTACGACGCGCACGGCGCGCTGATCTACAACCTGTGCCGCCGGGTGGTGGGAGATGCCCATGCCGCCGACGTGAGCCAGGAGGTCTGGGTGGCGGCGTGGCGCAGCTGCGGGCGCTACCGGCCGGAAGCCGGTTCGTTGGCCGGGTGGCTGGTCGGCATCGCCCGCTTCAAGGCGATCGACCATCTTCGCCGCAGCGCCCGCCGCCCGGCGCTGGACGACGGGGCGGACGCTGCCGAACGGCTCGATCGCTCGGGGACGGGCGAGCGTCCGGCGGCGGAGGTCGTCGCCGAGCGGTTGTTGCTGGCCGACGCCCTGCGCCAGCTCGATGAACGACCCCGCGCTGTGCTCGAATTGGCCTTCTACTCGGAGCTGACCCATCAAGAGATCGCCGAGCGGACCGGGGTTCCGCTCGGGACGGTCAAGAGCGACATCCGTCGGGGTCTGGAACGGCTCCGCCGTCACCTGGAGGGCTTCGATGCTGCCGATCGACCCTGACGACGCGTTGCTGCGGGCGCTCCGCCTCGCTCGCGACGGCGGCGCGGGTGACCCGGGCAGCGCAGACGAGCAGATGGCGAGCCGCATCGGCGCCATCGCCCGCGGTGGTGCGCCGGCCGAGCCGCTCGTCGAGCCGCCCGCGGCGCTGTGGGACGCCATCGCCCGCGAGCTCCAACTGCCGGGCGCGACCGGACCGGTGGCGGTCTCCCCGCCGGCTGCGGGGCCGGCTGCCGAGGTCGACGCCGTCGTCGTGCCGTTGGCGCCGCGGCGGCGACCGATGGGTCGCCGCTGGCTGTTGCCGGTGGTGGCCGCCGCGGCGGTGGCGATCGTCGTGGGGGTGTTCGCGCTCTCCGGCGGGTCGCAGCCCGGCGTGGTGGCCGAGGTGGCGTTGCAGCCGCTGGAGGGCGACGGGTCGGGTGAGGCGAAGGTCCTCGCCCTCGACGACGGTGCCCATCGGGTGGAGGTCTCGGAGCGCTTCTCGGCGGTGCCGGCCGACAGCTATGTCGAGGTGTGGCTCATCGACCCCGACTCGGGGTTGGAGAAGATGGTGTCGCTCGGTTCCATCGACGGCGACGGCTCGTTCGATCTTCCGGCCAGCATCGACATCCGCCGCTATCGAGTGGTCGACATCAGCATCGAACCCGCCGACGGCGTGCCGACCCACTCCGGGCGGTCGATCCTGAGGGCCGAGCTGCCGTTGCCGCCATCCTGATGGGGTGACCGAGCGCGCCCAGCCCAGCCAGCCGCCCCCGCACGCCACGGCGAACCCGTGGACGACGCTCTCGTCGCGTGGGGTGTACCGCAACCCGTGGATCCACGTGCGGGAGGACCAGGTGCTCAACCCCTCGGGTGGGCGCGGCATCTACGGCGTGGTCGAGTACCAGAACCGGGCGGTCGGCGTCATCCCGGTCGACGACGAGGGCTGCACCTGGCTCGTCGGCCAGTACCGCTACACCCACGACCGCTATGAGTGGGAGATCCCCGAAGGTGGCTGCCCCGCGGGTGAGGAGCTGCTGGCCTGCGCACGTCGTGAGCTGCGCGAGGAGACGGGTCTGGTGGCGGAGCGTTACGAGCTGCTGCTGGGCGAGCTGCAGCTGTCCAACTCGACGACCGACGAACGGGCCTTCCTCTATGTCGCCCGGGGGTTGCACCAGCTCGACGCGGCGCCGGAGGAGACCGAGGCGTTGGCGGTGTGGCGGCTGCCGCTCACGGAAGCCATCGCCATGGCGTGCGACGGGCGGATCCGCGATGCGATGAGCGTGGCCGGGTTGTTGCGCCTGGGCCTTGCGGCGGCCGGCGCCGGCTGATGGCTCAGCGGGCGGTGGTGGACGGCGTCGGGGGGACGGCCCGGGGCCCGGCGACGCACTGGTTGGCCATGAACTGTTCGGCGAGGGCGCTGTCGGCATCGGCCATGGCCTGGCAGGTGGCGGAGATCCAGTCCGACTGGCCGCAGTCGAGGGCGAGGCGCTTCGTCTCGATCGCCTCGAGGTAGGTACCGATCTCCTGGATGACGGCGGGGTCGAGGCGACCGACCTCCTCGTTCGAGAGGTCGCCCAGGCTGGCGAAGAGGGGCACGAGCGAGCCGGCCAGCGCGGTGCAATCGGTGGTCGCAGCGACGTCAGCGGTGACCAGGGTGCGGCTGATGGCAGGCGCAGCGGGGGGCCCGGTCAGCGACGGCCCGCCGGCCGCGGTGCTGTCGGAACCGCAGGCCGCTGCGGCGAGCGCCAGCGCTCCGAGCAGCGCAGACGCGACGAGGCCGGCGGGCGAACGCCGCGCCGGCCCCGTCGAAGTGGCGTCTGTCAGCACTCCGCGGCCATGGCGTTGACCATGGTCTCGGCCAGGGCGCTGCCCTTGGTGTCGATCTGGTCCACGGCGCCGCAGAGGGCCTTCTGCGCGTCATCGTCGCTGCAGTCCAGCTCGTTGGCCTTCTCCTCGATGGCCGCGCCGTCCTCCTCGAGCTTGGCCTGCAGGTCGGCGATGAGGCTGGAGCTCTCCGGATCGGTGCCGGCGGCGGCGAGGTCCTCGGCCGACATCTCGCCGGCGGCGTCGACCAGGTCCTGGAAGGCCGAGGTGAACACCGGCTGGGCGGCCTCGACCAGCTCGGCGCAGTCCTTGGCGTCCTCGATGGCGCTCCCGCCGCCCGAGCTCTCTCCGGTGGTGGCCTCGGTGCTGTCTCCGGCTGCCGTCTCGGAGCTCGAATCGTCGCCGCCGCACGCGCCGAGCGCGAGCAGGCCCACGAAGGTGAGGGCGAGGAAGTTGCGTCGCATTGTCTTGTTGCCTCCAGATGTATCGACCGAAGTCTTATCGGCGCCTGCAGGCCAGACCTGAGCACCAGGGACAAAGGTGGGGTCAGGCTACGGAGAAATACGATGAATTCATCGAGAGCCCGAAACGTTTCGGGCCGATGTGCACGCGATCTTCGAGGACTGCGGGCCGGGCTGCGAGCTGGATCGAACGACCAGCTCAGCCGATGCGGCCGTAGGTCATCGGCTTGCGGGAGTACCACATGGTCTTGATGCTGACCAGCTCGCCGGTCTGTGGCGCGTTGAGGATCTGATCGTTGCCGATGTACATGCCCACATGGCTCGGCGGTTCGCCGTAGAACACCAGGTCACCGGGTTGCAGATCCTCGTAGGCGATGCGAATGGAATCATCGCGCTGGTAGTCGGCGGGGCGAGAGATGCGGATGCCGGCCTGGGCGTACGCCCAATAGATCAAACCGGAACAGTCGAATCCCTGTGAAGGGCTTGATCCACCCCACACGTAGGGCACGCCGAGTTGGCTCATTGCCGCGGAGAGCGCAATTGCGGCTTCGGGGCGGATGCCGGGCGGCGGTGTGTAGGCAACCGCCTGTTGGGGGGCGGGTGCCGCCACGGCGTTGGCGGCCCCGTCCGTGTCGCCGGCCGCGGCGATGGCGAGCTGCTCTGCCTCGAGCCCGGCCTGACGGGCGGCCTCCTCGGCTACGGCGCGCTCCTCCTCGACCCGGCGGGCCTCGGCCTCCGCGACGAGCTCGCCGAGGCGGCCGTTGGCCTGCTCGAGCAGGGCGGCGGTGGTGGACTCGAGCTCGGTGGCCTCCTGACGGGAGCGCTCCACCCGATCGCGTTGGTCGGCGGCGGCTCGCTGCGCCTCGTCGAACTGGCTCTGCTGGCGTTCGAGCTGGAGTCGCGCCGCGCTGAGCCGGTCGAACAGCTCCTGCTCGTCGCCGGCGGCGGCGTGCAGGTAGTTGAGGCGACGGTCGGCGGTGTCGCTTCCGCCGCCGAAGAACCCGTCGAAGTCCTGGAGCGGCCCGCCGGACACGTAGGCGGCGACGGCGTAGTCTCGGAGGCGGCGCTGGGCGTCGTCGAGGGCGCTGCGGTGCTCCTCGATCAGGGCCTGGTTGGCGGCGAGCTCTCCCTGGGCCCGATCGAGGTCCGCCGTGGCCCGGTTGTGCTCTTCGGCCAGCTCGATGAGCCGTTCGCGCGTGACGGACAGCTCCGCGGCGAGTGCATCCGCCTCGGCGCGGGCGCCGTCCACGTCCTGGGCGCCGACCCGGCCGACCACGCACGGCCCCAGGAGGAGCGCCAAAACGAGCAGGACGGGCCGATACAGGATCCGACGGGGGCGCCTGGCGGGCTCCCGTCGGCTGGTGAGGCCACTCATGGTTGCAAAAGCGTGACACAGCTCGACCCTGGTCGGCAACCACCGTGTGTTGCGGACGGTGTCGTTCAGGTCCGGAAGTCCCGCTTGAGCAGGGAGTACACGTACGCGTCGACGAGTCCTTCGGTGAGGCGCAGACGGTCGCGCAGGAGCCCCTCGCGCTGCGCTCCGAGCTTGTCGGCCACGTGCTGCGAGGCGATGTTGTCGGTGGCGATGATGAGCTCGACTCGGCTGTAGCCGAGCACGTCGAACGCGCAGCGGATGAGCAGCCGGGAGGATCGCACGGCGACGCCTTCCCCTCGGGCGGAGCTGCGGGTCCAGTAGCCGAGCTCGATCTTGCCGTTGCGCACGTCCGGGCTGTGCAGCCCGACACCGCCCAGCAGCCGACCGGTCTCGTCGAAGACGTGCAGCGGGTTGGACGCGTTGTCGTTGGCGTCCACCCGGCACCACTGGTCCGCGTCCCGCGGGCCGTAGTCCATGGTTGCCCAGGCGAGGAACCGGCCGATCTCGGGCTGAGACTCGCGCACCGCCTGGACCATCGCCGCCGCGTCGCCGGGGAGGGGGCGGCGCAGCACCAGGCCTTCCCCGCGCAGGGTCAGGTCCATGGGGGCGAAGCGGTGCCGGTCACGCGGGCGGGAGCCTAGCCGCCCGCCCACCTGCTCGGGCCCGCCGGGCCCGTCTCGCCACGCTGGTCCGGCCGGGCCCGTCCCCGGACCGGCCGATCAGCAGACGCGGCCGTGGGTGCGTGCGTTGCCGTGGCCGAGCGAGGCGAGCAGGTCGGCGGCGAGCTCGTCGAGGTCGGCGTGGCCGAGGGCGGCGACGCTGACCCGCACCGCAGGGCCGCTGGCGATGCGGTAGGGCTCGCCGGGGCGCGCCCACCACCCTCGCCGGGTCAGCTCGCCGAGCACGGGACCCTCGGCGGCGACGGGGACCCACACGTTCAGCCCCGAGCGGCCGGAGGCGGCGACGCCGCCGTCGGCGAGGGCGTCGAGCAGGCGGCGCCTGCGGGCGGTGTAGGCGGCGGCGGCTCGCGCCAGGCGGTCCTCGGTGGTGGGATCGGTGAGCATCGCCAGCACGGTGCGTTGGAGGAGGTGGCTGACCCATCCGGTGCCGAGCTGCTGGCGCCCCTCCACCCGGTCGAGGGTGACCGGGTCGGCGGCGAGGAAGGCGACGCGCAGATCGGGTCCGAGGGACTTGGCCACCGAGGCGATGCTGGCCCACCGCTCCCGGTCGGCGTCGATGATCGATCGCCGAGGGCCGCCCGCCACCGGTCCGGCGTGGTCGTCCTCGATGACCAGCACGTCGGGGTGCTCGGCGAGTACGGCGAGCAGCGCCGCCTGGCGGTCTTCGCTCAGCACGGCCCCGGTGGGGTTCTGCGCTCGAGGGGTGACGACCGCGGCGGTGGCCCCCTGGTGGAGCGCGGCGCGCAGCCGCTCGGGCCGCGGGCCCTCGTCGTCGATGCCCACGGGCAGCGCGACCAGGCCGAGCGCTCCGAGCAGGGCGAGGACCGAGGCGTAGGCGGGGTCCTCGACGGCGACGCGGTCGCCGGCCCGGCAGTGGGTGAGCAGCACCCGCTCCACGCCGTCGAGCGCCCCGCCGACGATGCCGCAGCGAGGCACCGTCACGCCGGGCGGTACCGCCCAGCGCTGTGCCCAGGGTTGCAGCGCGGCGTCCACGGGGTCGGCGCCGTAGAGCACGATCGACGTGTCGATCCGCGCCAGGGCCGGGCGCAGCGGGCACAGCAGCGCGGGATCGGGTGAGCCGGTGGAGACATCGCGCACCCCGGCCGGCACCGCGTGCGCAGCGGGGGTGGCGATGGGGGGCCGCGCTGCGATGAAGGTGCCGGCCCGGCCGCGGCCTACCACGACGCCGCGCCGGTTGAGGTTGCGGTAGGCGGCGGCCACGGTGTTGGGGGCGAGGCCGGCGGCGTCGGCGAGCTCGCGCACGGGGGGCAGCCGATCGTCGGCGCGGAGGGTGCCGGTGGCGACGGCCCGCTCGATGGCGTCGACCAGGTCGCGTGCGGATCTCGGTTGTCCGCGGAGGAAGGCGGGGACCATACTGACCGAAGACTACTGTGTCAGTTCATAAGAAACTGTGTAGCAGTACAAGATCCCGGCGTGGGGCAGAGGAGTGCGAGGATGGGAGAGGGTGACCGTGGCTGAGCCAACCATGGACGGGCACCACGCGGGGCCGCCGAGCGAGCGGACGAAGGTTCGCCGGCTACCCGAACGGGCCGCCTACGAGCGGGAGCGGATCGAAGCCGTGCTCGACGAGGGCTTCGTCTGCCACCTCGGCTTTGCCGGTCGGGACGGCCGCCCGGTGGTGATCCCCACCACCTACGGTCGCGACGGGGACACCGTCTACGTGCACGGCTCGCCGGCGGCAGGCATGGTGCGCAGCCTTCGGGGCGGGCTCGATGCCTCGTTGGCGGTCACCCTGGTCGACGGCCTGGTGCTGGCCCGCTCGGCGTTCCACCACTCGATCAACTACCGCTCCGTGGTGCTGTTCGGGGTGGCTCGGGAGGTGACCGACCCCGAGGAGAAGGCGAGGGCGCTCGATGTGATCGTCGATCACATCGTGCCGGGCCGCCGCCCCGCGCTCCGGCCGAACACGCCGAAGGAGATCCAGGCCACGTCCGTCCTGGCCCTGTCGCTGGCCGAGGCATCGGCCAAGGTGCGCACCGGCCCTCCGGTCGACGACGCGGAGGACATGGACGCGTCGGTGTGGGCGGGGGTGCTACCCCTGGCGCTGCGACCAGGCGAGCCGGTGCCCGACGTGGCCAATCGGCAGCCCGTCCCCGAGCACGTGACCGCCTATCGGCGTCCCGGTCGCGACTGATCGGGCACCGGTCCGGTCGCCGCGGGCGGCCGGAGCGGTGCCTCGGGTCAGCTCAGCAGCGCCTGGTTGACCGACAGGTCGAGGCGGCGGCGCTTGCGGTCGATGCGCAACACCTTCACCAGCACCTCGTCGCCCGGGGTGACGACCTCCTCGGGGGCATGGACGCGGTACTCGGCGAGCTCGGTGACGTGGACCAGGCCCTCAGCCCCGTCGCCGACGCGGACGAAGGCGCCGAAGTCCGCCAGGCGGGTGACCACACCGGGCAGGATCTGACCGGGCTGCAGGGTGGTCAGCGGATCGGGGGTGAGCGCTCGGATGGACAGGCTCAGCTTCTTGCCCGGCTTGACCGCGAGGACCTTCACCTCGACCTCGGTGCCCGGGGTGACCACCTCGTCGGCCCGATCGACCCGACTCCACGACAGCTCGGAGAGGTGCACCAGCCCGCGCACGCCACCGATCTCCACGAACGCACCGAAGTCGGTCAGCAGCGAGACGCGACCCCGGTGGACCTGGCCGGCGGCCAGCGTGGAGGCGAACTCGTTGGACTTGGACCGTTGGGCGCTGCGCAGCAGGTTCCGCCGGGACAGGACGATCTTGTCGTTGGCCCGGTCGGCCTCCTGGACGAGGGCCTCGATGTCCTGGCCCACGAAGGTCGACAGGTCGTCCACGTGGTGCAGGTCGACCTGGGAGGCGGGCAGGAAGGCACGGGTGCCGACGTCCACCACCAGGCCGCCCTTGACCTGGCCGGTGACGCGTCCGGTGAGGGGCCGGTTGGCGGACTTGGCCGCCTCCACCTGTTCCCAGGCCCGCTGCTTGAGCGCCCAGGCCCGCGAGAGCACGATCCGGCCCTTGGGGTCGTCACGGATGAGCACCGCGGCCTCGACCCCGTCGCCGACGGCGAGCAGCTCGGTCGGGTCGAGCTGCCCGTTGGCGGTGAGGTGCCGCTTGCTGATGACGCCGGTGGAACCGTCGCCCAGTTCGAGCACCGCCTCATCGCCCGAGACGCTGACCACACGGCCTTCGACGATCTGACCGCTGTGCAGCCCCGACGCCGTGCGCTCGATGGCGGCGCCCTCGGGCATCGCCGGCGCCGTCGGCTCGCCGGCCACGACGGGTGGGGCGACGGGAGCGGACCCCGGCGGAGGCGGGAACGACCCGGCGGCCTCGGCGGGCGACTCGGAGACGGGCATCGTCGGTGCCGCCGACGGTGCGACGCCTCGATCAGCGGTGGGCCCGGCTTCGGGTTCGGGAGCGGCCGCGTCGGGTGTGGCCGCATCGGGTGTCGCGGACTCCGCCTCCGGGCTCGCCGTTGCTGCCGAGGGTTCCTCGGCGGCAACCGGATCACGCGGGGTGGCCGGTTCCGCTCGCTGTTCCGCTTCCGGTTCCGGCTGGTGTTCGGGTTCCGCTTCCGGTTCCGGTACCGCAGCCGGCGCACCGGGCGCGGCCGCCTCGGGCGCAGGCGCCACGCCGGTGCCCTCCGCAGGATCCAACGGTGCGTCGGGCGCGGTGGGGGGCGTGTCGGCGGTGGCCGCTCCCGCTGCGCCGGACGTCGTGTCGATCGGGTCCATTCGTCCCCCAACTCGAGAAGAGGGCGCCGTGCCCGGGCGCCCCAGGTGCACCTGTCGATGCGGTTCTGTTCCATCATGCCCGCAACGCGGGGCCCTGTGCTTGCGGGGCCCGCGAACGGCGAGGCCGGCGGGCGGGTGGGGTGACCCCGCCGCTGCTTCGCAGGGTCCGTACCAACACCGCCGGCTCGTCGCTGCCGGGGCTGAAGGCGCGGGATGCCGACAGGTACGCCCAGTACTGCTCGAGCGCCTCCGGCGAGCCGGGCGGCACCCTCGTCCCGTGCTCGAGGCACCAGTGGACGCACCGGCCCCAGACGAACTCGAACACGCGTGCCTTCGTCCACCGCGCGGGGTCGAAGCCGGCGTGCCGGTCGCGCTCGATCGTGCCGAGCACGACGGTCATGGCATCCACGTCGACGGCGGCGCCGTTGGCGAGCGCCCAGGTGCGGACCTCGAGCAGGCGCCGACGCAGGGCCGGGTCGCTCCGCCGAAGTTGATCGAGCCGGCTCGAGGCCTGGGCGGCAGGGTGGCTTGATCGCATGGGACCATCATCCACGCGGGGTGTGACATCGAAGCCCGGGCAGACGCGTGGTCGTCTCGTCGCGTTGCGTGAGGACGGCGGGTAGATGGACCCGATGGTCCCAACGGCACGCAGGGCGGTCGGATCGGCGCGGCTCACGCTGTTCCCGGCGGCTGCTGCGCGCCCCCCGTGAGTTCGGCCCCTGCCGGGTGCGGACCGGTGGGCGCTGCGGCGCGGCGAGCGCAGGACGACTCGGTCCCCGTACTGCCATGGGCAAATGTTCCCGGGCGCTTGACCAGCCATTTCGTGCTCAGTTGGCTGGCTCGCGTGACGCTTTCGCTGCCCCGACGCGACCCGACCGACGACCTGGTGCTGGAGGAGGTCGCCGCTAGGGCGTGGTGCTTGGAGCAGGTCCGCGCGGGCCCGTGGCTGCTGCGTGCGAGCGGGGGCCACACCCGGCTCGCCAACGCAGTGGCGGTGCTCGACGGTGGCGGGGACGACACCGGCGCACCGCTCGCCGAGCGGATCGCGCAGGCGGAGGCGTTCTACGCCGAGCGACACCTGCCGGCCCGGTTCCAGCTGGCCGATGGTGACCGGCACGCGGCGCTGGCCGGCACCCTCGAGCGTCGGGGCTACCGGCGCGAGGAGGGCGGCGACAGCACGTGGTGGCGTGCCCCGCTGCGCAGCCTGCGCTCGGTGGCGCCGGCCGAGCGCGACGGGCGGGTGCTCATCGCCGACGCGCCGTCGCAGGGCTGGGTGGATCTGTGGTGGGAGACGCTCGGCGCGCCCGAGTCGGAGAAGGAGGCGGCGACGGAGCTGTTGTGGGACCTGCGCGGTCGCTGCGGCTTCGCCGCCCACGTCACCAACGGCGAGATGGTGGGCGTCGGCCTCGGGATGATCGAGGGCCCGTGGCTCGGCGTGTACGCGCTCGGGGTGCGGGAGGACCGCCGCGCCCGGGGCAGCGGCCGCCGCATCGTGTGCGCCCTCGCCACCTGGGGAACCGCCCACGCCGCCCAGACCGCCTACGTGCCGTTGGAGGACGGCGCCGCCGCCTGCGTCGGGCTCATCGGGCAGCTGCGCTTCACGCCCGGCTCGAGGTTCCACTTCCTGCGGCGTGACCTCGCCTGATCGACCGCTCGATGCGCCGGCCGGCCGGTGCCGTCGAGCCGGGAACGGACTGATGCCCGGGGCGTTCAACGCCCCGGGCATCTGCCTTTTTCGGTGGATCGTGTCCCGCCTGGATCCGGTCCGACCGGGTCCGCCGTGCGAGGGATCAGATCTCGATGTCGATGTCGTTGTCGGTGGCGTCGAGCAGCTCGACGTCGGCGGCATCGATCTCGAGCTCGGCCTGGAAGGAGTCGTTGTCGAACACCTGGCTGTTGTCCTCGAAGGTCTGCTCGAAGTCGAAGGTGGTGACGTCGTTGTCCTCGACCTCGGTGTTGAAGCTGTCGTCGACGGAGAGCTCGGTGGTGTCGTTGTCCTGGCTGAAGAAGTTGCCGCTGTCCTCGATCGAGGTGTTGAAGCTGTCCTCGACCGAGTTGTCGGTGTTGAAGCTGTCCTCGATGGTGGTGGAGTTGTCCTGCAGGGCGTTGGCATCGTTCCCGCTGCCGAACACGAAGTTGGAGGGTCCGGCGCCGTCGGCGTCGACGTCGATGTCGCCGAAGGTCTGGTTGCCGTTGCCGTTGACGACCTGGGCGTCGCCGCCGTCGGTGTCGATGTCGAGCAGGTCGCCCGAGCCCATGTTGACGTTCTCGCCCTGGATGTTGGTGGCATCGCCGCGGCCGGAGAAGGCGCCGACGGTGGAGTCGCTGATCTGGGTGTTGCCGTTGCCCACCGTCGAGTGGTCGAGGTCGACATCGTCGCCGGCCATGATGCCGCTGTTGCGGCCGGTGTTGAACACGCTGCCGTCCACCGATCCGTTGACGGCGATGCCCCCGGAGGCGGCGATGACCTCGTCGGAGTCGATCGTCTGGTCGAACTCGACGTCGTCGCCGGAGATGTCGGTGATGGTGACGTTCTTCATGGTCGGGGTCCCTTCGGAAGCTGCGGTTGGTGCCGCTGGTCTCTTGGTCGTTGGATCGTTCGTTCGCCGCATCGGCTGACATCACGAACGATACGGACGGTCCCCTGATACCGAATCGGGGCCACCCCCTATTCGACCGATGGGGGCGTAGGGGGCTCCGCCGCTACCGTCTGAGGCCCATGGACGACTCGGCAGCAGGGCCGACCGCGGCCGCGGAGGCCGCTGAGCGGTGGGCGGCCGCCACCGCGGCGGCGATGAGCACAGCGGAACAGGCGGCGCTCACCGCCGGTGCCGACAACTGGCACACCGCGGCACTCGAACGGTTCGGCGTGCCCGCGCTCCGCCTGAGCGACGGCCCCAACGGGGTGCGCGGCACCCGCAGCGACCACGGGCCCACCTCGGCGACGTTCCCCGTCGCCACCGCGCTGGCCGCCACCTGGAACCCGGCGCTGGTGCGCGAGATCGGCGCCGCGTTGGCGGTCGAGGCGGGGGACAAGGCGGTCGACGTGGTGCTCGCGCCCACACTGAACCTGCACCGCCACCCCCTCGCCGGACGCAACTTCGAGTGCTTCTCGGAGGATCCGATCCTCGCCGCCCAGCTCGGCGTCGCGTTCATCGAAGGTCTCCAGGCCTCGGGGGTGGCCGCCACCGCCAAGCACTTCGTGGCCAACGACAGCGAGTTCGAGCGGTACACCACCAGCTCCGAGCTGAGCGAGCGGGCTCTGCGCGAGGTGTACCTGGTGCCGTTCGAGGCGGCGGTGCGCCAGGCCGGGGTGTGGGCGGTCATGACCGCCTACAACCGGCTCAACGGCACGGCGTGCGCATCGCACCGCTGGTTGCTGGGCGAGCTGCTGAAGGGGGAGTGGGGCTTCGACGGGCTGGTCATGTCGGACTGGTTCGGGACCTATGAGACGGCGGGCCCGGCGGTGGCGGGCGTGGATCTGGAGATGCCGGGACCGGCGTTGCACCTCGGGTCCGCGCTGATCGAGGAGGTGGAGGCCGGCCGCCTCGCGCCCGAGGCGCTGCGGGACAAGGCCGAACGGCTCCTGCGCCTCGTCGAGCGCACGGGGGCCCGCGCCCGCCGTGCCCCGGCCGGGGCGGTCGAAGCGGTCGAACCGGTCGAACCGGTCGAACCGGTCGAAGCGCAGCGGGGGATCGACCGGTCCGAGCGCGGCGTCGACAGGCCGGCGCAGTGGGCCCTCGCCCGCCGGGCCGCCGCGCAGTCGATGGTGCTGTTGCGCAACGACGGGCTGCTGCCGTTGGCGGTCGACGGCATCGCCAAGGTCGCGGTGATCGGGCCCAACGCCAGTCCCGGCCAGGTGCTGGGTGGCGGCAGCTCCCACGTGCGCCCGCATCGGGTCAGCGAGCCGCTCGACGCGTTGCGCCGCCGCTTCGGCCCCGATGTCGCCGTGGTGTGGGAGCCGGGCTGCCGCACCCACCGCCTCTGCCCCGCGCTCGCCCGGTCGAGGTTCCGGGTGGAGACCTTCGCCTCGCTCGAACCGGGCGGCGAGCCGGCGCAGGTGGGCGAGGTCGAGGAGCTGGGAGCGGATCTGGCCGATCCGGACCTGCCGGGGTTGGACCCGCACGCCTGGAGCCAGACATACCGAGCAGAATGGGTACCGAGCCGTACGGGCCGCCACGTGTTCGGGGTGACCGCCATCGGCCGTTCCCGCGTCTTCGTCGACGGCGCCCTGGTGGCCGACAACTGGACAGCCCCGATCCCCGGTCACACGTTCTACGCCAACGGCACCACCGAGGTGCGCGGAGCCGTCGAGTTGCCGGCCGGTCGGCCGGTGGAGTTGCGCGTCGACTACCAGCGTCACGAGGGCCTGTTCCCCGGGCTGCGCCTCGGCGTCGAGGAGCCGGAGCCCTACGACCTGTTCGATCGCGCCGTCGGTGCCGCCCGCGCCGCGGACCTGGTGATCATGGTGGTGGGCAGCAACGCCGAATGGGAGACCGAGGGCGTCGATCGGGTGGACCTGCAGTTGCCGGGCCGCCAGGACCAGCTCGTCGACGCGGTGCTGAGCGCCAACCGCAACACGGTGGTGGTGGTCAACGCCGGCTCGCCCACCTCCATGGTGTGGGCGGCGAAGGCGCCCGCGGTGTTGCAGGCGTGGTACCCGGGCATGGCCTTCGGCGAGGCGTTGACCGACATCCTGTTCGGTGCGGTCGATGCGTCGGGTCGGCTGCCGACCACGTTCCCCCACCGGATTGAGGACCACCCTGCCTACCTGAACTACCCGCCCGAGGCGGGCCGGATGCTCTACGGCGAGGGCGTGTTCATCGGCTACCGGGGCTTCGATGCCCGGGACAGCGAGCCCCAGTTCGCCTTCGGCTTCGGGTTGTCGTACACGACCTTCGCCTACGGACCCTTGCAGGCCCACCTCGACGGGGCGGGCCGCCGCGTGCACGCCTCGGTGGAGGTGACCAACACCGGGGATCGGGCCGGTGTCGAGGTGGTGCAGCTCTACGTGAGCGACGAGGTCGCGTCGGTGAGCCGGCCGCCGAAGGAGCTCAAGGCCTTCCAGCGGGTCGAGCTGCAGCCCGGTGAGACCGTCACCGTTCGGTTCGAGCTCGATGAGCGGGCGTTCGCCTTCTGGGATCCGGTGGCCGGCCGATGGACGGTCGAACCGGGTCGCTTCGGACTGTTGGTGGGGGCGTCGAGCCGCGACATCCGCAGCCGAGCTGCCGTGAACTGGGGATAGCGGTTCAGCCCCGCCCTTCAGCAGCCGAATCGACTGCTGTGAGCGACGAGCACGAAACGCTGCCCGACAATGTGATCTCGTTCATCGTCGTCGCCCGGCACGGTGGCATGAGCTTCGAGCGGATCGCCTCGCTGATGAACCGCATCGGGCTACCGGCGGCGCGGGGTGGGCGTTGGTACGGATCGACGGTGGCGCGCGTCGCCAAGCGGAACATGCCATACGGTATGGCAGCGCCGCGATCCCGTCCGGCGCGTCGCGCCGGCTGATCGGGCCCCGGCGACGGTCAGTCCGGCTCGAGCAGGCGCCGCGCCTGGCCCACCCAGTCGTCGCGGTGGATGCGGCCCTGGAACTCGCCCAGCGCGGCGTCGAGCCGCTCGACGTCCTCGTCGGACAGCGCGGCCAACTGGTCGAGGCTGCGCACGCCGCGGCGCTGCAGCGCTC
>JADLEF010000293.1 GCA_020846295.1 Acidimicrobiales bacterium
CGGCCAGCCGGATGAACACCCGGTCGTCCTCCACGATCACGTCGATCAGCTCATCGGGCGTGAACGGGTACAGCCCGACCATGAACACCACGTCGAGATCGGCCAGCAGCTCACTGCGGGTCAACCCGAAGCGGGTGCAGATCTCGGCGATGGTCGGACCCTCCCGCGACGCGATCCACGGCACGATGCTCAGCAGCCGCCGAACCCGATCGCCCGCCGTCGTGCGCGCCCGGCGCGCCGGCTCGCTCATGGCGCCACCAACGCCTCGAGCCAGGTGACGACATCGGCGCGGACCTCAGGGGGCCCGAGCACCTCGGCGTGATCGAGGAAGGTGAGCACGAACCCGCGGAACGCCTCCTGGTTGCGCACCGGCACCCGGAACCGCACCCGCCCGTCGGGCTCGGTGCCGGTCACCGCGTCCTCGCCCAAGTGTCGGCGGGCGGACACCGCCTGATCGGCGTCGACCGCGACCTCGGCCCACACCGGCTCGGCGTTGCCGAGCTGCCACGAGCGCAGCACCACACCCGGATGCGGCCGGGCCGGCGGCACGAACGTCTCCGCCCGCACCACCTGCAGCCCGCCCTGGATGCGCTCCACCCGGAACGACCGTGCTTCACCCCGCTGGCGGTCGTGACCGGAGAGGTACCAGCGGCCGCGCTGGTAGTCGAGCCGGTGGGGCTCCACGGTTCGATCGGTGTCGTTGTAGCGGAAGGTGACCGGGTGGTGGTCCACCAGCGCGCCGAACAGCTCCATCAGTCGCCGGTCGACCGGAACCCGGGCGAGCGGCGCGTCGTCGAGCGGTGCGTCGGGGGGTGCCACACCCCCTGCACCGCGCAGCTGGTCCATGGCGGCGAAGCGCTCCCCCGCCAGCGTCTGCAACGCATCGGCCGACGACACGCCCTCCAGGCGCACCGCGTGCACCGCGAAGTGCAGCGCGGCCAGCTCATCGGCCTCCAGGCCGGGGTCGCGCAACGCGTACTGCTCGGGCGGGATGCGATAGCCCTCCGTCATCGTGCCCTCGACCTCGACCGGCAGCAGACGGAGCGGTATGCCCATCTGGCGGAGGTCGTCCTTGTCGCGCTCGAACGCACGCCGGAAGCTGCTGTGGTCCTCCGGATAGCCGGGCACCCGACGGCGGATCTCCACCGCGGTCAACGGACGCTCGGCGGCCAGCAGCGCGGCGGACAGGTTGAGCAACCGCTCGACCTTGGCCGCGCTCATCGCGACACCCGGTGGGCCGCCCGGCCGGGCCCCGTCTCCATCACAGCGAGGCGATGAGCTTGTCCACCCGCTCGTCCTCGAAGCGGAACGGGTCCTTGCACAACACGGTGCGCTGGGCCTGATCGTTGAGCTTCAGGTGCACCCAGTCCACCGTGTAGTCGCGCTTGCGCTCCTTGGCCTTGCGGATGAAATCACCGCGCAGCTTGGCCCGCGTCGTCTGCGGCGGCTGATCGACCGCGGTGTCGATGTCCGCGTCGGTGCAGATCCGCTCGACGAGACCGCGGTCCTGCATCTTGTAGAACAGGCCGCGATCGGTGTTCACATCGTGGTACTGCAGGTCCATCAAGGCGACCTTCGGATGGGCCAGCGGCAGCTCGTTGCGCTCGCGGTACGCCTCGATCAGCTTGTGCTTGATGACCCAGTCGCACTCGCGGTCGAGCTTGAGCGGATCGGACTCGATGGCGGTGAGGCAGTGCTCCCACATCTCGAGCGCCTTCTGCTCCAGCTCGGACAATCCCTTGGTCTCGGCATACCGCAGCGCACGTTGCAGGTACTCGGACTGGATGTCCAGGGCGGACACTTCGCGCCCGTTGGCTAAGCGCACCTTGCGGCGGCAGGTCATGTCGTGGCTGATCTCGCGGATGGCGCGGATCGGGTTCTCCAACGTCATGTCGCGCAGCACCACGGAGGGATCCTCCAACATGCGCAGCAGGATGGAGCACACGCCGACCTTGAGGAAGGTGGCGTACTCGCTCATGTTGGAGTCACCCACGATGACGTGCAGACGGCGGTAGCGCTCGGCGTCGGCGTGCGGTTCGTCGCGGGTGTTGATGATCGGTCGGCTGCGCGTCGTCGCCGAGGAGACACCTTCCCAGATGTGCTCGGCCCGCTGGCTCACGCAGTAGATCGCACCGCGAGCGGTCTGCAGCACCTTGCCCGCACCGGCGTAGATCTGGCGCGACACCAGGAACGGGATCAGCACCTCGGCGTAGTAGGAGAAGTCGTCACGGCGCGAGGTCAGGTAGTTCTCGTGGCAGCCGTAGCTGTTGCCGGCGGAATCGGTGTTGTTCTTGAACAGGTAGATGACGCCGCGGATGCCCTCCTCGCGGAGTCGTTGCTCGGCGGAGGCCAGCAGCTGCTCGAGGATCCGCTCCCCCGCCTTGTCGTGCACGACGAGGTCGTAGATCGAGTCGCACTCCGGCGTGGCGTACTCCGGGTGCGAGCCGACATCGAGGTAGAGCCGCGCCCCGTTGGCCAGGAACACGTTGGAGCTGCGCCCCCACGACACGACGCGCCGGAACAGGTACCGGGCGACCTCATCGGGGCTCAGCCGCCGCTGGCCGCGCAGGGTGCAGGTGACCCCGTACTCGTTCTCGACCCCGAAGATGCGGCGCTCCATAGCAGGAGGGTAGCCCGCCCTGCGGCCCAACAGGGCGTTTGTCGTCAGTCCTCGTTGTCGGGCGCCGGTGCCGGTGCGCCGGCGAGGATGGCGTCCACCTCCGGGTCGGTGAGGCGGCGGAAGCAGCGGCGCGCGCCGTTGCGTTCCAGCACGGCGACCTCGAGGTCGTCACCGGTGAGGGTGCGGTCCGGCCCGGCGAGGGCGCCGACGGCCAGCTGCAGGGCGGCCACGACGGTCAGTTCGTCGGACCAGCCGGCCTCGATGCGCTCGGCCAACGAATCGGCGTCGCCCCCCAGCGCGACGTAGCGCTTCTCGTCGACCACGGTGCCGTCGTAGAGCAGGTGGTAGAGCTGATCGTCGTGCCGCGACTCGCCGACCTCGGCCACCAGGATCTCGACCTCGAGCGGCTTCATCTCGTGGGTGAAGATCTGACCGAGCATCTGGGCGTAGGCGTTGGCCAGGCTGCGCGCCTCGACATCCTCGCGGGAGTAGCTGAACCCCTTGAGATCGGCGTGGCGGATGCCGGCGATGCGCAGCTGATCGAACTCGTTGAAGCGACCGACGCCGGCGAAGCCGATTCGGTCGTAGATCTCGGCGACCTTGTGCAACGTGTTCGACGGGTTCTCGGCACAGATGAGGATGCCCTCCTCGCAGACGAGGGCGGCGAGGCTGCGGCCGCGGGCGATGCCCTTGCGCGCGTAGTCCGCCTTGTCCTTCATCAACTGCTCGGGGGCGACGTAGAACGGCATGCTCATGACTGGGCTCCGTTCGCGCCGGTCGAGGTGGTGGGTCCGGTGCTGAGCCCGGCGGTCTGGGCGGACCCGCCGCGCTCGGTCGACATCCGTTGCAGCAAGGCGTCGAACCGGGCGGCGATGGACTCGTCGCTGCGCCGGTCGAAGCCGGCCGAGCTGATGGTGGCCACGATCGGGTAGATGCCGCGGATGGGATCCGGCCCGCCGGTGGCGGAGTCCTCGTCCGCCGCCTGGTACAGGGCGGACAGCACCAGGTCCACCGCGTCGTCGGCGCTGAGGTTCGGGCGATAGCCGAGCTTGATCACCGTGGCCGCGAACAACGAGCCCGAGCCGGTGGCGGCGTAGTTGGTCTCCTCGTACCTCCCGCCGGTGACGTCGTACTGGAACAACCGGCCCTGGCCGCGGCGCAGGTCGAACCCGGCGAACAGCGGCACGACGACCAGGCCCTGCATGGCCATCGGCAGGTGGCCCCGCACCATCATCGACAGCTGGTTGGCCTTGCCCTCGAGGGAGAGGGCCTGACCCTCCACCTTCTCGTAGTGCTCGAGCTGCAGCTGGAACAGTCGCACCATCTCCATGGCGGGTCCGGCCGCACCGGCGATGGCGACACCGGAGTGGCGATCGGCCGGGTAGACCTTCTCCATGTCGCGGTGGCTGATCAGGTTGCCCGAGGTGGCCCGGCGATCTCCGGCCATGACCACGCCGTCGGCGTAGCGGACGGCGACGACGGTCGTCCCGTGGGTGATCTCGAGGTTGTGACCCGGCGTGCTCTGCGGCACCGGCGGTTGCAGACCCGCCCGGGAGACGAGCGCGGCGAAGCTCGGCCCCGGGTCGTCACTGGCGCTGAACATGGGAAGCATCGGGCGGCAGGCTACCGGTTCCGCCCGCGCTGTCCACGAACCCGATGCGTCGAACCCGACCCGGTGGCGCCGGCGGGCCGCCCGAACGGAAACAGGGCGGCCGGAGCCGCCCTGCGCGTGCGACGCACTGCGCCGCCAGACACTGTGGACCCGCCTGATGCCGGGCCCGATGTCCACAATGGTGGCTACTCGCCACCCTTCTGGATGTAGCTCTTGACGAAATCCTCCGCGTTGGTCTCCAACACGTCGTCGATCTCGTCGAGCAGATCGTCGAGCTCGGCCTTGAGCTTCTCGCCGGTCTCCGATTTGCTCGGGGTCTCGATCGGCGCTTCCTCGGTTCGCTGCGGTGCGGGCCGCTGCTTCTGGGTCCGTTCCGCCATGGCGATCCTCCTACCGTGTCACGATCCGAGCCGCCGCAGCAGCTCGGCCGATGTTTCGCACTGTTCCAGCAGACTACCCACATGGGCCGCGGTCCCACGCGTCGGTTCCATCATCGGGACCCGGCGAAGCGGGTCGTCGCCCACGTCGAACACCATGGAATCCCAGTTCGCGGCCACGATGTCGTCGGCCCACTTCTGGAGGCACTTCCCGCGAAAGTACGCACGCGTGTCCGGCGGCGGCTCGCTCATCGCCACCCTGGCGTCCTCGTCGTCGACGAGCGTCTCCACGCCGAGGCGGCTGAAGAGGGACTTCGTCGGCCGCATGTCGTGGTACTGCAGATCCATGGCGGCGAGGCGGGCGTCGTTCCAGCGGAGGTCGTGACGCTCGCGGTAGCCGTTGATGACGCGGTACTTCGCCACCCAGTCGAGCTGATCGGCCAGCTGCATCGGATCGGACTCCAACGCGGTGAGCACGTGCTCCCAGCGACGCAGGACCTCCTCGCCCACGGTCTGGTCGATGCACTCCAGGCCGCGGTCCTCCGCGTACTTGCGGGCTCGGTCGTAGTACTCCCACTGCATCTCGAGCGCGGTGATGGTGCCGCCCCCATCGAGCTCCAGCGGCCGGCGCAGCGAGAGGTCGTAGGAGACCTGGCGGATGGCCTGCACCGGGTTGGCCAACACGAACGTGCGGCTGAGGTACTCGTCCTCGACCATGCACAGCACGATGGCCGTCGTGCCGACCTTGAGGAACGTGGCGACCTGGGACAGGTTGGCGTCGCCCACGATGACGTGGAGGCGGCGGTACTTCTTGGCGTCGGCGTGCGGTTCGTCGCGGGTGTTGACGATGGGCCGCTTGAGCGTCGTCTCGAGGCCGACCTCCTCCTCGAAGAAGTCGGCGCGCTGGGTCAACTGGAACGGCACCTGTTCGGAGGACATGCCGATCGCTTCCGAGCCGACCTTGCCCGCCCCGATGTAGAGCTGGCGCGAGATGAAGTGCGGCATCACCTGGCTGACCACCCGGGAGAACGGGGTGGTCCGGTCCATCAGGTAGTTCTCGTGGGTGCCGTAGCTGTTGCCCTTGCGGTCCGAGTTGTTCTTGTAGACGACGATCTCCTCGCCCTCGGGGAGATTGAGGGTCGCCTGCCGCATCGACTCGACGAGGATGAGCTCGGCGGCGCGGTCGTAGAGCACGATGCTGAGCGGATCGGCGCACTCGGGCGTGGAGAGCTCCGGGTGGGCGTGGTCGACGTAGTAGCGGGCCCCGTTGGTGAGCACCGCGTTGACCAGATGGGTCTCCACCTCGGGGGCCATGGCGGCGAGCAGGCTGAGCCCACGGGCATCGTTGGCGGGTGTCTCGTCCACGAAGTCCCAGCCGACGCGCGGCAGCGGTGATGCGGTGCCCGACTTGTCGAGGGAGTTGATGTACGCGTTGATGAGCACCGAGGAGGCGGCGATCGGATTGGACTCCCCGGCCCGGCGGTGCAGGATGCCGAACTCGGTCTCCATGCCGAGGATCTTGCGCAGTGCCATGCGTGTTCCGTCCCTCTCGAGTGGTCGGCTGCAACCCTAATGGGCACCGCCCGGCGAAGGACGCCGAACGGGCCCACCTCACGGGGTGCCGGTCAGCTCTTGCGCCAGGGCCCGTCGTCGGCGCGGGGCTCCTTGGGCAGGCCCAGCACGCGCTCGCCGACGATGTTCTTCTGCACCGGGCTGGTCCCCGCGTAGATCGTGCCGGCGCGGGCCCGCATGGAGACCTCCACCCAGGAGCGCGACGACGCCGGTGAGCCGACCGCGTCGCCGGCGATGCCGGAGGCGGCGGGGCGGCCGTCGAGGACCATCGCCTCGGCGCCGTAGATGTCGACCGCCAGCTGCGTGACCTCGCGGTGGTACTCGGACCACAGCAGCTTCATCAGCGACGACTCCGGGCCCGGCCGGTCGCCGGAGAGCGTGCGGGTCAACGTCCGCAGGCCCATGTACCGCATGATCTCGACCTGGGTGTGGCACCACGCCAGCTTCTGGCGCACGACCGGCTCGTCGAGCTTGCCCTTCTCTGTGGCGACCGCGACCAGGCGGTCGAGCTCCTCGCGATAGGTGATGTAGAGCGACGTGGCGCGGCCACCGCGCTCGAAGCCGAGCAGGGTGTTGGCCACCGCCCAGCCGTTGTCGACCTCGCCGATGACGTTGGCCTTGGCGGTGCGGGCGTCGGTGAAGAACACCTCGTTGAACTCGTGGCCGCCGATGATGTTGACGATGGGCCGGACCTCCACGCCGGGCTGGTCCATCGGGCACAGCAGGAACGTGATGCCGGTGTGCTTGGTGTTCTCGGGCGTGGTGCGGCAGAGCACGAAGATCCAGTTGGCGGTGTGGCCGCTCGAGGTCCAGATCTTCTGGCCGTTGATGACCCACTCGTCGCCGTCGAGCACCGCCCGGCAGCCGAGGTTGGCGAGGTCCGAGCCGGCGTCGGGCTCGGAGTAGCCCTGGCACCAGCGGTCCTCACCGGAGAGGATCCTCGGGATGTAGTGCTTCTTCTGCTCTTCGGAGCCCCACACCATGATGGTCGGGCCGATCATGCCGATGCCGAAGCCGTCGTTGGACACGCCCTGCGGCACGCCGGCGCGGGCGAACTCCTCGTTGATGATCACCTGCTCGATCTGGCTGAGGCCGGCACCGCCGTACTCCTTGGGCCAGGCCACCGCCAGCAGCTGGTTGTCGGCCAGGGTCTGGCGCCACCGCTCGGTGAAGGCGGTGCGCTCAGCGCTGCTGAGGGCGCCGAGGCCCTTCCACCCGGCGGGCAGGTTGTCGGCCAGGAACGCCTTGATCTTGGCCCGGTAGGCCTGCGCCTCGGCGCTGTAGGTCGGATCCATGGTCTGCTGCTCCCAGTGGTGTGCGTCGCCTCGGGTGTACGTCGTCGGTGTCGACGCTATTGCGCGTGTGCGCGGCTCCGCACAATGGGGCGGGCCGGCGCTCGGTAGTGTCCGCGCCATGGCAGTCGTGACGTTCTGTGGGTTGGGGGTGATGGGTGGTCCGATGGCCGGCCATCTGGCGAGCGCCGGTCACGACGTGACCGTCTACAACCGGACCGCGGCGAAGGCGGAAGCGTGGGTGGCGGCCCACGGCGGGCGGGCGCTGGCCACGCCGAGGCTGGCGGCGGAGGGCGCCGACATCGTGTTCCTGTGCGTCGGCAACGACGACGACGTGCGCTCGGTGGCGCTGGGGGCAGACGGTGCACTGGCGGCGATGAAGCGGGGCTCGGTGCTCGTCGATCACACGACAGCGTCGGCCGACGTGGCGCGGGAGCTGGCGTCGGCGGGCAAGGCGCACGGGGTCGGCTTCGTGGACGCACCGGTGTCGGGCGGGCAGGCGGGCGCGCAGAACGGACAGCTGACCGTGATGTGCGGGGGCGAGCAGGAGGACTTCGACGCGGTGGCACCGGTGATCGACGCCTATGCCCGGGCCTGCACGCTGCTGGGCCCCGCCGGCAGCGGGCAGCTGACCAAGATGGTCAACCAGCTGGCCATCGCCGGCATCGTGCAGGGGCTGGCCGAGGCGATGCACTTCGCGTCCCGGGCGGGGCTCGACGTGGACCAGGTGATCGACGTCATCGGCAAGGGCGCCGCGCAGTCCTGGCAGCTGGACAACCGAGGTCGCACCATGTGGCGGGGCGAGTTCGACTTCGGGTTCGCGGTGGAGTGGATGCGCAAGGACCTGCGGATCTGCCTCGAGGAGGCGCGCCACAACGGCGCCCGGCTCCCGCTGGCGGCGTTGGTCGATCAGCTCTACGCACAGGTGATCGCTCGCGGCGGCGCGCGATGGGACACGTCGAGCCTGGTGCAGCTGCTCGACAACCCGTGACCGTTGACCGACGACGGGTGCGCGCCATCTCTCCCCGTGGCGGGCCAGACTGGTAGCGGCGGACCAGGAGGCTGAGCGAGGCGCATGCGAGGAACGGCAAGATCGGCACGGAGGACGTCACGAGCGCGACGGGTCTGGGCCTCGGCCGTCAGCACCGCGGTGCTCATGGCGGTGCTCGCCCCCAGCGGCGCAGCGCAGACGCCCGACCCATCGTCGAGCAGCAGCACGGCTCCGCCGGCCCCGACGACCACGGTGGACCGCGCCGCGCGCTCCGAGCTGTCGGCGCAGATCAACGCGCTCGAGAACCAACTGACCGATCTGGATGGTGCGATCCCCCAGAAGGAGGCGACCGTCGTTGCGGCCCAGGCCGCGGTGCAGGACGTCGAGGGGCGGATCGCAGCGAACGCAGCGGCGATCGAGGCGAACATCGAGGCGCACGTGGCGCCGCAGGCAGCGCGGGAGGAGCTCGTGCTCGCGCTGTACACCGGCGGGCCTTCGGAGCTGCGCAGCTTCAGCGACTTCGTGCGCAACGGCACGATCAGCGGCGAGTCGCTGCGCCGGGACCGGCTGTTCCAGGCGGCGGAGGAGGGAGCGCGCGACACGTTGGCCCGCCTCGATGCCGAGCGCGTGCAGCTCGATGGGGAGCAGGTGGCCCTGCAGGCGGAACGGGACCAGGCGATCGCCGCTGTCGGTGCGGCGCAGGCCGATCTCGATGCGGCGGTGGCGCTGCGCGCCGAGACGGAGCGGGCGCTGGATCAGGCTCGGGCGGACCTCAAGGCGTTGCTGGCTCTGTCGGCCCGCTCCCCGATGACCGGAGCGGTGGACTACCCGATCCGACCGGCGATCGGGGTCAAGATCGACAACGGCATCGATGCGCGGCCGCAGACCGGTCTGACCAAGGCGGATGTGGTGTACGACATCATCGTCGAGGGTGGCATCACCCGGTTCCTGGCCATGTTCCAGTCGCAGGATGCAGCTCGCATCGGGCCGGTGCGCTCGGCGCGGACGTCGGACATCTCGATCATGGCCGGGTACAACACGCCGGTGTTCGCCTACTCGGGTGGCAACAACGGGGTGCTGGCCGCGGTGAGGGTGGCGCCGATGATCAGCCTCACGGAGGCGACCACGCCGCGGGCGTTCGTCCGTGACGAGAGCCGCTTCGCGCCGCACAACCTCTACACGTCGACGGCGGGGCTGTACTCCGCCGGTGGTGACGACGCCGGGGTGCCGATCTCGCAGTTCGTGTTCCGCCAGGCCGGCGAGCCGTCCGCCCAGGGCAGGCCGGTGAGCGGGGCGACGATCAACATCGGGTTCGAGACGGTGACCTACAGCTGGAACGGCAGGACGTGGGACCGGGCGACCAATGGCCGACCCACGGAGGACACGACGGCCGGCACGGTCTCGCCGGAGAACGTGATCGTGCAGTTCACGAACTACGCGACGAGCCCTGCGGACGCGCAGAGCCCCGATGCGCAGACCGTGGGGCAGGGCACCGCATGGGTGCTGACCGATGGGAAGGTGATCGAGGCGCGCTGGGCGCGGTCGATCGCAACGACGCCGGTGCAGTACCTCGACGCCACGAACACCCAGATCCCGCTCACGCCGGGCCAGACCTGGGTGGAGCTGCCGACTCCGGGCAACGCCTCCGTGGGCTGAGGTGCCCCGAGAGACCGAGACACCACACATAGTGTGTTCGCCACCACAAATAGCGCGATCCAGGGGACCCGGACACCCTGCTGGCGGTCGCTCACGTTTCTCCGGTGACGAAATGATCGGGTGGGCCAGGCCGTCACGTTTCTCCGGTGACGAAATGGTGGTCGCCGGCAGATCGCCGCGATGCTCCGGTGACGGAATGGGGCGGGCGACAGGCGGGCGCCAGCTGATCGCACCGGAGCCCGACCGGCCCGTCGCCGACAACTGGGAGCCGCCTGCCTGAGCGACAGACCGGTGCGCCGACCCCTTGCGGCACACCGATCCGGAGGCACGACCCGTCCGAGCGGCCGCCGGCCTGCAACCCGGTGGCGCCGGGAGCGACCGACTGCGCTGAGGCTTCGTCGGCAGCCCTTTTTCGTCACCGGAGAAACTCGATGCAGGTGAACTTACCCACCACACGCACCCGGTCGGCCACCTTCCGCAGCCGCGCCGCCACAGCGCCTAAACCGTCACACCCCACCCGTACGGTGTTCGACATGCAACTCGAACGAGGCCGATACGCCTGCGAACGCTGCGCCCGCACCTTCACCCGCAACCCACTCGGCCGCCGCCCCCTCTACTGCACCCGAACCTGCCGCCA
>JADLEF010000294.1 GCA_020846295.1 Acidimicrobiales bacterium
GGAACCGTCGGCATCGGCCGGTCTCGAGGTGGCGGTACCGCGTCAGCGGCGACCGGCGAGGATGTCCCGGATCTCGGTGAGCAGGTCCTCCGTGCTGGGCGGCACGTCGGCCGGCGTGGGCTGCTTCTTGAAGCGGTTGTACGGCTTCACGATGAACAGGAACACCCCGAGGGCGGTCAGCAGCACGCTCACCACCACGGTCAGGAACGCCCCGATGCGGATCTGGCTGTCGTTGATGGTGAGGATCATCACGCTGTCGAAGTTCGGCTCGCCGAACACGATCCCCACGATCGGCATCAGGATGTTGGTCACCAGCGATTCGACGATCTTGGCGAACAGGCCACCCATGATGAAGGCGACCGCCAACTCGATCAGGTTCCCACCGGCGACGAAGTCCCGGAACTCCTTGGTCAACTTGCCCATCTGAGCCTGTCCTCTCTTCCGCTCGCGTGCGGCAACGAGCGCGCGCCACAGTACGTCCGTCGCGGGGTGTCGATGACGGATACCCATGCTCCAGATCCGTCGGATCGACCGGCGGAGCGGCGCACTACCCTGCGCCTGCATGACCGCCACGCTGCTCGACGTCACCAAGGGTGTTGCCACCATCACCCTGAACCGGCCCGATTCCCGCAACGCACTGTCGGTCGAGCTGGTCGACAGCCTCGGCGACCACCTCGAGCAGGCGCTGGCCGACGACACGGTGCGCGTCGTCGTGCTGACCAACACCGGCGGCACCTTCTGCGCCGGGGCGGACCTCAAGGGGGCCGGCACCGCCCAGCCGAAGCGCAGCGGCACCGACGTGTTCGAGCTGATCCTGGAGAGCCCGAAGCCGGTCATCGGCCGCATCGCCGGTCATGCGCTGGCCGGCGGCCTCGGCCTCGCTGCGGCGTGCGACATCTCGGTGATGGTGGACAGCGCGCAGCTGGGCTTCTCCGAGGTGCGCATCGGCGTCGCCCCGGCCGTCATCTCGGTGATCTGCCTGCCCAAGATGCGCCGCTCCGACGCGCTGGAGCTGTTCCTCACCGGGGTGCGCATCCCCGCCGCCCGCGGCGTCGAGGTCGGCCTGCTCAACTACGCAGTGCCCGCCGAGCAGCTCGACACCAAGGTCGACGAGCTGGTGTCGATGGTGGTGCGCGGCGGCCCCAACGCGCTGGCCGCCTCCAAGCAGCTCATCAGCCGGGTGCCCGAGTTCCCCGATCGCCGTTCCGCGTTCGAGTGGGCGACCCCCCTGTCGCAGTCGCTGTTCCAGTCCGCCGAGGGCGTCGAGGGCATCGCCGCCTTCCGGGAGCGGCGCGACGCGAGCTGGGTCCCCGAAGGGCGCTGAGCCCGAACCCGGTAGCCTGGTCCGTTCGTGATCACCGTCTCCGGGCTGGCCAAGGCACACGGCACCAAGCAACTGTTCCGTGACGTCACCTTCCGGTTGCTGCCGGGCCGGCGCATCGCGCTGGTGGGCGGCAACGGCAAGGGCAAGACGACGCTGCTCGAGATCGTCCTGGGCATGCAGGAACCCGATGCGGGCGAGATCCACCGGGGCAAGGGCACCCGCGTCGGCTACCTGCCCCAGGAGGCGGTGGGCACCGCCGATCCGCACGAGACCGTGCTGGCCTCGGTGCTGGCCGGCGCCGGGCCGGTCCACGAGCTCGAGCTGCAGCTGCAGTCGTTGCACGAGCAGCTCGGCTCGGCCACCGGCGCCGAGCACGACCGGGCCATGCGCGACTACGGCGAGGCGCAGAGCCGCTTCGAGCAGCTTGGCGGGTACGCCCTCGAGGCGGAGGCCCAGCGGATCCTCGCCGGGCTCGGCTTCAGCGAGCAGGCGGCCCGGCGCCCGCTGCGCGAGCTCTCCGGCGGCTGGCAGATGCGAGCCGCGCTGGCCCGGCTGATGCTGGACAAGCCCGACGTGCTGGTCCTCGACGAGCCGACCAACCACCTCGACACCGATTCGGTCGCCTGGCTGGAAGCGACGCTGGCCGCCTACAGCGGGGCGATCCTGTTCGTCTCCCACGACCGCGACTTCATCGACGCGGTCGCCGAGCGGGTCATCGAGCTGGCCGAGGGCACCGCCATCGAATACGTGGGCGGGTTCGCCGAGTTCGTGGTCCAACGCGAGGACCGCCAGCAGCAGCTGCGCGCCGCGGCGGCCTCCCAGCAACGGCAGATCGCCCACGTCGAGCGGTTCGTCGAGCGGTTCCGGTACAAGGCGACGAAGTCCCGCCAGGTGCAGAGCCGGCTGAAGACCCTCGAGCGGCTGGACCGCATCGAGCTGCCCAACACCAAGGAGCTGATCGCCAAGTTCGCCTTCCCGGAGCCACAGCGCAGCGCCCGGGTGGTGGCGGAGCTGACCGGCGTGTCGATCGGCTACGACGCCGAAGCGGTGCTGACGGGGGTGGACCTGGTCATCGAGCGGGGCGAGAAGCTCGCTTTGGTCGGTCCCAACGGCGCCGGCAAGACCACGCTCATCCGCCTGCTCCTCGGCCAGCTGCAGCCGCTCGAGGGCACCTACGTGCGCGGCGCCAACGTGGATGTCGCCTACTTCGCCCAGGAGCAGGCGCAGATCCTCGACGACCAGCTCACCGTGGCGATGGAGTTCCAAAAGGCGGTGGGCGACCAGCCCCGCGGCCGCAACGTGCGCACCGTGCTGGGCAGCTTCGGCTTTCCCGGCGACGCCGCCGATCGCCGGGTGGGTGACCTCTCGGGTGGCGAGCGCACCCGGCTGGCGCTGGCCAAGATCATGGTCAACCCGGTCAACCTGCTGGTGCTCGACGAGCCGACCAACCACCTCGACCTGCAGAGCTGCGACGTGTTGGAGGACGCGCTGCGCGCCTACCCCGGCACCGTCATCCTGGTCAGCCACGACCGCTACCTCATCCGCGAGGTGGCCCAGTCGCTGGTCGCGGTGCGCGACGGCCGGGCGGTGCGCTTCGACGGCGTGGACGAGGCGATCCTGTCGCCTTCCGCCGAGGTGGCCGCCTCCTCGTTCGGGCGGGGCGCGCCGGTCGGAGCCCAGAAGGCGCCGGGCCGCAGCAACACCCGCCCGCCGGGTCCGGCCGGCGCCAAGGGACCGAACGCCCGGACGGCGAAGACCGCCAAGACGGCCAAGACCGCCACGGCCGCCGCGCCGACGGTGGCCGTCGCAGCCAAGGCGTCCGCCCGGCCGGGCGAGGCCAAGCGGAGCGAGGCCGAGCTGCGCCAGGCCCGCCACCGCGCCACCAAGGAGCTGCGGACCAAGGTGGAGAAGGTCGAGCGGCAGCTGGCCAAGGCGGAGGCCGAGGTGGCGGAGCTGCAACGCCAGCTGGCCGATCCCGTGGTCTACGCGGACAGCGAGCAGGTCAAGTCGCTGGTGGAGCGGCACAACACGGCGAAGGACCGCGCCAGCGCCCTGATGGACGAGTGGACCGAGGCCCAACTCGCCCTCGAGGAGACCGCCGCCCGCTTCAGCTGAGCCCGGCTCGGGCCGCCCGGCCGATCCGGGCGAGCAGCCCGGCGGTCAGCACCTCGGCGACCAGCACCGCGCTCAGGTGGGTGTTGGCCCGAGGCACCGCCGGGAACACCGAGGCGTCGATCACGTGCAGGCCGTCGTAGCCGTGCACCGCCCCGTCCACACCGTCCACCACCGCCCCGGGATCGTCGGCGGGGCCGATGCGGCAGGTCCCACAGGCGTGCACGTAGTCCCCGGTGTTGGCCGTCAACCAGGCGTCGAGGGCGGCGTCGTCGCCGAGCAGGCCGTCCACGTCGTCCTCGGCGACGCCGGTGAGCACCATCGCCTCGGTGAGCTCCCGCACGGCCGGGTGCCGGCCGAGGGCGACGACACGGCGCAGGCCGTCTCGCAGGCGCAGCCGGTCGCGCTCGTCGTCGAGGAGCCGGAAGTCCAGCTGCACGGCGCCGCCACCGTCGATGGACACCCGTCCCCGCCCGAACGAGCGCATGACCGCGGCCTGGCTCACGGCCACGGCGAGGTCGGCCTCCGTGGTGCCCACCGCGGCGATGGTGAGCACCTGCATGTCGGCCACCGCGTCGGGCGCGTCGGCTCGGTCGAGCAGGCCGGAGGAGTAGCGCAGCACGCTGCTCACGAGATACCGATCGGCATGGTCGAGCCGGCCCGGCGGACGGAGCAGGAACGTCACCGGCGCCGACGGGTGGTCGGCCAGCTCCGCGCCCACGCCGGGCCGCTCGACGCCGGAGCGGAGCAACGCCACCGGCGAGCCGATGGCCCCGGCGGCGAGCACCACCCTCGAGCCGGTCACCTCGGTGCCGTCGGTCAACCGCACCCCCACCGCCCGCCGCCCCTCGAGCAGCACCGACGCCACCTCCCTCCCACCCCGTACCACGAGGTACGGGCCGGCCCGGTGCGGTTCGAGGTAGCCGTCGTTGGTGGAGATCCGCCGCCCCTCGCGCACGGTCAGCGCGGCCGGCCCGACGCCGAGCTCGCCCGCGTTGTGGTCCTCGCACCACCGGTGGCCGGCGTCGAGGGCAGCGGCGGTGAACGCCGCTTCGATGGGCGAGAACGCCGCCCGCGGCGGCCGCCACAGCGGCAGCCGCCGCTCGATCTCCGCCCGCGCCGCGGCGGTGGCGGGCCAGCGCAGCGCCGGTGGCCAGGCGGCGTAGTCCGCCGGCCCGCCCCACCTGCCGACCAGGGCGTGGACGGCCGAGCAGCCACCCACCACCCGGCCCCGCAGGTACGGCCGAGGTGGCTGCTGCGGGGTGCGGCGGCCCTCGATGCCGCTCCAGCAGTACCGGTCGGTACAGGCGGCGAGGAAGTTCGGCCCGGCCAGCTCGGCGGGGGTCTGGGCGGCCCGGTGATCGGGCCCGGCCTCGAGCAGCAGCACCGGCACCGCCGCCTCGGCCAGGCGCGCCGCCACGACGGCACCGGCGGAGCCGGCGCCGACGACGATCACGGGGGCTCGATCGGGCTGCGATCGCTGCGCCATCACGCGGCGACGGTAGCGTGATGCCGTGTTCGGCGCCGCCCACCTCGACGAGCTGCTGCCCACCTGGCACTGGCGCTCGCGCTCCACCGCCTGGGTCGACGCCCCCGCCGCCGAGGTGTTCCTCGCCTTCGAGCAGGTGAACCTGTCGGAGCTGCCCGGCGCGGCGGCCATCCGCCAGCGGCAGTCCAAACGGGCCCGCACCGGGGTGACGATGCTGCACGATCTGCTCGACCAGGGCTTCTTCCTGCTCCACGAGGAACCGGAACGCGAGCTGGTGCTCGGTCGGGTCGGTCAGTTCTGGCGACCGAGCGCGGCGACGGCGTTGCCGGTGAGCGGACGCCGGGCGTTCCTGGAGTTCTCCGAGCCGGGCTACGCCAAGGCGGCGTTCTCCCTGCAGGTCAAGGACCTCGATCAGGGCTCGATGGCCGCGGTGGAGAGCCGGGTGATCGCCACCGACGACCACACCCATCGAGAGTTCAACCGGTACTGGCTGGTCGGGTCGTGGGCGAACCCGGCCGGCCGCCAGCAGCTGCTCGGCGCGGTGCGCCAGCGCGCCACCAACCCCGCCCGCTGGGGCTGACCCCCGGGGGTGCCGGGGGGCCGCCTTCAGTGCGCAGCGGCCGCGGCCGCGGCCCCGCTGCGTCCTGGGCCGGTGGCCGGATCGGACACCGCACCGGCGGCGAGCCCGGCGGATCGCCGCACCACCACGGTGACGAGCCCCAGCGCGATCACCAACGACAGGCCGGCGCCGAACAGCGCTCGGTGCATGCCGTCGGTGAAGGCGTGGGCGTAGGCGCCGAGCACCTGGGCTTCGTCGATGCCGGCGGGCAGCGCTCGATCGAGGTCGGCGCCACCGCGGGCCAGCGCCTCGGCCACGGCGGGCCGGGCGGCGGCGGGCACCCCGACGTCGCTCATGCGGTCCTGCAGCGAGTGGGCGATGGCGGCGGAGACGAGCGCGCCGAGCAGGGCGACGCCGACGACGCTGCCCACCTGCCGGCCGGTGTTCAGGGTGGCCGAGCCCATGCCCGCCCGTGCCGGGGGCACCGAGTTCATCACCGCCGCGGTGGTGGAGGGCATGGCCAGCGCCATCCCGGCGCCGACCAGCAGCATGCGCGGCCCGATGGTGAGGTAGCTGCTCTCCGGTTGCACGGTGAGCAGGCTGAGCATGCCGACCGCGCTGACGCCCATCCCGAGCATCATCACCGGCTTGGAGCCGAGCGTGGAGGTGAGCCGCCCGGCGATGGGCATGCCGACCGCCATGACGGCGGAGATGGTGAGCATGCGCAGACCGGACTCCAGCGCGCTGTGGCCCTGCGCCCGCTGGAAGAACAGCGAGAAGTACACGTTCATGCCGAACAGTGCGAAGGTGACGAGCGCGCCGCTGGCCACCGCGGCGGCGAAGGTGGGGTTGCGGAAGAACTGCAGCTGCAGCATCGGGTGCTCGATGCGGGACTCGACGACGAGCAACAGCACCAGCGACGTGACCGAGACGGCCAGCGCCCCCACGATGAGCGGCGACGACCAGCCGGACTCGTTGCCCTGGATCAGCGCGAAGGTGAGCGGCGCCAGGGTCAGCACCGACAACCCGACGCCGGCCAGGTCCGGCCGGCGGCCCTGCGGGTCGCTCGACTCGGGGGTGACCCTGCGGATGACGATCATGGCGGCGATGCCGACGGGCAGGTTGACGAAGAAGATCGAGGGCCAGCCCAGCGTGTCGGCCAGCAGGCCGCCGAGCACGGGACCCGAGGCCAGCGCGATGCCCGACACACCGGCCCAGATGCCGATGGCCCGCGCCCGTTCCGCCGGGGTGGTGAACACGTTGGACAGGATCGACAGCGTGCCCGGCATCAAGGCGGCGGCGCCGACGCCCTGCACCAGCCGGCCGCCGATGAGCGCCCACGTGGCGGGGGCGAGCCCGCACAGGATCGACCCGGTGGTGAACACGGCGATGCCGCCGAGGAGCAGCCGCCGGCGTCCGAAGCGGTCACCGAGGGTGCCCCCGGTGAGCATGAGGCTGGCCATGGCGAGCACGTAGCCGTCGACGATCCATTGCAGGCCGGCGACGCTGGCATCGAGGTCAGCCTGCATCTTGGGCAGTGCGGTGTTCACCACGGTGCCGTCGAGCATGACCATGAACAGGGCCAGGCACAGCGAGCCGAGCACCAGCCGCTTCTCCGCGTCGGTCAGCTCACGGGGGCCGGACGCCACGGCGGGCGGCGTGGACGGGTCGGACATGGTTCGGTTTCCCCCTTCGAGCATCGGTCCGGGCGGGGTGACGGCGCACTTCGCTACGGACCTGTAGCGGAAGGTAGCTGGGGGACGGAGCGGGGTGGAAGCCCCACCGCCGAAGCGTCCAGCGATTTCGGTCACAGGTTCACGCGACGGGCGCGTTCGACTCGACGCTTCGATCGCGCCCGGCGCACCGAAGTAGGTTGCCGCTGCAGGCAGCGGACCGAGCGGGAGATGGGGGTGCCGACGGTGGTGGTCGACGCAGCAACGGTGCAGGAGGCGTCGCTCGCCGAGGTGCTCGCCGAGCATGCCGGTGCGAGCTGCTACACGTCCGCCGCGGCGAAGGCCGAAGGGTTGGCGCCCGCCGGGGCCACCGTCACCGACTCCCTCGAGGCCATCGCCGTCGATGCCCTGGTGGAGGCGGAGCGCCACCGGGACTCGACCACGGTGCTCGGCATCGGCGGCGGCCTCACCGTCGATACCGCCAAGTACGTCGGGCTGCGCACCGGCAAGGAGGTGGTGGTGGTCCCCACCGCCCTGTCGTGCCTGGCCCCGTTCACCACCGAGGTCGCCCGCCGGGTGCGCCGTCAGATCAGCTGGGTGGGCGACATCAGCCCGCGCGTCGTGCTGGACCTCGCGCTGTTGGGCCGGGCGCCGGTGGCGCACAACCGCGCCGGCGCGGCCGAGCTCGTCTCCTCGCTGTCGGCGATGTGGGACTGGCGCCTGGCCGACGCCCGCGACACCGGCCTGCCGGTGGTGGCCCGGCTGGCCAACCTGGTGGAGGACCTCCGCCGTCGCCTCGACGACGCCTCGGGCGAGGTCCGCGCCGCCTCGCCGGAGGGGCTGCGCGCCCTCGCCGGGCTCCTGACCGAGGCGGGCGCCAGCATCACCGACGCCGGCCACCGGCGCCACCTCGACGGTTCCGAGCACACGTTCGCGCAGGCGTTCGAACACCGGTTGGGCCGCCTGAACGCCTACGGCGGGATGGTCGGCATGGGCACGGTGGCGATGACGGCGCTGCAGGCGTGGTTCGGGCTCTCCGCCGGCGGACCGGTCGATCCGCAGGACGCAGTTGACCTGCTGACCCGCTGCGGCGTGGGCGCCAACCCCCACCAGCTCGGGGTGGACGAGGGCACGTTCCGGGGCGTGCTGCGCCACACCGTGCGCTTCGCGGTGGGCGAGTTCCTCCCCTATTCGGTGCTCAACGAGGCCGACGTGAACTTCAGCGCGGCCGAGGAGATGTGGCGGTGGTGCTGGCGGGTCCCCGCCAGCACCTGAGCGGCGCGGTCGATGGCGGGCGCGCCCTGCCTCAGCTGACGAACTCGCCGCCGTCGCTCGCCACGTTGGCCGCACTCACGATGCCGTCGCCGTAGAAACCGTTGCGCTGGGCGGTCCCGACGCAGGTCGCGTCGAACGACGGTGGCCGACCCTCGTTCACGTAGGACTGCACGCCGCCGGCGGGACACGGCCGATCGGCCGCCGTACCGAGCAGGATGGCCTCCACCGCATCGGGCTCGAGGGTCCAGCCGCGGCTGCCGCGGTCCTTGTGCCCGTAGAGCGACACGGCCAACGCCGCCACCCCGGTGGCGTGCGGCGCGGCCATGGACGTGCCCTGCAGGTACTTGTAGTAGGAGCACACGCCGCCACCGCAGTAGCTGATCATGTCGTCGGGCAGCTCGCCCTCGTTGGCGGCCAGCTCGTCGAGGGCGACGGCGGTCGGCCAGGTGGACAGGATCATGTTGGCCGGCGTGCGGTAGGTGGCGGTGCCGAAGCCGTCGCGGAACCAGCCGCCGGGGGCGGACAGGTCGGTCTGCTCGATGCCGTAGTTCGAGTAGTCGGCCTTGCGCAGGCTCGGGCCGACCGAGGACACCGAGATGACGCCGTCGAGCTCGGCCGGCACGTCGATGCAGCTGTTGTCGATGGTGCGCGTCCTCGCCGCACCGGGCGGGAAGTCGGGGCTGGTCGGATCGATCGTCGGGTTGCCGAGGTCGGTGGCCTCGTTGCCCAGCGCAGCGATGAGCGTCACGCCCTTGCCCCGCGCATACCGGGCCGCACGTTGCACGCTCTCGATGATCGTGCGCTGCTCCTGCTGCTCGGCCGCGGTGTCGGCGGGGTTCGCAGTGCAGTTGTAGAGCCACGGATCGACGTAGAAGCTCATGTTGACCACGTCGACGCCGATGTCTCCGGCGTAGGTGAGCGCGTTGACGGTGGCGTCGACGAAGAAGAACCCCGAGTCCTGGCCGGCGCGCAGGTTGACCAGCGTGGCCCGCGGCAGGATGCCGGCGATGCCGTAGTCGTTCATCGAGGCGGCGATGGTGCCGGCGACGTGGGTGCCGTGACCGTCCTCGTCCACGTCGGCGGGGTCGGCGCAGCTGCCGTCGGGGTCGGTGTCGCACTCGCCGTCGATGAGCGGGATGTCGGTGGTGAAGTTGCGGCTCCTCGCCCGGTCGACGCGGTCGACGAGATCGGGGTGGCTGGCGTCGATGCCGGTGTCGATCACCCCGACGACGACCGATCGGCGGCCGGTCGTGCGGTCGTAGGAGCCCGCGGCGGTGGCGCCGATGGCGGCCATGTCCCACTGCAGCCCGGCGAGCGGCTCGACGTTGCTGATCGCGTCCGGCGCATCGGGGGCATCCGGCGAGTCCGGCGCATCGGGGGCGTCCGGCGCATCGGGGTCGTCCCGCTCGGCGCGCGGTCCGTTCGGCGACACGTACCGGTTGCGGGAGCCGCTGACGGTGGCGGCGGGCGCGGTGGCCGCGGCGAGATCGGCGGTGGCGTCGGCCGGGTCCCGCTTGCCGCCCAGGTGGGCGGTGCCGATGGACGTGTTGCGGGCCGCCCCCGAGAGCACGCCGTCCACCGCGTTGATCCGGCCGGCGAAATCGGCACGAGAGGAGCGCACCGTGGCGAAGCCGATGGCGCCGTTCTCGGCGATCACGGTGCCGCCGGCGGCGGTGATCGCGGCGCGGGCCGACGCCGCGTCCACACCCTCGTCGTAGAGCACGACGTAGGTCGCTTCGGCGCCGGCGGTGGCCTGCGCCGCGTCGGCGGCCGCTCCCGAACCGGCCGAGGAGCTGCCCGACGGCACCGCCCCGGCAGCCTGCCCGAGCGCCGCCGCCACTGCAGCCGCCCCGAGGGTGGCCGCCATCCAACGTCGTCGCATCCGACACCTCCGTAGCCGTCCGACGGCCGCGATGCACACCCATCCCGACCGTGATGCCGTGCGGGACCCTACTGGCGGTCGACGCCCGTGGAAACGGATGACTGTGTTCGGTGCGCCCGATTCCACAGAAAATCGATCGGGCGGTATCCGCGCGGACCGCCCGGTACATTCCGGCCATGCACGTGACCGAACCCGGCGCGCCGACCGTCTGCTGCTCCGGCGGCTCGGCGTGAGCGGCACCGTCGGCATCATCGCCAACCCCGTGTCCGGCAAGGACATCCGACGCCTGGTGGCCAACGCGCCCACCTCGACCCTGCAGGAGAAGTACACCATCGTGCGGCGGCTGGTCATCGGCGCCGCCGCGGCGGGGGCGGACCACTTCTGGTTCCTCGCCGAGCCGCACCGCATCTGCGCCCGCGCCATCGAGACGCTGGACCTGCCCGGCGTGCAGCACGACCACGTCCCGATCGACGAACGCTACGACGAGTCCGACACGGTGCGCACCGTGTCGGCCATGCGGGAGCTGGGTTGTTCGGTGGTGATCGTGCTCGGCGGTGACGGCACCAGCCGGGCCGCCGCACTGGGTTGGCAGGACGTACCGCTCATCCCGCTCTCCACAGGGACCAACAACGTGTTCCCCCGCTTCGTGGAGGCGACGGTGGCGGGCGAGGCGGCGGGCCTGGTGGCCGCGGGTCACGTCGCCCTCGACGAGGTCGCCGAGGCGTCCAAGATCATCGAGGTCACCATCGACGGGGAGACCGACCTCGCGCTGATCGACGCGGTGCTGGTGGACGAACGCTTCGTGGGATCGCGGGCCCTGTTCGACCCGAAGGCGCTGCGGGTGGCCGTGTTGAGCCGCTCGGAGCCGGCGTCGGTCGGTGTGTCGAGCATCGGCGGGCTGGTGCTGCCCTGTGGGGCCGCCGACGAGGGCGGCGTGCTGCTCCGCCTGGGACCGGCCGGCGAGGCGGCGCGCACGGTGCGGGCTCCCCTCGCCCCCGGCTGGTACGCATCGATCGGCATCGACGAGGCCCGTCGCCTGGGCGACGGCGAGGCGGTCGAGGTCAGCGGCCCCGGCATCCTCGCCTTCGACGGCGAACGCCAGCGGCTGCTCAAGGACGGTCGGCGGGCGATCCTGCGGGTGGTCCGCCGAGGTCCCCGGGTGATCGACGTGGCCCGCACGTTGCGCCTCGCCGCGGAGCGCGGCAGCTTCCTGCAGCATCCCCGAGCCGATCCCGGGGCTGGGTAGGGTCGGGGCCGTGGCCGCTCCTCCCTCCACCGAGCTCGTCTTCGTCCGCCACGGTCAACCCGAGTGGGTGCGGGACGGGCTCAACGTCGACAACCCACCGCTGACCGAGCTCGGTCACCTCCAGGCCCTCCGGCTGGCCGAACGGCTGGTCGGCGAGCACTTCGACGAGATCCTGGTGTCGCCGCTCACCCGCGCCGACCAGACCGCCCAGCCGTTGTTGGAGCGGCTCGGCCGGGAGCCGACGGTCGCCCCGTGGTTGGAGGAGATCCGCAACCCGGTGTGGCACGGCACGCCCGTCGAACGGGCCGAGGAGGCGTTCCGGGCCGAGCGGGCCCGACCGGCGCACCACCGCTGGGAGGGCCTCGACGGGGGCGAGCCGGTGCGGGACTTCGTCGAGCGCGTCCACCGCGACATGCAGCTGTTCCTCGCCGAGCGCGGCATCGCCCCCGCCCGCGAGGACCTGCCGGTGTGGCGCATCGCCGAGCCCGGGTCCAAGATCCTGCTCATCGCCCACGCGGGCACCAACGCGGTGGCCTTCGGCCACCTGCTCGGCCTGCAGCCGGTGCCCTGGGAGTGGGAGCGGTTCGTGCTCGGCCACGCCTCGGTGAGCCGGGTCGAATCCCTGGCCACCGGGGACGGGCACACCTTCAGCCTGACCAAGTTGGGCGATGTCGAGCACCTCGACGCCGCCGAGCGCACGCGGTAGGCCCGCCGCAGGGGGCGCCGTCGCCCATCGTGGGGATCCCGCGCTCGCGGCGCACCGCCCGAGTTGGAAACGGCGGGGTCGCCGTTACGGTTGGACCCCGACCCTGGTACGCTGCTCCGCCGGACGGAGTATCGGCCAGGGATGGTTGAGGTCTTTTTGGCATGCTCCGACGCTTCCGGTTCACCTTCGGCGTGTTCGCCGCGTCCTTGACGCTGCTGGCGACGTCCGTGGTGCTGCAGGGCGCCGCCAGCCCCTCCGGCGCCCAGGGTGCCGACCCGCTGGCGCCGGTGGCGACCGCCGCCGGCCCAGTCGACCTCGACACCACCCAGTCCTCCCTCCGCCAGCAGCAGGCCGCCCTCGCCGCGGAGCTCGACGTGCTGCAGGCCACCGCGGATGAGGTCTCGCGGGCCATCATCGCCCTCGACGCCAACGTCGCCGCCCAACAGGAGTCGACGAACCAGGCGGTGACCGCGGCCAACGGGGCCCGAGCCGGGGAGGCGGCGGCGGCGGCCAAGGTGGCCGAGGCCCAGTTCGAGGTGGACCGCGTCGAGACCATGCTGCGGGGCATGGCGGTGAACCTGTACGTGCGGCCGCCGGTCGACGACGCGGTGCACGCCGTCATCAACGCCAGCCCCAACGACGCGCCGGTTCGCTTCGCCCTGGCCCGCTACCGGGTCGAGTCGGTGACCGACGTGCTGCGCGCCGCCGAGGTGGCGCGCGACGAGCTGTCAAAGGCCGAACAGCTCGCCGCGGCGGCCACCGAGCAGGCCGAGCAGGCCGAGCGGGCCGAGCAGCGGAAGCTGGCCGACCTGCAGGCCGCCCGGGATCAGCAGCTCGCCTTCGCCACCGAGGTCAACGACCGCATCGACCGCGACCTGTTCGAGGCGGCGATGCTGGCCGAGCAGGACGCCGAGCTGTCCGCCCGCATGCAGGCCGAGGAGCTCGCCCTCGCCGCGCAGTTGCGCGACAGCCTGGCCCGGGGTGAGGCCGTCACCATCGTCATCCCGGTCGAGGCGACCACCACCGTGCCGCCCACCGTCGCCCCCGAGCCCGAGCCGGTGGCGACCACCGTGGTCGACACCCCGGCCATCGACCCGTCGTCCCAGCCCGGACCGCCGCCGGCGACCACCGTGCCGCCACCGCCGCCGACCGCCCCGCCGACAACGGCCCCGCCCCCGCCGACCACCACGCCGGTGACGCGCACGATCGTCATCACCCCCGTGACGACGACGTGGGTCCGCGGCATCGAGGTGTCGGTGGCGATCGCCGCCAACACCGAGGCCATGCTCGCCGCGGCCGAGCGCGACGGCCTGCTGCTCACCGGGAGCGGGTACCGGAACATCCTCGACCAGATCGAGATCCGCCGCGAGGTGTGCGGGCCGACCGACTACGACATCTGGGAGAAGCCCTCCTACGAGTGCTCACCGCCGGTGGCGATCCCCGGGCGCTCCAACCACGAGAAGGGCGTCGCCATCGACTTCTCCGGCGCCAACGGGGACCTGATCCGCACCCGCGACCACCCCGCCTTCCAGTGGCTCGCCGGCCATGCGCACCTCTACGGGTTCTTCAACCTGCCCAGCGAGCCGTGGCACTGGTCGATCGATGGCCGCTGAGGTGGGGTCAGCGGACCTCGACCGTGCCCAGGAACGTGGGGATCAGATCGAGCCGGAAGTAGTACGTGCCGCTCGAGGCCATCTCCCGCTCGAGGGTCGCCCCGGCGTCGACGGACTCGGTGAAGACCACGGCGCCGGCATCGGGTGAGGGGAACACCTCGCCCGAGCTCGGCGGGACGGCCGGCGGGGCCTCGGTCATGGTGACCTTGACCGGGGCCGAGTGGTCGTTCGTCCAGCGCACGGTGGTCCCGCCGGTGACGGTCACGTAGCTGGGACACACACCGCTGGTGGAGAAGCGCACCTCCGCCTCCGCCTCGTCGAGGGGCTGGCCCGGGGCCCGGCTGATGCAGGTGCCCTGCGGCGGCGTGGTGACGGCGGCCGCCCCGCGCAGCGTGGTGGGCACAGTGAACGTGGCGGCGTCCTCCACGCCGCTCGCGTCGCCGTCGCCGCCGCCGCAGGCGGTCAGCGCCCCTGCGGACAGCGCAGCCACGAAGGCGATGGTGAGGTGACGGTGGGCGAGCGGGCGCCCGTCGTTCCGGCGGCGGTTCCGGCGGACCGTCATGAGCCTGCTCCTGTGGTGGTGGGGGTGTTCGTGTCGTTCGTCGGGGTCGTGGTGGTGGCCGGCTGCTCGGTGAGGGCCGTGGCCGGGGTGACGGGCATCGGCGTCCACGGCGCCCCGGCCCCGGCGGTGTCGCGCCCGGCCTCGACCGGGAAGCTGACCCCGGGGATGGACGGAGGTGGGGAGTTCGACCCGGCACCCTGGTCGGCCAGGATCTGACCCAGGCTCTTGCTCGTCGGCGTGGCCGGGTCGACCGTCGTCGTGCTCGCACCGGCCGCGATCGTGGCCGGCACCGTCGCAACCGGCGCCGTCGTTGATGGCACCGTCGCAACCGGCGGGTCGAGCGGCCCGTCGTCGCCGCCCCGGCCGATGAGCACGCCGCCGGCCAAGGCGAGGGCGACCGCCGCCGCCCCGATGCCGAGGGCGGGCCGGCGGCACTGCCACAGCAACCCGGCCAGCGTGACGACCCAACCGGCCACGATCAACGCGCCACCGCCGTCGTGGACCGCGGTGCCCGCGTCCCCCAGGAACCGCCCGGCGAGGCCGACCGCCTGGGCGACGACCCCGGCGCCGATGACCGCGATGGGCAGCTCGATCGGCCGGACCGACCCCCCGAGGAGCGCCCGCTGGGGGGCGGCGGCCGTCTCGGGGACCTGCTCCGTGGCGGCGTTCGAGCCCGGCTCCGACCCGGTCGGGGCCTCGGGGTGCAGCAGGCTCACGCGGTCACCTCCACGGTGAACTCGCCACTGGGGTGCAGATCGCAGGCCCCGACGATGACCCGGGGGCTGCTGAAGCGGTAGGTCGAGGTCTCGCGGGGGGCGACGAAGAACGGCCCGATGACCACCGCCTTGTCGTCGTCGTTGCGCAGCGACAGCCGCTGGTCCACCTTGATGCCGACCCTGGTCGGCAGGACGACGACCTGCTCACCGGCGGCCTGGCGCTGCGCCGTACCGGCTGGTATGACGAAGGTCACCGCGCCGGTGGTCTCGTCGATGAACGGTTCGGGCCCATCGTCGCTGAGCTCCACCACCCCGTCGAGTGGGTCGCCGTCACGGGTCGCCGCCACGATCGCCACGCCGGCGCCGATCAGCGCGAAGCAGCAGCTGGCGACGAGCAGGGAACGGGCCCAGCCGGGCAGCCCGCGCCACCCTCCCCCGCCGCGCTGATCAGGGTCGAGGGCGGGAGCTCCTTCGCCGTCGTGGTCGGGCCGACCGACGGTCGCGGTCATCATTGCGTCTCCTGGGCGTCGCCGGCCGCGGCCGGTGTCTCGGCGGCGCGGGCCCCGTCCGGGGCCGACAACGCCTGCAGGTCTCTGGTCATGTCCTCGGCCGGCGTGCCGAACGGCCACTGCACGAGCAGCCGCCCGGCGTCGTCGAGGACGTAGACGAACGCACTGTGCGATACCTCCACAACGCCGTCGACGGTCTCGACAGCGTAGGTGGCGCCGAAGGTGTCGGCCACGGAGCGCAACAGGGTCGGATCGTCGATGCGGATGCCGCGGCCGCCCTCGACGAA
>JADLEF010000295.1 GCA_020846295.1 Acidimicrobiales bacterium
GGCGTAGGCGGTGCCGTCGGTCTTGGCCTCTTCGACGGCGAGGGCGATCACCGTCACCGCGTCGTAGGTCTCCGCCGCGTAGTTGAAGTCCTTCAACTCGGTGTTGCCGGCCTTGACCCAGGCGTCGTTCAGCCGCGACTTGAAGTCGCCGGACAGCTCCACCAGCGGGGTGGTGCCCTTCATGCCCTCGAGGGCGCCGGCGGTGGCACCCGACCCGGCGACGGAGTCCGTCGTCTCCTCGGCTGCGCTGGTCTCGCTGCCGCCCGCCGCCGCCGTGGTCTCGCTGCCGGCCGCCGTGTCGTCGGTGGCCCCGCTCGTGTCGTCGCCGCCACAGGCCGCGCCGACCAGCGCCAGACTCATCACCACGGCACCGAGGTGCACCCAGGGTTTCCTCATCGCTTCTCCGTCTCCTCTCCCAGCCCGACGGTGCAGCCGCGGACACGGTCGCCCGCGACGGTTCCATCTGCCGGCGGAAGCTTACGATGTCGGGAGGCTCCAGTGTTCGCGGGCAGGGATCAGATCCCGAGCAGATCCAGAACTTCCTCCAGCGACCCCGAGATGCCGGTGATGAAGCGACCGAACACGCCGTACACCGCGGACGCCTCGTCGAAGCGCATCGTGTACACGACCGCCTTGAGGTCGTCGGGGTGGTTGGCGAAGAGGGTCACGCCCCACTCGTGGTCGTCGAGGCCGGTGGACGCGGTGACCAACTGGGAGATGCGCTCGCCGAACGCCCGGCCGGAGTGCCCGTGCTCCTCCATCATCTTGCGACGCTGATCGAACTCCTCGCGGAACCAGTTGGCCCCCGGATCGCGCCGCTTGGACATCGGGTAGAAGCACCACGCACGCTTGCCGGGCGGCGGAAGTCGCTTCGGGTACAGGCGCATCTGCTTCATCGCCTCGGGCACGCCGGACGCCTCGGCGTACTCGGAGATCTCCGTCACCGACACGTAGCTGTCGACCGCGTCGATGCCGGCGAGGCGGGCGTCGGACTGCATGCGGCGCAGGACCACCGCGTCGGCGTGCAGCGCCATGAGGCACAGATCGGCCTTGTGGCCGAGCACGGCGACCGGCACCAGCAGACCGCCGGAGGCGGTGACCTTCTCGCAGGTGGCGGTCAGCGCGGCCCGATCGACGGCGGGGGTCAGCCTGCCGAACAGGTGCAGCACGGTGAGCCCGGTCGACACCTCCAACGGTTCCAGCGGTTGCGACATGGCCGGGAGCCTACCGAAGCGGTCGGCCACACCGAACGGTACGCTCAGCGTTCCGGCCGCTCCGGCGAGTAGACCACCAGCCGGTCGTCGCTCACGAAGCCGACCAGCACCATGTTGGCCGCCCGGGCGGTGGCGACGGCCAGCGCTGACGGCGCGCTCACCGCGGCGAGCACCCCGAACCCGCCGGCCCACGCCTTCTGCACCATCTCGAAGCTCGCCCGGCTGCTCACGAACAGCCCCAGCCCGTGCGCCGGCATCCGACGGGCGAGCAGCAGGTGGCCCACGACCTTGTCCACCGCGTTGTGCCGGCCGATGTCCTCGCGCACCACGTCCACGCCACCCTGCGCATCGAAGGCGGCCGCCGCGTGCACCGCACCGGTCCGGGCGAACAGCTCCTGCTGCCCGCGCACCGAATCGGCGACCCGGGCCAGCAGCGTCGGGTCGGGCAGGGACGCACCCGGTAGCGGGGCCAGCCGGTCGGTGAGCTCGCTCAGCGAGGCGGAGCCGCACACGCCGCAGGCCGACGTGGTCGGGGTGAGACGGGCGCGGGGCTGCGGAGCCCGGCCGCCTGTCTCCACCGTCACCACGTTGAAGTCGGTGTCCGCTGCCCGGCTGGCCCGCGGCCCGCCGACCGCGGCCGCGATCGGCCCGTCCCCGCAGTACCGACAGCCGGTCACCGCCGCGCCGGCGAGCAGGCCCTCGGTGTGGCAGTAGCCGACGGCCAGCTCGAAGTCGTGGCCCGGGGTGCGCATGGTGGTGGCGACGAGCCGCCCGTCGAGCTGGATGGCGAGGGGCTCCTCGACGATCACCTCATCGGGCCGCCGGCTGAACGAACCGTCGGCGTAGCGGTACACCAGCACGGCTTCGCTGCGACGACGGGCGGCCATGGGCGGCCAGCCTACCGACGGCGCTCGAGAACGGCTTCGAGGTGGTCCTGCAGGGGCAGACCCACCGCTCCCATCCGCATCGTGTAGCGCAACACATCGCCCTCGATCACGAGGTGGCGGGCGGTGTCGCGCACGTCCTTGGCCGTGGCGGTCAGCGAGACCGAGCGGCTGGCCAACGCCAGCACCGCCTCGCCCGACCCGGCGGGGGCGAACGTACCGTGCAGGATCTCGGCCACCCCGGTGGGGTGGGCCAGCACGACCTCCACCAGCGTCGCCCCCTCGGCGGACACCTCGCCGACCCAGCGCCAGTACCCGGCCTCGGCGTGCAGCGGGCGATCCTCGGTGGCGTGCCGGGTGCGCTGCTGGTAGGCCAGGAACGGCTTGCCCGCCACCGCGCTGAAGGTGATCTCCTCGGTGTACTCGAACGGCTCGATCGACGGGTAGAACCCTCGACCGCGACCCGCCCACGTACCGAGCAGCATGTCGAGCGGCCCACTCACGCCGCACCTGCCCGGGCGCTGTCGGTGACGGCCCCGCCGGCGGCCTGGAGCACCACGTGTGCCGCGTTGCGGCCCGGTGCCCCCCACACGCCGGCGCCGGGGAAGGTCGCCGCGCCGGTCAGGAACAGCCCGTCGATCGGGGTGCGGTAGCGGGTGAGCTCGGGCGATCGGCCGAACAGGGCGGCGAACGGCCCCCCGGCGAAGGATTGGGCGTATCCCTTGGGCATGAAGAACTCCGTCTCGTAGCGGTCCGGTGTCATCGCCCGCCACTGTTGCACGCCGTCGAGGAAGCCGCCCTCGGTCTGCGCCGCGTACAGCTCGAGCCAGCGGCGCGGTTCGGGCGAGTCCGGCCAGCCGCCGGGCAGGCCGTAAGGGGTGAAGAGCACCTCGAGGCTGAAGATGTGCTCGCCGCGCCCGGTGCGCATCGTGGGGTCGAGCACCGAGGGCAGGTTGGCCAGCAGGATCGGCCGGGCCGCCACCTGCTGGCGCTGCTTGAGCCGGTGGGCCTCGGCGATGCCGTCCACCGTGGGCACGAAGAACGTGGTGGCGGCGAGCACCTCCGCCGCATCGACGCCGACCGCCCCCAGCATCCGATCGGACAGGCCCCGGTAGCGCGGCAGCGCGGCCACGGTGGCGTCGAGCTTCGATTCGTAGCCCTCACGGTCGGCGTGGCCCCGCCAACGCTGCACGAACTCGCCGACCGACGCCGGGGCACCGTGCAGCCACTCGGCGACCGCGGCCCGCGGATCGGAGGCGATCACCACCTTCGTCGCCCGCAGCTCCTCGCCGGAGGCGACCCGCACGCCCACCACCCGCGACCCCTCCAACAGGATGCGGTCCACGCGCATACCGGTCAGTACGGTCCCGCCGGCGGCTTCGAAGGCGGCGCGCAGCGAGTCGGTCAACCGACCGCTGCCACCGACTGGACGGCCCGGCTGCACGAGGTGGGCCATGACCAGGCGCAGCACCCCGAGCCCGGTGCCGGGCGTGTGCGGGGACACGCCCCACACCGCCGGTCCCCCGGCGATGACGGCGCCCATGATCGTCTCGCTGCTGAAGTACTGGCGGAGGACCTGCGCCACCGACCGGCGGGACCAGCGCAGCAGCCGGCCGATCCCCGCCCCGCGCCGGTGCGCCAGGCGGGCCAGCGCCGGGCGCGGCCCCGGTGGCTGCTGGGCGAGCTCCATCACCAGGCGGGCCACCGGCGCGGCGTCGGCCAGGAAGCGGCGGTACGGCTCGACCTGATCGGGCAGGGTCACCGCGAGCGATTCGAGGGTGCGGGCGACGTCGTGGAACTGCAGCATCGGCTGATCGCCCGACCACGACTGGGCCACCATCGTCAGCTCCAGGTCGAGGTAGCGCAGCCCGAAGCGGTCGAGGCCCAGCTCCTCGATGAGCGGCACGGTACGCACCGCGGTGTGATCGCAGTTGCAGATGTTGACCCGGCCGCCGACCGCCTCCACGGTGGAGGCGCAGCCACCCACCGCGTCGCGCGCCTCGAGCAACGCCACCCGCAACCCGGCGCGGGCCAGGTACGCCGCACACACCAACCCGTTGTGTCCGGCACCGACGACGATGACCTCGGGATCGTGCACCATCGGGCCATTCTGCTGCGCCCGGACCGGCTGCACGGTGCTCGGAGCGCGACGCGACGCGAACGGGCCCGGCCCCGCCGAGGCGGAACCGGGCCCGTGCTCGTTCGTTCGTTCGTTCGTTCGGATCAGAGCTTGATCGAGGTGTCGATGAACTCGTTGGTGACGATGTCCTCCGGCTTGAGGTCCGCCTTCAGTTCGGCGCCGGTCGCCTCGTACACCGGGATGGCCTTCTCGATGAGCTCCGCGACGCGGTCCTCGTCGTGGTCACCGATCGTGTCGTTGGTGCCGTTGCCGACGATGCCGAGGTCCTTCATCTGCTGCACGGAGAACTCCGCCACACCCTCGCTGTACACCCAGCCGGTGTTGTACTGCTCGACGAGCTCGAGGATCAGCGTGTTGGTCTCGGCCGGCTCGTTGATGTAATCCACCTGGGCCTGCTGGGCGATGGGCACGAACAGCTTCATGCAGTCCTTGAGGGTGTCGTAGTCCTCGGTGCGCATGGCCAGCGGCCCGGAGTACGGCTGCCAGCCGGCGTCGTGCACCAACTGGAAGGCGACGTCCTTGCTCCAGTCCTTGACCTCGTTCTTGTAGATGTACGGCTCGGCCGAGGCGAAGCCCTGCTGCGCGATCTTGCCCTCCTGGGACACGAACACCGCGGGCGTGCCGTCGTAGGAGGCGTCGAGCTGGTCCTTGTCGAGGATCCCGGTCTGGGCGAAGTACTCCATGTACGCGGCGCCCTCGAAGTAGCGCACCTTGACGCCTGGTTCCTTCAGGTCGGCGATGGTCTCCACGTCGGGGTAGGTCGCGGGGTCCCACATGATGATCTGCGGGTTCTTGTCGAGCCCGGCGAACACCGAGATGGTGGGCATCTCGGAGGAGTTCTGGATCGCCTCGTCGGTGTACACGTAACCGAGGGTGATGTCCTTGTCCTGGTACATCTGCGACGACGGGGACTGGAAGCCGATCGCCGGGCCACCGGCGCGGACCTCGATCTTGATCCCGGTGTCCTCGCCGGCGTTGACGAGCGGACCCGAGACGATCTTCTTGTCGGCGTCGATGGTGTACCCCTCGCCCACCATCTCGTAGATGCCGCCGTGCTCGGCCTCGGGGTTCCAGTCGGTCTGGATCGTGATGGTGTCCGGGCAGATGCCCTTGAGCGAACCAGCCGTGGTGCCACCCGAACCGGCCGTGCTGCCCTCGGCCGCCGAACTGGCCGTCGATGCACCGCCGGCCTCGGTCGTGCTCGACGCCGTGTCACCGCTGTCGTCGCCACCGCAGGCGGCGAGGAAGAGGGCACCCGTCATGGAGACGGCGAGCAGTCGCCGTGTCCGGTGCTTCACCATGCTTGCTCCTTGTCAGTTCGGAGGGGAGGGGCCGGCGCGTGCTCGGGCACACGGCGACGCAGGAGAGAACTCTAGGGTCCGCGCTCGGCCGGGTCAGGTCGGCCGGCCCGTGACCGCTCGGTCAGCTCTGGCCGGTGACCTCGTGCCAGCGCCCGACGGCGACGCGGCTGAGCTGACCGAACAGCCAGAACACCACGATGCCGAGCAGCGCGGCGAGGATGACGGCGCCGTACATCTGCGGGTTGTCGTTGCGGGCCCGGTACACGTCGATCAGACGACCGATGCCGGCCTCGCCCTGGCGGAAGAAGAAGTCGCCGACCACCGCGCCGATGACCGACAGGCCGGCCGAGATGCGGAACCCGGTGAAGATCGACGGCAGGGCGGCGGGTAGCTGCAGCTTGAGCAGCCGCTTCAGCTTGCCTGCGCCGTGCAGCGTGAACAGGTCGTGCTGGCCGGCCTCGGCGGACAGCAGCCCGAAGAGCGTGTTGGCGATGATGGGGAACAGCGAGATCACGATGCACACGAAGACGCGGGCGGTGAAGTTGAACCCGAGGAAGGAACCGATGAGGGGCACGAAGGCGAGGATCGGCACGGCCTGCAGCGCGACCGCGTAGGGGAACAGCGACTTCTCGATCCAACGGGCCCGGCTCATGAGCACGGCCAGCGCCATCCCGATCACGATGGCGATCAGCAGCCCGAGGAACGCGACCTCCGCCGACAGCAACACGCCCTTGAACATCTCGTTGCGGATCTTGGCCGTGCCGAAGAAGCTGTCCTGGATGACCTCGTGGGGCGGGGGCACGAGGAACTTGGGCTTGTTGAACACCGCCTCGATCGCCCACGCCGAGATCAGGTACCACAGCCCGATGAAGCCGACGAACACGCCGATCGGCCCGAGCCGTTCCTTCATCGTGGCCCGACCGGCGGGTGCGGCCTTCTGGAGCTTGTCCCGGATCTCGAGCTCGGCGCCGGGGCCCATCGTCGTCGTCACGAATGCGCCTCCCGCAGCGCGTGGGACACCTTGCCCGACAGCTCGGCGAAGTGTGGATCGAACCTGAGGTCGTCGGCGCGCGGGTACGGGAAGGGCACCTCGAACTCGGCGACGAGCCGTCCCGGCCGGGAGGACATCACCAGCACCCGGGTCGACAGGAACACCGCCTCGTAGATCGAGTGGGTGATGAACAGCGCCGCGAAGTTCTCGTGGACGAACAGCCGGAGCAGCTCCTCGTTCAGCTTCTCCCGGGTGATCTCGTCGAGGGCACCGAACGGTTCATCGAAGAAGAACAGCTTGGGGTTGAGCACCAGGGAGCGGGCGAGCGAGGCGCGCATGCGCATGCCGCCCGAGAGCCGGCGCGGGTAGCTGCGCTCGAACCCCTTCAGCCCGACCAGCTCGATGGCCTCGGCGGCGCGCCGGTCCCGCTCGCTGCGGTCGAGCCCGTGCAGCTCGGCGAAGAGCTCCACGTTCTTCTGCACGGTGCGCCAGGGCAGCAGCGTCGCGTCCTGGAACACGTACCCGATGTTCGAATCCGCCAGGCTGTAGTGACCGGTGGCACCCCGCAACAGACCGGAGGCGATGCGCAGCACAGTGGACTTCCCGCAGCCCGATGGGCCGACGATCGTCACGAACTCGCCCCGACGGACCTCGAAGGACACGTCGTCGAGCGCCTTGGTGCCGTCGGGGAACACCATCGACACGTTCTGGAAGCGCAACGCAGCGGCGGGATCGACGACGCCGCCCGCATCGCCGGCGGAGGGGGTGGGCACGGCGCTCATACGGCGCGCCATCCTTCCACACGGGCCGCGGAGCACACCTCTGGGAGCATGAACACAGTGTTACAGGCCCGCCGATCGGAGGTGGAACGCGGCGAAGGCGCCCCACCGCGATGGGGCGCCTCCGTTCGGGAACGTGCTGGTGCTACGGGAGCGACCGGCTCAGAAGTCGTCCATACCGCCGGGCATGGCGGGAGCGCCGTCCTTCTTCTCCGGGGCGTCGGTCACGACGGCCTCGGTGGTGAGGAACAGCGCCGCGATCGACGCCGCGTTCTGCAGGGCCGAGCGGGTCACCTTGGCGGCATCGATGATGCCCTTGGCCCGCAGGTCCTCGTACACGCCGGTGGCGGCGTTGTAGCCGTTGGAGCCTTCGAGGTTCTTCACCTTCTCGACGACCACACCACCCTCTTCGCCGGCGTTGACGGCGATCTGCTTGAGCGGCTCCTCGAGCGCCCGGGCGACGATCTTCGCACCGGTGGCCTCGTCGCCGACGAGCTTGGCGGCGGCGTCGAGCACGGCCTGCTGCGCCCGCACCAGGGTGACGCCACCACCGGCGACGACACCTTCCTCGATGGCGGCCTTGGTGGTCGACACCGCGTCCTCGATGCGGTGCTTCTTCTCCTTCAGCTCCACCTCGGTGGCGGCGCCGACCTTGAGCACCGCGACACCGCCGGAC
>JADLEF010000296.1 GCA_020846295.1 Acidimicrobiales bacterium
GAGGATCCGCGTTCATCGGCCGGCGGCTGGTCGAGGTGTTGTCGGCCGCCGGCCACGACGTGACCGTGCTCAACCGTGGCAGCCGGGGCACCCCAGGCACCCCAGGCACCCCAGGCACCCCAGGCACGGTGCACCAGCTGGTGGCGGACCGCTCCGACCCTCCGGCGGTGCGCGCCGCGCTGGCCGGCCACCGCTGGGACGCCGTGTTCGACGTGAGCGGGCAGGTGCAGGTCGCCTCCGTCGCCTCGATCGCCGACCTGATCGACGCGCTCGACGGTCGTTGCGGGGTCTACGTGTTCGTCAGCTCCATCGCCGCCTACGCCATCGGCAACGGCGCCTTCCCGTGGACCGAGGACCTGCCCATGTCGGCGTCCCGCCCCACCGGCTACGGCGGGCACAAGGCAGCGGTGGAACGGCTGCTGGCCGAACGGCGTGCCACCACCGGCTTCCCGTTCGTGATCGTGCGACCCGCCGCCGTCTACGGCCCCAACGACAACATCCCCGACGGCGAGATCGCCATGTTCCTCCGCCTGGCGCAGGGCCGGCCCGTGCTGATCCCCCACGAGGGCCTGGTCACGTTCAACTACGGCCACGTCGACGACCTCGCCGACGCGCTGCTGCTCGCCGCCACCGTGCCCGACACCATCGGCGGCACGTTCAACATCACCGCCGACGCGGTCACCGCCCTGCACTACGTGCGCACCATCGGCGAGATCGTCGGCGTCGAGCCCGACATCTGCTTCGTGCCCGACTCGATGCTCGCCGGACTCGGCCAGCCGCCGCCGTTCAACCACCGCTTCCAGAAGGTGCTGCACTCCGTGCTCAGCATCGAGCGGGCCCGCCGGGTGCTCGGCTTCGCACCGCGCTACGACTTCGCCGCCGGCAACCGCCAGACCTACGAGTGGTTCCGGGCCGAAGGCCTCGACGGGCTGCGGACGAACCTGGCCGACCCGGTGTGGGGGGTCAGCTGGGACTTCGACCGTGAGGCGGAGATCGCCGCCGCCATCCGCCGCCGCTGAGCCCGCACCGCCGGACGGCGACCGAAGCGCAGACTTCGTGCCCTGCCCACCGGGATGGTCCACAGCGTCTACTGATGGTCGACGACCGGAGTGCGCCGATGCGATCTCCGGCCGGTCCCCGCCGGGGGTGACCATGAACGAGCACATCAACCTGGGCCGCATCGCAGGGATCCACGTCGGCGCCAACTGGAGCGTGCTGGTGGTGCTGTGGCTCATCGCCTGGAGCCTCGCCGCCGAGCAGCTGCCCGTCACCTACCCCGGCCACTCGACGAGCGCGTACTGGGCGGTCGGCGTCGTGACCGCGGTGGTGTTCCTCGCCTCGCTGCTCGCCCACGAGCTCGGCCATGCGCTGGTGGCGACGCACAACGGCGTCGGCGTCGAGCGCATCACGCTGTGGCTGTTCGGCGGTGTGGCGATGCTGCGCGGCGAGGCCGCCGATGCCCGCACCGAGTTGCGCATCGCCGTGGTGGGCCCCGCCGTCAGCATCTCGCTCGCTGTCGGCTACGCCGCCGTCGCCGGCTTCCTCGACGCATCGGGCGCGCCCACGCTGATGGCGGCGGCCGCCGCCTGGCTGGCGTTCATCAACCTCGTGCTCGCCGTGTTCAACCTGATCCCGGCCGCCCCGCTCGACGGCGGGCGCGTCCTGCGCGCCCTGCTGTGGATGCGCCACGGCGACCGGCTGCGCGCCACCCAGCAGGCATCCGCCGCCGGCCGGGGGTTCGGCTACCTGCTCGTCGGGCTCGGCATCGTGGAGCTCACCGCGGGTGCCGGCCTCAGCGGGCTGTGGCTGGTGTTCCTGGGGTGGTTCCTGCTCAGCGCCGCCTCGGCGGAAGCCTCCCACGCGCTCCTGCGCCAGTCCCTCGCCGGGGTCACCGTCGGCCAGGTCATGACGCCGAACCCGATCACCGCACCGGATGACATCGACGTGGCGACGCTGCTCGAGGCCTACGTCCTCACCCACCGCGCCTCGGCGTTCCCCCTGCTCGACCGTCACGGCACCTTCTGCGGGCTGGTCACCCTGGCCCGGCTCAAGGAGGTCCCCGCGGCGCGCCGGCGCACCACCGCGGTGCTGGACATCGCGTGCCCCGCCGCCGACGTGCCCACCGTCCGCCCGGACGAGCCGCTGGTGGACCTGCTGGACCGCATGGCCGGCGGGCGCGACGGCCGGGCCGTGGTGCTGGTCGACGGCCGCATCGTCGGCATCGTCACCCCGACCGACATCAGCCGCATCGTCGAGCTGACGGCGCTGCGCTCAGGCTGAGGGGTCACGCCGATTGTTGACTGAGTTGGTCGGGTTTTTGTATTGTCGACCGCCGTGGTCGGGAATTGGAACCCGGGCAGTCCAGCCGACGAGAGGACCCGTTGACGATGCGTTTCAGATGGGTGACAGCACTCGTGCTCGTCCCCGCCCTGGTCGCCGCCGCCTGCGGTGGCAGTGGCGACAGCTCCTCGGCACGAGCCGAGGAGCTCTCCATCGTCGGGTTCGCGGTGCCCGAGGCGGCCAACAAGGCGATCGCCGAGGCGTGGGCGAAGACGCCTGAGGGCAAGGGGGTCACGTTCAAGACCTCCTACGGCGCCTCGGGAGATCAGAGCCGCGCCGTGGAGGCGGGCCTCGACGCCGACTACGTGCACTTCTCCGTGGAGGGCGACGTGACCCGGCTGGTCGACGCCGGTCTGGTGGCCGACACGTGGGACGACGGGCCGACCAAGGGCGTGGTGTCCTCCTCGATCGTGGTGTTCGCCGTGCGGGAGGGCAACCCCAGGAACATCACGACCTGGGACGACCTCGTCGAGCCCGGCGTGCAGATCGTGACGCCGAACCCCGCCTCGTCGGGCGCGGCGCGCTGGAACGCCCTCGCCGCCTACGGCCAGGCCATCGAGGCCGGCAGGACCGAGGAGGAGGCCATCGACTACCTCACCTCGTTCTTCGCCAACGTGGTGGCGCTGCCCAACAGCGGGCGCGACGCCACCACCAGCTTCCTGGGCGGGACCGGCGACGTGCTCATGGCCTACGAGAACGAGGCGATCCTCGCCCGCCAGCACGGCGAGAAGTTCGACTACGTCATCCCGGACACCACGATCCTCATCGAGAACCCCGGCGCCGTGCTCCTCAAGGCCGATCCGAAAGCGACCCAGTGGCTGGATCTCGTGTTGAGCGAGGCCGGGCAGCTGCAGCTCGCCGCCAACGGGTTCCGGCCGGTGATCGACGGCGTGGACGTCGGCACCGTCGAGGGCGCCAACGATCCGGCCAACCCGTACCCACCGGTACGGAACCTGCTCACCGTAGGCGACGACTTCGAGAGCTGGCCGTCGCTGTCGAAGACGTTCTTCGA
>JADLEF010000297.1 GCA_020846295.1 Acidimicrobiales bacterium
GACGCGCTGGCGGCGATGGCCGGCTACGTCGTGCTCGCCCGGCTCACCATCGAGCTGGCCAGCGATGAGCTGCCCACCCCGCTGTGGGCCGCCGTCGGGTGGGCCCTCGGCCTCACCATGCTGCGCGACCGGGCCCGGTGGCCGGCCATCATCGCCGGGGCGGCCGCCGGCGAGCTGCTCAACAACGTGCTGCTCGGTTTCACCAGCTGGCAGCTCGTCCCCGCCCTCGTGGCCAACACCGTCGAGATGACCCTCGCCGCCGTGCTGTTCGTGCGCCTGTGCGGCGGCGACCGGCGTCTCGACCGCCGCCGGGGCCTGGCGGCGCTGCTCGTCGCCGTGGCCGCCGCCCCCGTGCTGGGCGCCAGCATCGGCGCCTTGATCGGCCTGCCCGACGACTACTGGTTCGACTGGTGGCGTTGGTGGCGGGGCGACACCCTCGGGTACCTCATCGCCGGCCCGCTCGTGATGGCCGTCGGGCAGTGGTGGCGCGACGGCCGCGACACCGCCCGCCTGCGCGAAGCGGTCGCCCTGGCGGTCGCCGTGGTGGTCGCCTGTGGGGTGGTGTTCACCAACGACCAGCCGCTGGTGTACCTGCTGCTGCCCCTGCTGTCGCTGTGCGCCTACCGCTTCGGCGTCCTCGGCGCGGCTGCCTCCACCGCCGCGGTGGTGCTCGCCACGTTCGCCGCCACCGCCAACGGCACCGGGCCGCTGGCGGCCGAGGTGCTCGACCACAAGACCGTCGCCCAGCTGTTCTTCGTCGGCGCCGCGCTCTCCAACCTGCTGCTCGCCGCCGAGGTCGGCCAGGCCCGGCGGGCCGACGACGCCCGCCGCCAGGCCGAAGCCCGCTACCGGTCCATCGTCGAGTCCGCCTTCGAGGGCATCGTCGTCGCCGACCCCGACGGGCGCATCACCTACGCCAACGACCGGGCCGTCGCGCTCACCGGCTCCCGGGCGCGTCCCGAGCTCGTGGGCCGGCCCGTCGCCACCCTGTTCGGCGACGCCGACGGCGCCGAGGTGCACCGGGTCTCGGCCCGGCCCGAGGACCCCCTGACCTGGACCCGGCTACGGCTCCGCCGCGCCGACGGGGCCACCCGCTGGGTGAGCTGGACCGTCACCCGCCTCGACCCCGGCGCCGGCGCCCCGGAGGACGGGTCGACCCACATGTTCCTCGACGTCACCGGCCAGGTGGAACTGGACGAGCGACGCTCCACGCTCGCCGCCGAGCTCGCCCTGGCCGCCGAGGGCGAACGCCGGCGCCTGGCCGCCGACCTGCACGACGGGCCGATCCAACGACTCGCTGCCGCCGCCCTCCGGCTCAGCACCACCGCGATGGTCAACGCCGGGCGGCCCGAGGTCGCCGCGCCGCTCGGCGAGGCGGAGCGGCTGGTGCGGGAGACCACCACCGAGCTGCGCACCATGCTGTTCCAGCTCGCACCGCCCGACCTGACCGACAGCGGCCTGGCCATGGCGCTGCACCGCGCCGGCGACGGCCTGCTCGCACACGACGGCATCGCCGTCGAGGTCTACACCGAGCTCGAGCGCGAGCCGTCCGCGTCGGTGGCGCTCGCCGCCTACCGCATCGCCCAGGAGGCGCTGACCAACGTGCGCGCCCACGCCGAGGCCACCGAGGTGGTCATCGACCTCGCCAGCCAGGCCGGTGGCCTGCGCCTGGAGCTGCACGACAACGGCACCGGCTGCGACCCGGCCCGCTTCGAGGACCGCCGGCCCGGCCATCTCGGGGTGCGCTCCATGCAGGAGCGGGCCACCGAGCTCGGCGGGTGGTGCCGCTTCGACAGCAGCGTCGGCGAGGGCACCACGGTGACGGTGTGGCTGCCCGACCAGGACGCCGCGCCCGCCCGCTAGCTCAGGGCGTCGACGCGTCTCGGCCCGCCGCCCGCCAGTCCTGCCCGCCGCCGTGCACGTTCAGCTTCTCGCCGGTGAGGTACCCCGCCGCCGGCGAGCAGAAGAACCGCACCACATCCGCCACGTCGGAGGGCTGGCACACCCGGCCGAACGGCATGACGGCGTCCAGGTGGCGCATGTCCTGCACCCCGGCCACCGCCCGGGCCAGCCTGCGGCCCATGTCGGTCTCCACCAGGCCGGGCGCGACCACGTTGACGTGGATGCCGTGCGGGCGTTCCTCCTGGGCCAGGGTGAAGGCCAGGGCCTCGATCGCCGCCTTGCCCATGTTGTACGGCGCGCCGTTGGCGCCGTTGGACAACGTGGCGACCGACGAGATCATCACGATGTCGCCCCGGGGTCGCGTGCGCATCGACGGCAGGACGAGCTTGGACATGTACCAGGCCCCGAAGGCGTGCGTGCGCACCACGCGCTCGAACTCGGCAGGCTCGCTGTCGGCCACGGCGCGACCGGCGCTGGCGATGCCGCCGTTGTTGACCAGGATGTCCACGAACCCGAAGTGGCCGACCGCCGCGTCGACCAGGTGCCGGCAGCTGTCGTAGTCGTCGATCGACGCCGCGACGGCGATGGCCTGGCGGCCCAGCGCCTCGATCTCCGCCACCGTGGCCTCGGCCGCTTCCTGGTCGCGGCGGTAGTTCACGACGACGTCGGCGCCGTCCGCGGCGAGGCCGAGCGAGATGCTGCGGCCGATCCCCCGACCGCCACCGGTGACGATGGCGACCCTTCCCTGCAGTTCAGCGGACATGGGCCGGGACGGTAGCCGCCGCTCCCCTCGCCCGTCAGGTGCGCAGCTCGGCGACCACCCCGAAGTGGTCCGACGCGGTGATGCCACCCACCGGCTCGGTCCCCAGCAGGCGCACGGCGTCGCAGGAGCCGAGCGGTTTCGGGCGCGGCCAGCTGGTCAGCACGTAGTCGAGGCGGCGGTTCGGGAACGTCGCGTCGACCAGGTGCGGGTTGGCCCGGTTCCAGGTGTGGCCGGGTCCGTCGCCGGCCGCCTCCCACGCATCGACGAAGGTGAGACCCGGCACCGCCGGGGGCCGGGCGCCGGTCAGCATGCGCAGCTCGTCGCTGTGCGGCGTGGCGTTCAGGTCACCGGTGACGACGGCGGGGTAGCCGACGGCCGGATCGGGACGCAGCCCGGCGACGAGGCGGCTCAGGGCGGCGGCCTGCGCCTGGCGGGTCAGGCTGGCGTCGAACTGCCAATCGAAGTGGGTGGTGGCGAACACCAGCGGACCCCACGGCGAGTCGAGCTCCACCGCGACGACCTGCCGGTGCGAGCGCGCCCCGGTCGCGGTCGGCAGCGCGACGACGTGTCGACGACGGACCGGCCACCGGGTCAGCACCGCGTTGGTGAACGCCAGCCCGTTGCGGAAGACCAGATCCCCGTGGGCGACGTGCAGGCCGAGGCGCTCGCCCAGCACCCGGGCCTGGTTCGCCCCGCCCTGCTCGACCCACACCTCCTGCAGGCCGATGAGATCCGCGTCGGCCTGCTCCAGCACGGTGGCGATGGGCTCCTGGCGGGCCTCCCACGGCCCGAACCGCCACCACCGGTTCCACGTCGCGACGCGCAGCACGGGCAGCCCGCCCTCAGCCCGACTCGGCCTCGGCGGCCAGCTCCAACCAACGCTCCTCGAGGGCGTCGATGGCGGCGGTCAGCTCGGCCAGCTCGGTGCCGACGCGGGCCAGCTCGGCGTGATCACCCGACGTCGCGGCGACGTCGAGCTTCGGGGTCAGGCCATCGCGCTTGCGGGTGAGGACGGCCAGCTCCTTCTCGGTGTCGCGCAGTCGGTGGCGCAGCGTGCTGGGCGAGCTCTTGCCACTCGACGGCTTGTCCGGCCGGTCCGACTTGCCTGGCTTGGCCGGCTTGTCCGGCTTGCCCGGGCCGGGCGGGGCGGCGGCCTGCTCGGCCCGGGCCCGGTCGGCCAGCCACCCGGCGAGACCGCCGGGCCGGCGCACCGCCGAACCGGAGCCGTCGAGCACGATGACGTCGGTGATGGTGCGCTCGAGGAAGGCCCGATCGTGGCTGACCACGACCAACGCGCCCGGCCACCCCTCGAGGAAGTCCTCCAGCGCCCGCAGCGTGTCGAGATCGAGATCGTTGGTCGGCTCGTCGAGCAGCAGCACGTTCGGCCGCTGGGCCAGTGTGGCGACGAGCTGCAACCGCCGCCGCTCACCACCGGAGAGGGTGTGGATGGGCGCCCAGGCGTTGTCCTTGTCGAACCAGAACCGCTCCAGGAACGCCTCGTCGCTCCAGTCGGGCCGGCGCCCGGGACCGGCCACCACGTCCACCGCCCGCAGGTTCGGGTCGAAGCGGTCACCGCGCTGGTCCCAGTAGCCGAGGCGGACCGTGGTTCCCACGACCAGCTCACCGGCCGACGCCGTCAGCTGCCCGGCCATCACCTCCAGCAGGGTGGACTTGCCCGCCCCGTTGAGGCCGATGATGCCGAGCCGTTCGTCGGGATCGAGGGCGAGATCGACGCCGCGCAACACCTCCCGGCGGCCCTCCGGGGTGTCGTAACCGGCGTGCACCCCGCGCAGCTCCAGCACGGTGCTGCCGAGCCGGGGCGTCGCCGCGATGTGCAGATCGAGCGCGTCGGCGCGCGCCGCCGACGGGGAGCGACCCTGCACGACCTCGGTGGCGGCCGCGATGCGCGCCTTCGGCTTGCGGGTCCGGGCCGGCGCGCCACGACGCAACCAGGCCAACTCGCTGCGGGCGAGGTTGCGGCGCACGTCCTCCGCTCGGGCGGACTGCGCCTCCCGTTCGGCCCGCGCGTCCAGGTAGGAGGCGTACCCGCCCTGGTGCACGTAGGCCCGGCCCCGGTCGAGCTCGATGATGCGGTTGGTGACCCGGTCCAGCACGTGGCGGTCGTTGGTGACGAGCAGCACCGCGCCGCGCAGCTTGGCCAGCTTGGCCTCGAGCCACTCGATGCCGTCGACATCGAGGTGGTTGGTCGGCTCGTCCAGGATGAGCAGCTCGGCCGGGTCGAGCAGCGCCCGGGCCAGGGCGACCCGCTTTCGCTGACCCCCCGACAGCTCGGACACCGGGCGGTCGGCCAGCGACCCCAGCCCCAGCCGGCTGAGCGCGGCCTCCGCCTCCCAGCCTTCGCCCACCGCGGCCAACGCGGTGGTCTCGGGCAGCTCGGCGGCCTGGTCGAGCAGGCTGATCCGGGCACCGTTCGCCCGTCTCACCGTTCCCTGCTCCGGGGCGAGCAGGCCGGCGATCACCCGCAGCAGGGTGGACTTGCCCGTGCCGTTGATGCCCACCACGCCGAGGCGGTCGCCGGTGGAGATGGTGACCGACACGTCCTGCAGCAGCGGGCGATCGGGGCGGCTCATCGACACGCCGCTGACGTCGACGACGATCATGACCGGCCCACGTTAGACGGGCGGACGCACCCGTCCCACGCAGGGGGGGGGTGTGGCCGTCGCGGCCGCATGCCAACCTGGATCGCGATGCAACGCCCGCCCGCACCGCCGCCCGCCCCACCGGTCCCGCCGGGCCCGCCCGGACGGTGGCTGACCCCGACCCGCGTCGCCGGTTGGGTCCACCCGGGGATCCGCCGGGTGTCCGCCACCATCGTCCACCGACAGCGGGAATGGGCGGAGCACAACGCCGTGCAGGCGAGCGGCGAGGGACCGGTGTGGGTCGCCCTGGGAGACTCCACGGTGGTCGGGATCGGGGCCTCGCGCTTGGAGCACACGGCGGCGGCGATCGTGCACCGTCGGCTGCGGGACCACACCGGCACGGCCTGGCGGCTGCACAACCTCGGTCGCTACGGGGCGAAGGTCGAGGCGGTGGTGCACGAGCAACTGCCCCGCCTGCACGAATGGGGCCGGCCGGAGCTGGTCACGGTGGCGGTGGGCTCGAACGACATCGTGTGGTCGTGGGGCCTCGACGGGTTCCGCCACGCCATGACCCGCCTCCTCGACACCGTACCGGCCGGTTCGGTGGTGGGGACCATGCCGCCCGGCTGGTGGGGCAAGGGGCTCAGGGCCAACGACTGGCTACGGGCCGCCGCAGCCGAGCGCGGGGTGCTGGTGGCCGAGGTCGGCGTGCTGCCTCAGCTGCGGCGCATGGTCGCCGCTGACGGGTTCCACCCCAACGACCGGGGGTACCGGTTCATCGCCGAGGGTGTGCTGCAGGCGCTCGGCATCCCCGCCGAGCCGCCCGGCGACTGATCGGCCGCCGGGCGACGGGTGGGTCCGCGGAGGGGGGCGAGGGGTGTCGGTACGATCGGCGGGGTGGGTGACGGCATCGTGGCGGGTCCGGTCGATCTCGAGCGCAAGCGGCAGGCCCCGCCGGGCACCCCGATGCGACGCGGCCTCGTCGTCGAGCACCGTGCCAGCGGGATCGTCGGCGCCATCACCGCCTGGGGCAAGGGCCAGGTGCAGCTCCAGGACCGCCGCGGCGCCCTGCACCGCCTCCCCCTGGAGGTCGGGGGCTTCCTCGTCGAGGGGCGGGTCGCCACCCTGACCGTCCCCACCACGCCGACCGATCGACCCGGCCCGGGCGGCGGCGGGACTGCGCTGACCGCCTCGGGCTCGATCGCCCCCGAGCGGCGCGGGGCACGGGTCGCCCGCGCCAGCCGCATCTGGGTCGAGGGCAAGCACGACGCCGAGCTGCTCGAGAAGGTCTGGGGCGACGACCTGCGCCACGAGGGCGTCGTCGTCGAACTGCTCGACGGGGTCGACAACCTCGCCGACCAGGTCCGCCGCTTCGGCCCCGGCCCCACCCGGCGCGTCGGCGTCCTCGTCGACCACCTGGTGACCGGCAGCAAGGAGGCCCGCATCGCCGCCACCGTGCGGGACCCCAACGTGCTCATCCGCGGTCACCGCTTCATCGACGTGTGGGCCGCGATCAAGCCGCAGCTCGTCGGCCTGGCGGCCTGGCCCGAGGTCGATCGTTCGATCGTCTGGAAGGACGGCATCTGCGCCGCCCTCGGCGTGGCCGAGCCCCCGCAGTTCTGGCGGTCCTTGCTCGGCCGGGTGAGCACCTACCGAGACCTCGATGCCACCCTCGTCGGCGCGGTGGAGGAGCTCATCGACTTCGTGACCGAGGCACCCGAGTAACGGCAGCACCGAAAAGGAGCAGGGCGGGAGCCGGTCTCCCGTCTCCCGCCCCGCCGGCCACGCCCACCTCGTTGCGAGTTGCTCGTGGCAGGTTCCCGCCGCTCGGTCACTGTGCACCCCGCGCCCCGGCGAACGAATGGGCCGTGCAGCCCAGCCAAGCCGCCCGCGCCGCGTAGCGTCGAGACCGGCACCGTCGTCGGACGACCCTGATCGGAGCACACATGGGACGCGGGGAACTCTCCCTCGGACGCATCCTCGGCGTTCGCGTCGGGGTGAGCTGGGGCCTGATCGCGATCGCCGCCATCTTCACCTTCACCCTCGCCGCCGACCAGTACCCCAGCGCGGTCCCCGGCCGTGACGGCTCCCAGTACTGGATCGCCGGCCTGGCCACCACCGTGCTGTTCGCGCTGTCGATCCTGGTCCACGAGCTGGGCCACGCCATCGTCGCCCGCGGCGAGGGCGTCGGCGTGGACGGCGTGACCCTGTGGATGTTCGGCGGTGTCGCCCGGCTGACGTCGCTCCCGCGCACCGCCGGGGCCGAGGCCCGCATCGCCCTGGCCGGTCCCGCCGCCACCGGGCTGGCCGCCGGGGTGTTCTGGTTGCTGGCCACCGTCACCGCCGCGTCGGATCAGCCGGCGCTCGCCGCGACCATGTTCGACTGGCTGTCGCGCACCAACCTGCTGCTGCTCGCCCTCAACCTGCTCCCCGCCCTCCCGCTGGACGGCGGGCGCGTGCTCGGAGCCGTGGTGTGGGGCGGCACCCACCGCCGGGAGAGCGGGGACCTCTGGGCGGCGCGCGCCGGTTGGGTGATCGGCGGCGTGCTCGTCCTCTACGGGCTGCGCAGCATCCGCGACGGCGGCGCCGAGGGCCTGTGGGCGCTGCTCGTCGGCGGGTTCGTGCTGGCCAGCAGCCGCGATGCCGAGCGCCACCGCCGCAACACGGACTGGTGGTCGGGTCGACGGGTGGCGGACGTCATGCGGCCCGACCCGCCGGTGGTCGAGCCGTGGATGCCGATCGAGTCGATGCTGCTGCACCTCCAGGCCCAGGGCGCCTTCGGCCGCCACGACGTGTTCCCCGTGCGCGACGAGCGCGGCGAGGTCACTGGCGTCATCCACCTCGCCGCCGCGGCGGCGGTACCCGAGGCGATGCGACGGACGGTGCGCGTCGCCGAGCTCGTGGAGCCCCGCCGGGACGTCCCCGTGGTCGGCATGGACGAACCGCTGCTCGACGTGGTGCAGAGCCACCCCGAGGTGCAGCACGGCACGGTGATGGTCGTCGACGGTGCCGGCCGGGTCGTCGGCGTGCTGGGGCCGGAGAGCCTCGTGCAGCGCTGAACGCCCCGGGTGGCGGCGGTAGTGTGCGCCGCATGATCGAACGAGTCGGTGTGGTCGGGTGCGGGTTGATGGGGTCGGGCATCGCCGAGGTGTGCGCCCGCGCCGGGGCCGACGTGCTGGTCCACGAGGTCGACGCGGCCGCCGCCGAGCGGGGTCGCGATCGGCTGGTGAAGTCCCTCGACCGGGCGGTGACCGCCCACAAGCTCGCCCCCGAGGATCGCGACGCCACGCTCGCCCGCCTCGGTTTCACCACCGACCTGGGCGAGTTCGCCGACCGGGACCTGGTGGTCGAGGCCGTGGTCGAGAACGAGGATGCCAAGGTCGAGGTGTTCCGGTCGTTGGACAAGATCATCACCAACGACCAGGCGATCCTGGCCTCGAACACCTCGTCGATCCCGATCATGAAGCTGGCCATGGCCACCAGCCGCCCGGCCAACGTGATCGGCATGCACTTCTTCAACCCGGTGCCGGTGATGAACCTGGTCGAGGTGGTGACGTCGCTGCTCACCTCGGACGAGACGCAGACCATGATCGGGGACTTCGCCGGCACGGCGCTCAACAAGCGGGTCATCCACAGCCAGGACCGCGCCGGGTTCATCGTCAACGCGCTCCTGATCCCGTACATCCTGTCCGCCATCCGGATGCTCGAGTCCGGCTTCGCCACCGCGGCCGACATCGACGCCGGCATGGTCGAGGGGTGCAACCATCCGATGGGTCCGCTCGCCCTGGCCGACCTCATCGGCCTCGACACCACGATGGCGGTGGCCGAGTCGCTCTATGACGAGTTCAAGGAGCAGCTCTACGCGCCGCCCCCGCTGCTGGCGCGCATGAACGAGGCGGGCTTGCTCGGCCGCAAGGCGGGCCGCGGCTTCTACGAGTACAAGCGCTGAGCCGGCTTCCCCCGCGCATCCTGGTCCCGGCCCGCACGCTGGCCGCCGGCCGGGCCGGACGCAAGGCCGCCGCGGCGGCCGGGGCCGACTACCTCGCCGCCATCGCCGACGCCGGCGGGGTCGAGATGGTCGTCGCGCCCCGACCCCTCGACGAGGCCGGGGCCGACCTGCTGCTACGCCAGGCCCACGGCCTGTGCCTGCTGGGCGGGTCCGACGTCGATCCCGCCCTCTACGGCGCCGCGCCTCACCCGCAGACCTATGGCACCGACCCCGACCAGGACCGGTTCGAGTCGGCGCTGCTGCACGCCGCGCTGCGCACCGGACGGCCCGTGCTCGCCATCTGCCGGGGTCTGCAGCTGGTCAACGTCGCCCTCGGTGGGACGCTGCTGCAACACCTGCCCGACGACGAGACGCTGCTCGCCCACGCGCCGCCGACGTTCCCGGCGGCGGAGCCCGGTTCGATCGGCACGCTGCTCCCGGTCCGCATCGAGCCGGGATGTCGCCTGCACCGACTGTTCACCGAGCCATCCCGAATCATCACAGATGGTGGTGAGATCGCGACCCTGTCCGAGCCGGTCGACGTGATCGGCGCCCATTCGCACCACCAGGCGGTGGCGGAGATCGCACCCGCCCTGCGCGTCGCGGGGAGGTCCACCGACGGCGTGATCGAGGCCCTTGAACACCCCGATCACTGGCTGATCGCAACGCAATGGCACCCCGAGGACACGTTCCGTGAGGATCCCGCCATGCGCCGCCTGTTCGTTGCGCTGGTGGAGGCGGCCGGCTCGCTACGCGAGGGATGACCGGTCCTCCCCGATCGCCGTTCAGCGCTGGTCAATAGCCAAACACGCCTGGTTCGGAACCGGTTTGATCCGCGCCGAGCCCTCGTATCGTGGGCGACGTATGGCAGGTCTGCTGATCGTCCCTCCCCTGCACCTGGATGCGGTGAACCCGACGGTGGCAGCGCCTTCCGAGCAGGTCCTCGAGCTGCTGGCGCGACGGCCGACGGCGGTGGTCTCCACCCTCGCCGCGGCGGCGACCCGGGCCGAGGTCGAGGCGATCGCCTTCATCGAGCCGGTCGCCGGCTGGGCCGACGGCGGCTACGCCCGGCAGTGCGTGCGGCTGCTCGAGGCCGACCTCGCCTGCCGGGCGATCACCTTCGGCCGGGTCCGCGACGGTCACAGCGATGTGCCCCGGGTGTTCGTCCGCGACGGTGACGTGTTCGTCCACCCCGAACCGGCCGTCGGGGGCGAGTCCGTCGCGCTGGCCTTCCCCGACGCCGGCACCGCGCTGCTGCTGCACGCCGGCCGGCGTGATCCCGAGCCGCTGGTGGTGGATCCGCTCGTCTCGCTGTCGCTGCGCATGCGGGCACCCGGTTCGCTCGACGCCGACGCGCTGTTGGACCTCCTGCTCGAGCAGGGCCGCCAGGCCCTGGCCATGCACCCCGAGCGCTTCGTGGTGGCCCAGGCCGTGCTGGAGGTCGATCGCCCGGTGCGTCGGCTGCTGCGGTGGCCGGGCGTGGCCGAGCAGGCGCTCGACGACCTACGACTGGTGACCGCCCGGCTGGGTCTGCGCCTGTGGTGGGACGAGCTGCTGGTCGAGCCGGGCGACGAGCCCGCCCCGGCCAGCGCCGCGTTGGACTGCCGCGACGCCCTGGCGGCCGACCTGCTCGGCGTCGGCGGCGGGCGATGAGCGCGGTGCGCATCGTCGACGTGCACTACGAGCCGGCCGGTCGCGCCCGCCTGGGCGGCGAGGCCATCGGGCAGCTGGTCGCCGTCCGGGGAGCCAACGGCTCGGGCAAGTCCACGCTGGCCCGCCTGCTGTGCGGGCTCGACCCGCGCACGACCGGTCACCCCGAGCGTGCCGCGGCGCTGACGGTGACCACCGCGGAAGGCCAGCGCCCCTGGCGCCCGGGCGACGCCTGGTTGATCGCGCTGGACGACCTCGAACCCGCCACCATGATCAGCACCGCGGATCCGACCGCATGGACGACGCCCGGCACGCTCGATGGCCCGCGAGCGGCAGTGCTGGCCCGCATCGACACGGCGCGCGCCGCGCTGTCCTGCGACATCGGACGCGCGCCGGCCTGGCTGCTCGATGCGGCGAGCGCCGGCCGCCGGGTGCCCCCGCCCCCGCCCCCGCCGATGACCGGCGGGTCGGGCGATCGGCTGGCCCAGCTCGACGCCGCCATCGACGAGGCCCGCGCTGCGCTCGATGCCGCCCTGCCCGATGAGTCGACGCTGCGCCAGGCCCTGCAGGCCTTGCGCGACCTCGACGAGCCGGCGGCGCTGGAGACGGCGCTGCCGGACCTCGGGGCCTTCCTCGAGCAAGCCCGGCGGCACTTCCCGGCCCTCGTCGTCTCGGTGGCCGGCCTCGTCCTGCTGGCGGGGCTGCTGATGGCGAGCGGCCAGAGCCGCCTGGCGGCGCCGTTCGCCCTGCTCGCCGTGAGCGGCGCCCTGTTGGTGCTGCTGGCCCCGCCCCTGCGACGGGAGCCGGTGGCGCCCCACGGGCTGCACGGACTGCACGGGCTGCACGGGCTGGCCC
>JADLEF010000298.1 GCA_020846295.1 Acidimicrobiales bacterium
CGCCGCTACCCCGCCTTCGGCAACCTGGTGCCGCGCGACGTCGCCTCCCGCAACGCCAAGACCCAGGTGGACGAAGGCCGCGGGGTCGGGCCGATCAAGAACGGCGTGTACCTCGACTTCGGCGATGCCATCAACCGCGTCGGCGCCAACGTCATCAAGGAGCGCTACGACAACCTCTTCGAGATGTACGAGCGCATCACCGACGAGGATCCCTACAAGGTGCCGATGCGCATCTACCCCGCCGTGCACTACACCATGGGCGGGCTGTGGGTGGACTACAACCTCATGTCCAACATCCCCGGCCTGTACGTGCTCGGTGAGGCCAACTTCTCCGACCACGGCGCCAACCGCCTCGGCGCATCGGCGTTGATGCAGGGCCTGGCCGACGGGTACTTCGTGCTGCCCTACACCATCGGCGACTACCTCGCCAGCATGCTCGGCCAGAAGCCGATGGACACCGCGGACCCCGCCTTCAAGGAGGCCGAGGCCAACGTGAACGACGAGGTGCAGAAGCTGCTCTCGCTCAAGGGAAAGCACACCGTCGACCAGCTCTACCGCAAGATGGGCGTCGAGATCATGTGGGCCAAGTGCGGCATGGCCCGCAGCGCCGAGGGTCTCACCGAGGCCATCAGCGACCTCAAGGCCATGCGCGAAGAGTTCTGGAGCGACATCAACGTCGTCGACCAGTCGATGACGATGAACCAGTCCTTGGAGAAGGCCATGCGCGTGGCCGACTTCTTCGAGCTGGCCGAGCTGATGTGCAAGGACGCGCTGCACCGCGAGGAGTCCTGCGGTGGGCACTTCCGTGAGGAGTACCAGACGGCCGACGGCGAGGCGTTGCGCAACGACGACCAGTTCGCCTACGTCGGGGCCTGGGAATGGACCGGCGAGAGCGGTCAACAGCAACTCCACAAGGAGGAGCTGACCTTCGAGTACGTCAAGCTGGCGCAACGGAGCTACAAGTGAGCGGATCTGGGAACTCCAACGGGCACGGCGCCACCATGCGCCTCACCCTCAAGGTCTGGCGTCAGGACGGGCCCACCGCGCCCGGCGCGTTCGAGACCCACGACGTGCCCGGCGTGTCTCCGGACATGTCCTTCCTGGAGATGCTCGACGTCGTCAACGATCGGCTCATGCTCGAGGGCAAGCGGCCGATCGTGTTCGAGCACGACTGCCGTGAGGGCATCTGCGGCAGCTGCGGCATGATCATCAACGGCGTGCCCCACGGTCCCGAGAAGGGCACCGCCACCTGCCAGCTGCACATGCGCAAGTTCCATGACGGCGATCAGATCGTGGTGGAACCGTGGCGGGCGGCCGGGTTCCCGGTCATCCGCGACGTCGCCGTGGACCGTTCGGCGTTCGATCGGATCATCGAGGCCGGCGGCTACATCTCCACGCCGACGGGTGCTGCACCCGACGCCAACCTGACGCTGATCCCCAAGCCCGTCGCCGACGCCGCCATGGACGCGGCCGCCTGCATCGGCTGCGGTGCCTGCGTGGCGGCGTGCCCCAACTCGGCGGCACAGTTGTTCACCTCGGCCAAGCTGGCCCACCTCAACCTGATGCCGCAGGGCCAGGCGGAGCGCTGGGCCCGTACCGAGGCCATGGTGGAGACCATGGAGCAGTACTTCGGATCGTGCACGAACCACGGCGAGTGCCAGGAGGCGTGCCCGAAGGAGATCTCCATCGACTTCATCGCCATGATGAACCGCGACTACGTGAAGTCGAAGCGCAAGAACCGTCAGCTGCTGTCGCAGATCCGCTGATCGAGCGAGCGGGAACGGCCTGATCGAGGGCCGGTGGCGCCCCGGGCGTCACCGGCCCTCGACGCGTTTGGGAGGCCATCGGCAACTAGCGTGCTCCGATCGTGGCCCGCTCGACCCGGCGATCATCGCGCCCCACCGTGGACGGTGCGCGCCGTGGCAGCCGCCGAACGGGAGGGCGGCGCGGGGCCCGCCCGTCGAACCGACGTCGGTCCGACGGCGGGCGGCTCGCACGGCTGAGCGGCCTGCAGGCGCTGCGACCCCGCCTCCACCTCGGCCTGCCTGCGTCCGATCTGCGCCAGAGCCTGGTGGCGCTGCTGCTCAACTCCACGACGAGCTTCGTGGCCGGTGCCACGCTCGCCTCCATCACCGGCACCCTCAACGCGCTGCCGGGGCTGCTGGTGCTCGCCCCCGCCGCCATCGGGCTGCGGGGCAACGTCTTCTCGGCGCTGGGGAACCGGCTGTCGACCACGGTGCACCTGGGCACCTTCTCGTTCTCGCTGCGGCGCGACAGCGCCTTCGCCCAGAACGCCGCCGCCGCCATGGTGCTCACCCTGGGGGTGTCGTTGGCCATGGCCATCGGCGCCGGCGTGCTCGTCCTCGGCCTCGACATCTCGGACTCCCCCTCCGTCATCTGGAAGCTCGCCCTGGTATCGATCCTGGGTGGCACGCTGGCGTCGCTGGTGGTGCTGGCGGTGACCATCGGGCTGACCCTCGCGGCCGTCCGCTACGGCTGGGACCTCGACAACCTGGTCGCACCGACGGTGTCGACGATGGGCGACGTGCTGACCATCCCGGCGCTGTGGGCGGCGGCGCAGCTGGTGGACATCCGGTTCGTGAGCCCGGCCGTGTCCGCGGTGCTGATCGCCGCCGCGGTGGTGCTGTTCACCGCGGCCTGGCGGTCCCGCTTGGACACGCTGCGGCGCACCGTGCGCGAATCGACACCGGTGCTGCTGCTGGCGGCGACGCTGTCCAGCCTCGCCGGCGTGGCGCTCGAGAAGCGGCTCGAGATCTTCAACACCTTTCAGGCGTTGTTCGTGCTGCAGCCGGCGTTCGTGAGCTCCGCCGGCGCGCTGGGCGGGATCCTGGCCAGCCGGCTGGCGACCGCGTTCCAGCTCGGCACGCTCGACCCCGACGCCGTGCCCGGCCGCGGCTCCCGCCAACTGGCGTCGGTGGTGCTGGTGCTGGCGGTGCCGGTGGCGTTGTACAACGCGGTCGGCAGCCAGGTCACCGCGGCGCTCGTCGGCACGTCGAGCCCCGGGGTGCTGTCGCTCATCGGGGTCTCGCTGCTGGCCAGCATCCTGGTGATGGCCTTCGTGGTCAGCGTGGCGTACTACACCACGGTGGTCGCGACCCGGGTCGGGCTCGATCCGGACAACTACGGCACGCCGGTGGTCACCTCCTCGGTGGACTTCGTCGGCGCCCTGGCCCTGATCCTGGTGGTGCTGTCCCTCGGCGTGGTCTGACCGACGCCGCCTTCGCCACCCAGGGCCGTACCCATCAGTACGGTCTGGCCTGCCAGCCCTCGGTGAACCCCGCTCCGCTGCCGTCCGGCTCGCGGTAGAGCGCCTTGCGCAGCCGACCTCCCGGCGTGTCCGCCACCGCGCTGCCGAAGGCGTCGTCCCCCGGCCGCGCCACGCCGTCGGCGACGGTGTAGCGCGGCACCCCGCCGTGCAGGCCATGGCGGGTGCGCACGCCGTTCGCGGTGGCGGCCAGCGAGGCGAGCCCCAGGTGCGCCCGCCAGCCGAAGCCGTCGAGGTCGTAGGCGTCCGTACCGAGCAGTACCTCGCCGTGGACTCGGGCGGGCTGCTCGTACCCGTCGCCCAGCTCCCTCCGCGTCACCGGGTCGAGCTCGACGTCGAGGTCGTAGCCGAGCGGCACCCGCTCACCCCGATCGTCGTCGGGGTCGTCGAGGGCCAGGGCGAACGCCTCCAGCCCGATCGACCAGTGCACGAAGGGGTCCTCGACGTTGTGATCGGCCCACAGCCCGTTGCCGCGCAGCTCGAGCGTCCGCTTCAGCGGGAACTCGTCGGCCAGCGCCACCACGCGCTCGCCCTGCCGGAACACGGCGGTGGCGTACCAAGCGACGCCGAGCCGGGGCCAGCGCCACAGCGCGATGTGCCCGCCGAAGGTCGCCAGCGGCGACCAGAACTCGAAAGTGAACAGATCCGGTTCGGCGCGGGGCCGTTCCTCGGCGGGGTCGGACACCTCGCTAGCCTCGCCGCCGATGGTTCGCTTTGCCAGCCCGGAATGGATCGCCGCCCTCGACGAGGCGGTGCGGGCGGTGCCGCCGGGCACCGCGCCGGATGCGATGCCGGCGCCGGTGCGGGTCCGCTACGTGTTCACCGCCGCCGATCCCGTCGGGCCGGCACAGGACGGACCGGCACAGGACGGGGGCTACGACCTCGTGCTCGCCGGCGTCGTGCGGGTCGAACCGAGCGATCCTGCGGTCGAGCCGACCGTCACCGTGTCCCAACCCTGGGCCGTCGCCCGCGAGGTGGCTGCCGGTCGCCTCGCCGCCCAGCAGGCGCTGCTCGACGGGTCCATCCGCATCGAGGGCCGGGCCACCGAGCTGACCCCATGGCGAGCCACGCTCGATGCGCTCGACGCCGCCACCGCGGCCTTGCGGGCCGACACGACCTGAACCGGGTCCGGACGCGCCGGTGGCGGCGGGTCGCACCCGCCGCCACCGGCCGACACACCGAGCAGGCGGTCGTCAGATCAGGTTGAGCTCCTTGACCGCGTCGCGCTCCTCGGCCAGCTCGGCCACCGACGCGTCGATCCGGCCGCGGGAGAACTCGTCGATCTCGAGGCCCTGCACGACGCGGTAGGAACCGCCCGAGCAGGTGACCGGGAACGAGGAGATGAGGCCCTCGGCGACGCCGTAGGAGCCGTCCGACGGGATGGCCATCGACACCCAGTCCCCGTCGGCGCTGCCCAGCGCCCAGGTGCGCATGTGGTCGATGGCGGCATTGGCCGCCGACGCCGCCGACGACAGGCCGCGGGCATCGATGATGGCGGCGCCGCGCTTGGCCACCGTCGGGATGAACTCGCCCTCCAACCAGGCCTGGTCGTTGACCATGGCGGCGGCGTTCTGGCCGTTGACCTCGGCGTGGAACAGGTCGGGGTACTGGCTGGCGGAGTGGTTGCCCCAGATCGTCATCTTCTTGATGGCGCTGACCGGCTGGCCGACCTTCGCCGCGAGCTGTGCGATGGCCCGGTTGTGGTCCAGGCGGGTCATGGCGGTGAACTGACCCGGGTCGAGTGACGGGGCGTTCTGCTGGGCGATGAGGGCGTTGGTGTTGGCCGGGTTGCCGACCACCAGCACCTTGACCGAACGGGCGGCCGAATCGGACAGCGCCTTGCCCTGCACGGTGAAGATGGCGCCGTTGGCGGTCAGCAGATCGGCCCGCTCCATGCCGGCCTTGCGGGGCATGGCGCCGACCAACAGGGCGTAGTCGGCGTCGCCGAAGGCGACGTCGGCGTTGTCGGTGGGGACCATGCCGGAGAGCAGGGGGAAGGCACAGTCCTCGAGCTCCATGCACACGCCCTTGAGCGCGCCGAGCGCCGGGGTGATCTCCAGCATCTGGAGGATGACCGGCTGGTCAGGGCCCAACATCTGGCCGCTGGCGATACGGAACAAGAGGCTGTAGCCGATCTGGCCGGCAGCCCCGGTGACGGCGACACGCACGGGTGACTTCATGGCCGCAAGCTAGCGCCCCGCGGCCGAAACGGACACCATCGGGTGCCCGTCGCGGCCGGCTGCCCCGCCCGCCGATACTCGTTTGCCCGGCGGCCCGCCCGTGCCAGACTGCGTCACCGTGACCGACGCCGTCTCCCTTCCCACCGGATTCACCGCCCACGTGGCGAACATCGGCATCAAGGACAGCACCACCGACTTCCTCGTCGTGGCCTCCGAGCGTCCCGCCGCTGCGTCCGCCGTGTTCACCCGCTCCCGCTTCGCGGGGCCGTCGGTGCTGCTGTCCCGCCAGCACGTCGCCGACGGCCGGTTGCAGGCCGCGCTGGTCGTGTCCAAGAACGCCAACGTCGCCACCGGGGCGCAGGGTGCGGCCAACGCGGCGGAGCTGGCCGCCGGCGTCGGCGCGGCGCTGGGCTGCCCACCGCAGGACGTGCTGGTGACCTCCACCGGGGTGATCGGACGGCAGTACCCCATGGAGCGCATCAGGGCGCACCTGGCGACGCTGAGCGCCCCGCCATACCCGGTGACCGAGGCCGTCACCGCCGCCACCGCCATGATGACGACGGACACGGTGGCGAAGTTCGCCGAGGCGACGGTCGGCGCGGCGCGCATCGTCGGGCTGGCCAAGGGCGTCGGCATGATCGAGCCGGACATGGCGACGATGATCGCGCTGGTCTTCACCGACGCCGAGGTGGCACCGGCCGACCTCGACCGCAGCTTCCGCTCCGTCGTCGAGCGCACCTTCAACAGCCTGTCGGTGGACACCGACACCTCGACCTCGGACACCGCCGCCATCCTGGCCAACGGCGCGGCGGGCCCGGTCGACCTCGATGCCTTCACCGCCGGCCTGGATGCGGTGTGCCGCTCGCTGACCCGCCAGCTCGCCCGCGACGGGGAAGGCGCCACCAAGCTGCTCGTGGTGCAGGTGGACGGCGCCCGCGACGACGCCCAGGCCAAGCGGGTGGCCAAGGCCATCGTGAACTCGCCGCTGGTGAAGACGGCGGTGCACGGTGCCGACCCCAACTGGGGCCGGGTGGCGATGGCCATCGGCAAGTGCTTCGACGACACCGACATCGACCAGGAGCGGGTCGTCATCCGCTTCGGCGAGCAGCAGGTGTACCCCGGCGACGTGGACGAGGCGGGCCTCGAGCGACTGTCGGCCACCATGGCCGCCGAGGAGGTCACCATCACCGCCGCGCTCGCCATCGCCGACGGGTCGTGGACGGTGTACGGATGCGATCTGTCCGATCAGTACATCCGCATCAACGCCGACTACACGACCTGAGCGGGGGCCCTCGGCCACCGGCGCAGGGGCCGTTCGCGAGGATCTCGACGACGCATCGCGACCGCTCGGAAGGGAGCGATTAACGTACCCGCCCGATGGACTCCAACGTGGACGAACTGCACGAACTGGTCAGCCTGCTCGAGGGCGGCGATCTGTCGGGGTTGCGGCGCCGCTATCGCACCGGCGGCCTGGCCTTCCTGCTGCCCACGTTGGGCCCCGTGCTGTACCGCGAGCTCGGCGCCAGCCTCGACAGCGGTGACCGTCGAGGCGTGTGGGCGCTGCTGATCGACAAGGGCCTCGTGGCCACCCCGGCCTGGTTGGCCGAGGAAGAGGGGCGCCGCCGCAAGGGTGGCGCGGCGTGGGTCGGCCTGCTGCCGCTGGTGATCCTGCTCGCCGCTGCCGCCCTCGCGCTCGGTCGGTGCGGGGACGACGACGAGACGGTGGCCACCGGCGCCGGTGCCACCGCCACCACCGAGGCCGACGCGGCCACCGCCACGACCACCCAGGCCGACGACGGCGACGGCGACGGCGCATCGACCTCGACCTCGACCACGGCGAAGGCGACGACCACCACCGCCAAGGCCACGACGACGACGGCCCAGGCGACGACCACCACCGCCGCCGCGGTGGACCCGGCCCTGGTGAAGCTGGCCACCGACCCGCGCTTCTCCACCCTCGCGGGCCTCGTGACCAAGGCCGGGCTGCTGACCACCTTGAACACGGGCGGCCCGCTGACCGTGTTCGCCCCCACCAACGACGCGTTCGCCGCGCTGCCGCCCGACGCGCTGGCCGCGCTCGGCGACAACGCCGAGCAGCTCAAGTCGTTGCTCACCTACCACGTGGTCGGTGAGGCGCTACCCGCCGGTTCGCTGACCTCCGGCGTGAAGACGACGCTCAACGGCGAGGCGGTCACCATCGCGGTGTCCGACGCCGGCGTCTCGGTGAACTCGGCCAACGTGAACGGCGCCGACCTCGCCACCGGGACCATCGTGGTGCACAGCATCGACCAGGTGCTGCTGCCGGCCGGCCTGCAGTTCGGCACCGGGCAGCAGCAGAAGTTCTCGGTGTTCTTCGATGTCGGCGTGACCACGCCCAACGCGGCCAGCCAGGCCACCCTCGACCAGGCGGTCGCCGCCGCCCAGGCGGCCAAGGCCTCCACCCCGGTGGTGGTCACCGGGTTCGCCGACGTGTCCGGCGACCCGGCCTCCAACCTGCAGCTGTCGGGCGAGCGGGCGCAGAACGTGCTCGGCTCGTTGCGAGCGGCCAACGCCGGCCTGGCCTACCTGCCGCCCAACGCCAAGGGCGACACCGAGCCCGGCGCGGACCTCGACTCCAGCCGCCGGGTCGACATCGTCATCGGCTGACCGCCCGACCGGTCAGCCGATCCGGTACACCCGCCGGGCGGTGCCCCGGAACAGCGCCGTGCGCTCGGCCTCGTCATAGACCGCCGACAGCTTCTTGTAGGCGTTCCACAGCACCACGTAGCTCGCCGACTCGGCGTCGACGGGGTAGTTCGACTCGAACATGCATCGCTGCGGCCCGAACGTGTCGATGCAGAAGCGGAGGTCGTCTCCCCAGTGGTCGAGCAGTTCGTCGGAGCTCGGTGGATGCTCCCACGCGTCGAAGCCGGCGCCGAAGCGCGCCATCCCGATGCCGCCCACCTTGAGCACCACGTTGTCGAGCGTGGCGAGGCGAGCCATGGCCGGCCGCCACCGGGCCCGGACCTCGTCGTGACGACCCGCGTAGGGGCCGATGCCCATCGGCGCACCGATGTGGTTCACGATGATGGTGGCCTGGGGCACCGCCGCCGCCACATCGGCCAGCTCGCCCAGCTGCGGGTGGAACTGCCACGCCTCGAAGGTCAACCCCATGCCGGCCAGTACGGCCAGACCCCGACGGAACCGCTCGTCGGCGTAGAGGTGTGGCGGTGGACTGCTGTGCGAGGTCGGGATCTCCGGCGACGGGTCCCACGCCGCGGTGTGGCGGATGCCACGGAAGCGGCCCCCGGCGGCGTCGAGGTGGGCGTCGAGCACCTCGCGCACCGCGTCGCCGAGCAGCAGATCGGCGTGTCCCACGATGGCGGCGATGCGCGCCCCGGGCGTCGCCTCGCTGCGCGCCGCCCGCTCCGCCACGAACTCGGTCTCACCCACCGGCCGAAGCGCCTCGGGGCCGGTGCTGCGGTAGTTGGCGCCACAGTCGATGAAGACCGTCTCCACCACGTTGTGGCCCGCCCCGGTGTCCTCCCGGAGATCCTCGAGCTCGTAGCGCGGATAGCGCCCGGTCGGCACGGACCACAGGTGGTGATGCGGGTCGCAGATCTCGAGCTCCGGCTCGATCGCTGCTTCGGGGGTGCGGGCCAACCACTGCCGATCCATGTGTGGACGGTAGTGCGCATAGCGACGCGTTCGTTGGTAGAACGGGTCGCCGACGCCCACCCTCCGGAGTTGCAGTGTTCCTCGCCCTGAAAGAGTTGCAGCGGGCCAAGGTCCGTTTCGGCCTGCTCATCGCGGCGGTCGCTCTGCTGGTGTTCCTCATCCTGTTCCAGCAGTCGCTGCAGAACGGGTTGCTCACCAGCTTCGTCGGGGCCATCCGCAACCAGAGCGCCGAGGTGCTCGTCTACCGCACCGACGGCCGCCGCATCCTGCAGGGCAGCGTCATCTCGCCGGACCTCGAGGCGATGGTGCGCAGCAGCGGCGCGGCGGCCGAGGTCGCCCGGATCGGGCAGGGCACCTTCACCGTCACCCCCGGCGAGGGCGGCGACGGCGTACCGATCGAGACGTCCATCCTCGGCTACGAGGACCCCGGGCTCGGCGCCCCCACGACCCTGGTCGAGGGGCGCCTGCCCGAGGGGCCGGGCGAGGCGGTCGCCTCCGATGCCGATGCCGAGCTCGGCTTCGGCGTGGGGGATACCGTCACCGTGCTGCCCGGTGGGCTGGACATCACCGTCGTCGGCCTGGCCCGCGACGTCCAGCTGAACGTCACCCCAACCCTGTTCGTCACCTACGACACCTACGTGCAGTCGGTGCGGAGCCGCAATCCCGACGCCGGCGAGCCGCTACCCAACGTGCTGGCCCTGCGAGCGCCGCCCGATGTCCCAGCCGACCGGCTGGTCGACCAGGTCAACGGCCTCTCCGACGAGCTCGACACCCTCACCCGGGCCGACGCCGCCGACAAGGCGCCCGGCGTCGCCCAGGTGCGGCAGTCCTTCCAGGTCATCTTCCTGCTGTACGGCTTCGTGGTGCCGCTGGTCACCGGCCTGTTCTTCCTGATCATCACGTTCCAGAAGGCATCGGCGCTCACCCTGCTGCGCGCCATCGGCGCCCCGGCCCGCACGCTGCTCACCTCGCTGCTGGTCCAGGTCGTCGTCGTGCTCGGCGGCGGCCTCCTGCTCGGCATCGGCTTGTACGCCGCCCTCGTACGAGGACGCATCGGCGGCATCCCGTTGCGCTTCGAGACGACCGCGGTGCTCGTCTGGACCGCCCTGCTCGTCGCCGGTGGTCTGCTCAGCTCGCTGTTCTCGGCCCGCCGGGTCATGGCCCTCGACCCGTACGCCGCCACGACCGGGGCGGGGGTGGGCTCGTGAAGCTCGCCCTGCGGGAACTGCGCCGCCGGCCTGGGCGCTTCGGCGCCGCCGGCCTCATCCTGACGCTCATCGCCCTGCTGCTGATGTTCCTCGGCGGTCTGCTGGACGGCCTCATCCGCTCCTCGACCGGCGCCATGTACGCCCTCGACGGCGATGTCGTCGTCTACACCGCCAGCGCCGAGGACTCGTTCCTGCGCAGCCGCATCGAGCCGACGCTGCGCAGCACGGTCGACGGCGTCGACGGCGTCGCCTCGAGCGCCGGGATCGGCGTGGTGCAGCTCGGCGCCCGCCTGGCCGACAAGGGGCCGCGCGACCTGCTCGACGTCGTCGTGTTCGGCCCCGAGGCCCCGCCGCTCGGGGTCGACGCGCTTCCCGGCGACGGGGAGGCCATCGCCGACACGACGCTGCAGGAGCAGGGCGTGCAGGTCGGCACCGAGTTGTCCGTCGGCCCGGCCCGCTCGACGCTCACCGTCGTCGGGTTCGTCGAGGACACCCAGTACCTCGGCCAGGCGGCGCTGTGGACCAACCCCGAGACGTGGCGCACGGTGCTGACCGACAACCGGCCCGATCAGCAGCTCGGCGACGGCGTGTTCCAGGCCCTCACCGTCCGGGTCGACGACGGGGCGGTGGCCGCCGACGTGGCCGACGCCATCGACATCGCCACCGGCCGCTCGACCGCATCGCTGACCGTCGTCGCGGCGGCCGAAGGCCTGCCCGGTGTGGAGCAGCAGACCGCCACGTTCAACCAGATCATCGGGGTCACCGTCGGCATCGCCGTGGTGGTGGTGGCACTGTTCTTCGCCCTGCTCACCGTGGAACGGGCGTCGCTCTACGGTGTGCTCAAGGCGGTGGGCGCCCGCTCCGGCACCTTGTTCGGCGGGCTCGTCCTGCAGGCCGTGGTGCTCAGCGCGGTCGCCTGCGTCATCGCCGGCAGCGCAGCGATCGCCCTCGACGCGGTCATACCGCCCGGCTCCATACCGCTGCGCATCTCCGGCACCCGCATCGGGCAGAGCGCGGTGTTCCTCCTCGTCGCCGCCGTCATCGGCTGCGCGTTCTCGCTGCGCCGGCTGTTGCGGGTCGACCCGGCCTCCGCCATCGGGAGTGGTTCATGAACGTCAACGGCGCATCGGTGCCGGCGCTGTCGTTGCAGCGCGTCCGCAAGGTCTACGCCATGGGGGACAGCGAGGTGGTCGCCCTCGACGACGTCGACCTCGAGGTCGCCCCGGGCGAGATCGTGGCGCTGGTCGGCCCGTCGGGATCCGGCAAGACGACGCTGTGCTCCATCGCCGGCGCCATCCTGTCGCCGACCTCGGGTCGGGTGGTGGTCGCCGGCACCGACATCAGCGGCTTCAACCCGAAGCAGCTCACCGCGGTGCGGCGCGACCTCGTCGGCTTCGTGTTCCAATCGGTGAACCTGGTGCCGTTCCTCACCGCCCGGGAGAACCTGCTGGTGGTCGATGAGATCGGCAAGCGCACCGGCGCGCCGGCCCGGGCCCGGGCCGACCAGCTGCTGGGCGAGCTCGGCCTCGCCGATCGGGCCAAGAACCTGCCGGCGCAGCTCTCCGGCGGCCAGCGCCAGCGCGTCGCCATCGGCCGGGCCCTGATGAACGACCCGAAACTCGTGTTGTTCGACGAGCCGACCTCGGCGCTGGACTCGAAGCTCGGCATGGCCGTCATGGAGCTCATCCAGCAGGAGATGAAGGCGCGGGGCACCGCCGCCATCGTCGTCACCCACGACGAGCGCATCACCCGGTTCTGCGACCGCAGCGTGCACATGGACGACGGGCGGATCACCAAGAGCTGAAGCCCGCGCCCACCGCCCCCGAGGCGGTCCCCGCCCCTGCCGCTGCGTTACCGTGCCGGGCCGTGGCGACGGTCCTTCGCCACGAAGGCGGCCGAGAGGGGACAGCAGCATGCGGGTGGGGATCGTCGCGGGAACGCGGCCGGAAGGCATCAAGGTGGCACCGCTCGTGCTGGCCCTGCGCGGCGCAGGCCATGAGGTCCTGCTCGCCGCCACCGGCCAGCACCGCGAGATGCTGACCCAGGTGCTCGCCGCCTTCGAGCTCGAGCCCGACGTCGACCTCGGCCTGCAGAACCACGGGCTGACCCTCGCCGAGCTCACCGCCGAGACGGTGCGCCGCACCGACGAGCTGCTGGGCCGGGAGCGCTTCGACGCCCTGGTCGTGCAGGGCGACACGACGGCGGCGTTCGTCGGTGCCCTCGCCGCGTTCTACCGGGAGGTGCCGGTCGTGCACCTCGAGGCCGGCCTGCGCACGTGGGACCTGGCCCGACCCTGGCCCGAGGAAGCCAACCGGCAGCTGGTCAGCCGGATCGCTGCGCTCCACCTCGCCCCGTCGGTCGCCGCCGCGGCGAACCTGCGGGCGGAGCGGGTCGGGGGGACCATCGTGCAGAGCGGCAACACCGTCATCGACGCGCTGCTCCACGTCCGGGCCCGCCGCCTGCCGTGGCAGACCCGGGAGCTGGCCGCCCTCGACCGCCCGACGGAGGGCGGGCCGCTCGTGCTGGTGACCCTGCACCGGCGCGAATCATGGGGCGACGGGTTGGGCCGCGTCGCGGCGGCGTTGCGCCAGCTGGCCACCGCGAGGCCCGAGGTGCGCGTCGTGTTCCCGGTGCACCGCAACCCGGTGGTGCGCGCCGCGGTGGGACCGCAGCTCGGATCGCTGCCCAACGTCACCGTGCTGGAACCGGTGCCGGACCCCGACATGGTCAACCTGCTCGACCGCTGCCACCTGGTGCTGACCGATTCCGGCGGTCTGCAGGAGGAGGCGCCCGCCTTGGGCAAACCGGTGCTGGTCTGCCGCGACACCACCGAGCGACCGGAGGCGGTGGAGGCGGGCGTGGCCCGGCTGGTCGGCACGGAGACCGACCGCATCGTGGCCGCCCTGTGGGAGCTGCTCGACAATACCGATGCGTATGCCCGAATGGCGGGCGGGCACAACCCCTACGGTGAGGGCGACGCCGCCGGGCGGGCGGTGGCGGCCATCGAGGCGCTCGTCGCCCGCTGACCCCGACGCGGCGACGCCGACCACACCACTGGGTATGGTCGGCGTCGCGTGGTCGGTGCAGGCTCAGCTGTCCACGATGGAACGGAGCTCCTCGATGGTCTTCACCGGGTCCGGGCCGATCGGGTTCACGTTCAGCACGGTGACGCCGGCCTCCTTGAACGCACCGATGCGCTCCTTGAGGTAGCTCTTGGGCCCGACCAGGTGGGACTTCTGGAGGAACTCCAGCGGCACCTTGGCAGCGGCCTCCTCCTTCTTGCCGTCGAGGTACAGGTCCTGGATCTCGATCGCCTCGGCCTCGTAGCCGTAGCGCCGGGCCAGGTCGTTGTAGAAGTTCTTGTCCCGGGCCCCCATGCCGCCCCAGTACAGGGCGGTCTGGGGACGGGCCGCGCCCAGCACCTTGGCCTGCTTGTCGCCGACGAGGTCCTCGCCGATGGCGAGCAGGCCGCCGGCAGAGATCTGCAGCGGCTCCAGGCCGGCGTCGCGCTTGGCCAGACCGGCCTTCAGCTCGTTGCCCCACACCTGGGTGAAGCGCTCCGGCTCGAAGAACACCGGCAGCCACCCATCCGCGTGGGCCGCGGTCTCCCGCACCGACAGCCCCTGCAACGACGCCCACCAGATCGGCACCGAGGAGCGGACCGGATGGTTGATGAGCTTGAGCGGCTTGCCCAGGCCCGTGCCCTGCCCGGCGGGCAGCGGCAGCTGCACCACCTTGCCGTCGTACACCAGCGGCTCGCGGCGCAGCGTCATGCGCACGACGTCGATGTACTCCTTGATGCGCTGCATCGGCTTCTCGTAGGGCATGCCGTGGAACCCCTCGACCACCTGCGGACCGGACGCGCCGAGACCGAGGATGAACCGACCGTCGGACACCATGTCGCAGCCCGCCGCGGTCTGGCCCATCAACGCGGCCGAACGGGAGTACACGTTCACGATGCCGGTGCCGATCTGCACCCGCTCGGTCATGGCGGCCAGGTAGCCCACCTGGCTGATGGCGTCGTAGCTGTAGGCCTCCGCCAGCCACACGATGTCCAGGCCGGCCTGCTCCAGCTCCTGAACCCGCTTGACGTTCTCCTTGAACCCACCTGCGTAGCCCATCGACATGGCCAGCTGCATGCCCTACCTCCTGCTCGTCGCGAACCGCCGCAGCACGCTAATCGAGGCCGGCGCGGGGCAAGAAGCGTGGAAAGGGAGCACCTCGCCCACCGATAGCCTGAGCACCATGTGGTTCGTGCTCGTCTCCGCCATCGTGATCGTGTTGCTGGCGGCGATCGGCCTCTACGACGTGACCCAGCGCAAGCACGCCATCCTGCGCAACTTCCCCGTCGTCGGGCACCTGCGCTACATCCTGGAGAAGATCGGGCCGGAGCTGCGCCAGTACATCGTCACCGACAACGACGAGGAGCGGCCTTTCTCCCGAGACCAGCGGCGCTGGGTGTACAGCAGCGCCAAACGGGAGAACGACTACTTCGGCTTCGGGACCGACAACGACTTCGAGCGCCCGGCCCCCGGCTACGTCATCGTCAAGCACAGCGCCTTCCCCCACCCGCCCGTGCCGGCCGACGCCGATCCGTCCCACCCCATCCCGGCGGCCAAGGTCGTCGGCGCGTGGCGCGGTCGGCCCAAGGCGTTCCGCCCGGCTTCGGTGGTCAACATCTCCGGGATGAGCTACGGCTCGCTGTCCGGCGCCGCCGTCGAGGCGCTCAACCGGGGCGCCCAGCTGGCCGGCTGCTGGCAGTCGACCGGGGAGGGAGGGCTGTCCTCGTTCCACCGCCACGGCGGCGATCTGCTGTTCCAGATCGGCACCGGGTACTTCGGGGTACGGGACGCGGCCGGCCGCTTCGATCTGGGCCGGCTGGTCGAGCTGTGCGAGGCGAACCCGGTGCGCGCCATCGAGGTCAAGCTGTCCCAGGGGGCCAAGCCCGGACTGGGCGGTATGTTGCCCGGCGCCAAGGTCAACTCGGTCATCGCCGGGGTGCGCGGCATCGAGGTCGGCAAGGACTGCATCTCGCCCGCCTACCACCAGGAGTTCTCCGACGTCGACGGCATGTTGGCCTTCATCGAGCGCGTGGCGGACGCCACCGGCGTGCCGGTGGGCATCAAGTCCGCCGTCGGCGACGATGCGTTCTGGGTCCAGCTCGCCCAGCGGATGGTGCAGACCGGCACGGGGCCCGACTTCGTCGTGGTCGACGGCGGCGAGGGTGGCACCGGCGCCGGGCCGCTCGCCTTCACCGACCACGTGTCGCTGCCGTTCCGCATCGGGTTCCCCCGGGTCTACAAGGCGTTCGCCGAGGTGGACCTGCACCACAAGGTGGCCTTCGGCGGTTCGGCGAAGCTCGGGTTCCCGGAGGCCGCCCTGCTGGCGCTGGCCCTCGGTTGCGATTGGATCAGCGTCGCCCGCGAGGCGATGCTGGCCATCGGCTGCGTGCAGGCCCAGCGCTGCCACACCGACCACTGCCCGACCGGCGTCGCCACCCAGCGCCCGTGGCTGGCCCGCGGCCTCGACCCGGACCTCAAGTCCGTGCGCTGCGCCAACTACCTGATCACGTTGCGCAAGGAGCTGCTGCGGCTGGCCCACGCGTGCGGGGTGAGCCACCCATCGCTGGTCGGCCTGGAGCGGCTCGACCTGCTCGGCGCCGATGGCAGCGCCCGATCGGCCGCCGAGCGCTTCGGCTACCAGCCCGGGTGGGGCCTGCCGGCGGAGCAGGACATCGTCGCGGTGGAGGCGATGGTCAGCGCGGCCGGCGAGCTGTGGGCGATGCCGGCCGGGTCCTGATCCGGCCCTCAGCCGCCGTCCACCGGGTGCACGATGCACACCGGACGTCGGGTCACGTGGGGAAGCTTGAGCGACGTCGAGCCCAGCACCAGCCCACGCAACGTCGAGCCGCCGCGGGCGCCGACCACGATCAGATCCGCGTCCACCTCATCGGCAGCCTCCACGAGGGCCCCGACCGGGTCGCGCTCCAGCACCCGGCACTCGTGGGCCACACCGGCGTCGCGCAACGGAGCGGTCCACCCCTCGGCGAGGTCCGCTTCGCAGGCGGCGCGCACCGCCACGAAGTCCACCGGAGGGGCAACCCGTCCCAGGTGGGCCAGCGGCTCGAAGCCGTGCACGGCGAGGACCGATGCCCCGAGCTGCGCGGCCAGCTCCGCCGCCCACACGACGGCGGTGCGGGCGTTGTCCGACTCGTCCACCCCGACCACGATGCGCCGAACGGTCATGACGCGCGCGCCTCGAGCTTCCTGGTGGTCCGCAGCGACCACACGACGGTGACGGTGAGCACGCCGGCGATGACGCTCAACGACAGCACCGTGGGCAGGTGGTACCAGTGCGACAGGATCATCTTCGCCCCCACGTAGGCGAGGATGATCCCCAGCCCCTTGTTCAGGTGCACCAGCCGGTCCTCGACCGAGGCCAGCAGGAAGTACAGCGAGCGCAGGCCGAGGATCGCCAAGGCGTTGGAGCTGAACACCACGAACTGGTCGCGGCTGATGGCCAGGATGGCCGGCACCGAATCCACCGCGAACACCACGTCGGTGGCCTCGATGAGGACCAGCACCACGAACAGCGGGGTGGCCATGCGCCGGGCACCCTGGCGGGTGAACAGCTTCTGGCCGTCGTAGGCGGAGCTGACCGGGATGACGCGTCGCACCACCTTGAGCAGCGGGTTGTGCTCGGGGTGGATCTCGTGCTCGCTGTCGCGCGCCACCTTCACCGCGGTGTAGATCAGGAACGCGCCGAACACGAACATCAGCCACTCGAAGCGGCTGAGCAGCGCCACCCCGGCGAACACGAAGATGGCCCGCAGCGCCAGCGCGCCGAAGATGCCCCAGAACAGGACGCGGTGCTGGTACTGCTTCGGCACCGAGAAGTAGCCGAAGATCACCGCCCACACGAACACGTTGTCGACCGAGAGGCTCTTCTCGATCAGGTACCCGGTGACGTACTGGGTGGCCGCCGTGCCGCCGAGCCACACCCAGATCACCAGGGTGAAGCTCAGCCCGAGCGCCACCCAGCCGGCGCTGCTGATCGCCGCCTCGCGCGGCTTGATGACGTGCGCGTCCTTGTGCAGCACGAACAGGTCGAACAGCAGCAGCACGGCGACGCCGGCGAGGAACAGCAGCCACCCCACCGCCGACACATCGAAGCGCGGGAGATCTGCGGTCGATGCCTCACCGGCGAACAGGAGCACTCGACCGAGTGTAGGCCGGGGCCCCTGCGGCGCGGCCCATCCCCCTCATCGGCAGCCGGGCCGGGGGCCGGGGTCAGACCCCGACGCGCCGCAGCCAGGACTCGATGAGGGCCCCGGCGATCGACATGCCACCGCGCGGGCAGGGCGGGAGGTCGTCGGCCCGGAACCACCCGGCCTCGACGATCTCTTCCTCCTGCAGCACCAGCTCGCCGCCGGCGTAGCGGGCGGTGAAGCCGAGCATCAGGGAGTTGGGGAACGGCCAGGGCTGCGACCCGAAGTAGCGGATGTCGGTGATCTCGACGCCGACCTCCTCCATGATCTCGCGGGCCACGCACTGCTCGAGGTTCTCACCCGGTTCGACGAAGCCGGCGAGCGTCGAGTAGAAGCGGCCCGGGAACTGCCGGCCCCAGGCCAACAGCGCCTCCTCGTCGGGCCCCTCGCCCCGGGTCACGAGCGTGATGGTGGCCGGCGAGAGGCGGGGATAGGCGAGCAGGCCGCACGAGGGGCACTTGCGGGCCCGCTCCTGGGTCTGCGGGACGGTCGCCTCCCCGCAACGACCGCAGAAGCGGTGGGTCCGATCCCACGACACGATCTGCTCGGCCCGCCCGGCCACGGTCCACAACGCCTCGTCGATCTTGCCGTACAGCTGGCGCAGCGGCACCCACAGGTGATCGTCCGGCTCATCGGTGTGCGGCTCCACGTCGATGCCGTACACCCAGGTGCCGTCGGCCAGCGACCCGAGGATGTGGCGGCTGCTGTGGGGCACGTCCACCGCCTCGGGGATGGCGAACCCTTCCGGGCGGGCAGAGACCAGGATCTCGCCCCGGCGGACGATCATGAACAACGCCGGGTGGTCCTCGGCAGGGGCGGCACGCATGTGAGGCTCGAACACGGCTGCGATCGTAGGCGGCGGGGGCGTCCCCCGCCTCCACCGTGCTGTTCCGCGTTGCTGTTCCGCCGTGGTGTTCCGCCGTGGTGTTCGGCCGTGCCCGGTCCCGGCGGGCTCCCGACGTCAGCGACCGAGCGCGAAGCGGGGCGGCGGAGGCGCGCCACCGGCCACCTCGACGATCAGCCGGCCGGTGGCGGGCCCGAACTTGAACCCGTGGCCCGAACAGGCGGAGGCCACCGTGATCGGACCCACCCGATCGATGACGAAGTCGTCGTCGTCGGTGGTGGTGTACAGGCACGTGTCGACCGCCACCGGGATCGGCTCCACACCGGGCAGCATGCGGCGGGCATGGGCCGACACCCGGGCCAGGGCGACCGGGTCCGGCTCGAAGCCGCGCCGATCGGGATGGACCTCGGGGCCGACCTGGTGCTCGCCCAGCTTCACGCCCACACCCGGCTCGAACAGCCCGTAGGTGCTGAACGCGGCATCCGCGGCGTGCTCGATGAAGCTCGGCCAGCGCAGCCCGTCCTCCAGCGGGCGGAAGTGCGCCGGCTGCTCCAGGGTCACCCGCAGGCGGGGCAACGGCACCAGCCCGGCCAGCAGGTCCGCCACCCAGGCGCCGGCGGCCACCACCAACCGCCCGGTACGGAACGTGTCGGTGGCGGTGTGGGCCAGCGCCTCGTCACCGCGCACCTCGATGCGCTCGACCGGTTCCTCGAAGCGCACCTCCGCGCCGTGCGCGGCCGCAGCCCGGGTGAGCGCGGCGACCGAGCGCGCCGCCCAACTGCGCCCCCCGTTCGGGTGGAACAGCACCGGGCCGTCGAAGGCGAACCCGGCGAAGCGCTCCGCCGCCTCCTGCGGTCCCAGCAGCTCGTGCGGCGCGCCGGCGGCGGCGAGCGCCGCCGCGGTGGCCGCCACGCCGGGCTGCCATCCGAAGTCGATGCCGCCGGTCTCCTCCAGCAGCGTCTCGCCAGTCTCCTCCTCGACCAGGCGCCACAGCCGCCGGGCTTGCTGGGCCAACGCCACGTACTCAGCCTGCGGGTAGGCGAACCGGAAGATCCGCACGCCCCCGTGGCTGCTACCGCGTTCGTGGCCGGCCTCGAACCGGTCGAGCAGCACGACGTCCAGCCCGGACCGCGCCGCCCACCATGCCGTCGCTGCGCCGTTCACGCCCGCTCCGACCACGACCAGATCCGCTCGACGCATCGACGGAGCCTACCGAGCGGTCCTGCCCGCCCCCGGGACGCGGGAACGGGCGGCCCTGACCGGGCCGCCCGCTTCGTGTCGAAGATCCCGTCCGTACCGGTCAGTACCGGTCATACCGGTCAGTACGGAGGGCGGATCGCAAGGCCGATCAGTGGGCGGCTGCCGCAGCGGCCGGGCTCGCCTCGACGCCCATCGCCTCCGTCTTGCGCTTGGAGAAGGCGATGGCACCGATCAGCACCACCAACGCCACGCCGGCGATGGCGAAGCGGGCGCCGTCGTTGTCGCGCAGCTTGATGATGGCGGGCAGCACCAACAGGGCCACCAGGTTCATCACCTTGATGAGCGGGTTGAGGGCCGGGCCGGCGGTGTCCTTGAACGGGTCGCCCACGGTGTCGCCGATGACGGCGGCCTTGTGCGACTCCGAGCCCTTGCCACCCTCATGGCCGTCCTCGATGTACTTCTTGGCGTTGTCCCACGCACCACCGGCGTTGGACAGGTAGTTGGCCATGAGCTGACCGGTGAGGATGACCGCGGCGAGGAACGCGCCCAGCGAGGCGTAGCCGATGC
>JADLEF010000299.1 GCA_020846295.1 Acidimicrobiales bacterium
CTCGGCGCCGCCGCCGACCGGCACGGGCAGACCGAGGTCGCCCGTGGCGGCGACCCGCTCCGCGCTGGCGGCCAGCGCCTCGAGCGCGCCGGTGGCTCGCCGGGCGATCACGAACCCGACGCCGGCGGCGACCGCCACCACCGCGGCACCGAGCAGCGCGAACCGCCGTTGCAGCCCGGCGAGGACGCGGTCCCGCTCGGTGAGGTCTCGCGCCGCCTGCAGGGCGCCGGCCGGTTCCAGCGCCCGGGTCGCCACCCGGTAGCCGGTGTCCCCGACCCGAACGGTGCGCAGGCGGGTCCGCTCCCCGGCCCTCGAGCTCGCTGCGCCGCCGGCGACGGCTCGGTCGGTGGCGTCGACCGGGAGCTCGACCTCGCCGTTTCGGCCCGAGATGTCGCCGTCGCGGTCGAGCAGCTGGACCAGGGTGTCGGGCGCCAGCAGGTCGGCCCGTCCGAGGGCGGCGCCCGCGCCGGGGCCGGGGCTCCGACGCCCTCCGGTGGTGTGCCACATGGCGACGATGGTGTCGGCCCGTTCCTCGAGCAGCCGGTCGATCTCGGCGTCGATGCGGGCCCGGGTGCTCGCGTAGGCCACCGAGGCGGTGACGACGGTGGCGAGCGCGGCCAGCGCGGCCAACGCCAGCGACAGCCGCCAGCGCAGGCTCACGCGGGGCGCAGCGCGTAGCCCACGCCGCGCACGGTGTGGATGAGCCGTGCTTCGCCGGCTTCCTCGGTCTTGCGGCGCAGGTAGCCGATGTACACGGCGAGGTTCTTGGAGTCGGGGCCGAAGTCGTAGCCCCAGATCCGCTCGTAGATGGTGGTCGGGTCGAGCACGATCCCAGCGTTGCGCACCAGCAGCTCGAGCAGGTCGAACTCGGTCTTGGACAGTTCGAGCTCGCGCCCGGCGCGCCAGGCCCGCCGGGCGGCGGGATCCACGGCGAGGTCCCCCACCACGAGGGCGGCGGGGGCGGGGTCGGCCTGGCTGCGCCGCATGAGGGCGCGCAGGCGGGCGAGCAGCTCCTCGAGATCGAACGGCTTGGCGAGGTAGTCGTCGGCGCCGGCATCGAGGCCCGAGACCCGGTCGGGCACCTCGGCCCGAGCGGTGAGGATCAGCACCGGCGTGCGGTCCCGCGCCGAACGCAGTCGACGGCATGCGGACAGGCCGTCGAGCACGGGCATCATCACGTCGAGCACCACGGCGTCGGGGCGGTGCTCGGCCACCGCGTCGAGGCCGCGCTGACCGTCGGTGGCGGTGAGCACCCGGTAGCCCTCCAGCTCGAGGGCCCGGGCGAGGGCCTCGCGCACCGACCGGTCGTCCTCGACGACCAGTACCGTCGAGCGTTCGGCCACGGGCGCACCGGTCCTGGCCGCGGCGGCGACACCGCGGTCGCTGGTGCCGGGCGCGAAGGCGGGCGGGTGGGTTGGCTCCATGGCCGGCTCCATCGAGGGGGGGTCCGGCCCTCCGCCGGAGGTCGATGCCGCCGGCGGAGGGCCGGCACGGTGACGACGTGTGCGGTGACGATGCGCCCCGGTGGATAAGAACCCGCGAAACCGACCGCACGACCGACCGTGGTTCGGCCACCATGCATGCGGACCGATCGGGCGCCTGTCGATCGGTCAACGTGACCGGAGCGACGGTACGCTCCGGAGCTGAGCGCACTCACATCCCGGCTCGCAGGAGGCATGACGATGGGAAGCAGCACGTCGATGAAGGCGGCAGCCCCCTACCAGCGGTTGACCACGCCGTTGGTGCGCGACGGCGGCGAGCTGCGCCCCGCCTCCTGGGAGGAGGCGCTCGAACGGGCCGCGGCGGGCTTCCGGGCCGCGATCGATCGCCTCGGTCCCGACGGCGTCGGCATGTTCTCCTGCTCGAAGGCCACCAACGAGCTGAACTACGTGGCCCAGAAGTTCATGCGGTTGGCGATCGGCACCAACAACATCGACTCCTGCAACCGCACTTGACACGCTCCCTCCGTCGTCGGTCTGGCGACAGTGTTCGGAGCAGGGGGCGGCACCTCGTCCTACAAGGAGGTCGAGGACGCCGACGTCATCGTGCTGTGGGGCTCGAACGCGCGCAACGCGCACCCCATCTTCTTCCACCACGTGCTGGCCGCGGTGCACCGTGGCGCTCGCCTGTTCGTGGTGGACCCGCGCCGCACCGAGACGGCGCAGTGGGCCGACCTGTGGTTGGGTCCCGATGTCGGTTCCGACATCGCGCTGGCCAACACCATGGCCCGCCACATCCTCCACCTCGGCCTGCAGCACCGCGCCTTCATCGAGCGCGCCACCGCCGGTTTCGACACCTTCGCGGCCTCGGTCGAGGAGTGGACGCTCGAACGGGGCGAGGCCGTGACCGGCGTACCGGGGTGGGCCATCGCCGAGCTGGCCGAGGCCTACGCCAGGGCCGACCGGGCGCAGCTGTGTTGGACGTTGGGCATCACCGAGCACCACAACGCCACCGACAACGTGCTGGCGTTGATCAACCTGGCGCTGCTGTGCGGGCACGTGGGTCGCTACGGCTCCGGTCTCAACCCGTTGCGGGGCCAGAACAACGTGCAGGGCGGCGGTGACATGGGCGCCATACCGAACCGTCTGCCCGGTTTCCAGGACCTGCGCGACCCCGAGGTGCTGGCCCGCGTCGGCGCACTGTGGGGTGCGTCGCTGCGCCCCGAGCCGGGTCTGCACCTCACCGCCATGTTCGAGGCGATGGGCGACGGCCGGCTCGGCGCGCTGTACGTGGTGGGCGAGAACCCGGCCCAGTCGGAGGCCGATTCGACCCACGCCCTGGAACGGCTGGCCGCGCTGGACCACCTGGTGGTGCAGGACATCATGCTGACCCGCACCGCGCAGCTGGCCGACGTGGTGCTGCCCGCCACCGCGGCGTGGTGCGAGGCGGAGGGCACGGTGACCAACAGCGAACGCCGCGTGCAGCGGGTGCGCAAGGCGGTCGAGCCCCCCACCGGGGCCCGGGACGACGTGGCGATCCTGTGCGAGCTGGCGGCGGCGTTGGGCCGACCGCTGTTCAGCGGGGTGCCCAGCGCGGCGGCGGTGTGGGAGGAGCTGCGCACGGTGTCGCCCATCCACGCCGGCATGTCCTACGAGCGGTTGGAGGAGCTCGGGGGCATCCAGTGGCCCTGCTTCGACGAGCACAGCCTGGAGCCGTCGTTCCTGCACGGTCGGCTGTGGGCGCTCGAGGAGGCCGAGCGCGGCCCCCGGGCCCCGTTCTCGGTGGTGCTCGACGAACCGCCGGTCGAGGCACTCGACGACGAGTTCCCCCTGCGGCTGACCACGGGGCGGCGGCTCGACTCCTACAACACCGGGGTGCAGAGCGGCGCGTTCGCCTCGCCGTTGCGGCGGGCCGAGACGATCGACGTCGGCCCGCAGGACGCCTCCCGCCTCGGGTTGCGCGAGGGCGAGGTGGTCCGGGTGCGGTCGCGCCGCGGCGCCATCGAGGCGCCGGTGCGCATCGATGCCGGCCTGCGGGCCGGCCTGGTGTTCATGACCCCGCACTTCCCCGACGACATCGACGTGAACGTCCTGACCATCGAGGCGACCGATCCGCGCTCCGGCACCGCCGAGTTCAAGGCGGCGGCGGTGCGCATCGAGAAGCTCGCCGCGGCCGCCACCGGCTGACCTACGGCGATCGACATCGCACCAGCCCGACCCACCGGCCTACCAGACCACCAGACCACCAGACCACCAGACCGGACGGTATGGACCTCAAGTTGACCAGCATCGAACCGAGCCCCGCCGAACGGGCGGCCGTGGACGGCCTGCTCGGGCCGCCGGCGGGCGCCGCCGCGCTGCGGGCGGAACGCGGCGGTTCGGTGCTGCGGGCGCAGCGCCACCGGTTGCTGCCCGCGCTGTGGGCCCTGGTGGAGCGGGTGGGCCACATCAGCCCCGAGGGCCTCGGCTACGTCGCCCGCCGGCTCGGCGTGCCGCCGGCGGAGGCGTACGGCGTGGCCAGCTTCTACGCCGTGTTGCCGCTGGCACCGATGCCGACCGCGCACGTCGCCCACGTCTGCGTCGATCTCTCCTGCCGGCTGGCGGGCGAACGCTCGGCCGAGCTGCGGGCCCGGCTGGCGGCGGATCCCGACACGACGGTGGTGGACAGCCCGTGTCTCGGCCTGTGCGAACGGGCGCCGGCCGCACTGGTGAGCACCCCGGGAGCTCCGCCGCAGCACCGGCTGGAGGCGGCGCCGCGCCGCGAGGTGGCCCAGCGGGGCGACGCGTCGCTGGTGCTGCTGCGCCGGGTCGATGTGGTCGATCCCACCGATCTGGACGCCTATCGGGCGCACGGCGGGTACGCCGCGCTGCGTCGGGCGTTCGACATCGGCCCGACCGAGGTGCTGCGGGAGGTGCTCGATGCCGGCCTGGTCGGGCGGGGCGGCGCCGCCTTCCCCACCGGCCGGAAGTGGCAGGCGGTGGCGGCGCAACCGGCGCGGCCCCACCACCTGGTGTGCAACGCGGACGAGTCCGAGCCGGGCACGTTCAAGGACCGGGTGTTGATGGAGGGGGATCCGTTCGCGGTGGTGGAGGCGATGACCATCGCCGGGTTCGCCACCGGCTGCGAGCACGGCTGGATCTACCTGCGCGGCGAGTACCCGCTGGCCGCCCGGCGCCTGCAGGATGCCATCGACGCCGCCCGGGCCAAGGGCCTGCTCGGCGCCGACGTGATGGGTCGGGGCCTCTCGTTCGACATCGAGGTGTTCCGCGGCGCCGGCGCCTACATCTGCGGGGAGGAGACGGCGATCTTCAACTCGATCGAGGGCTACCGGGGTGAGCCGCGTTCGAAGCCACCGTTCCCGGTGGAGGTGGGGTTGTTCGGCCGGCCGACGGTGGTGAACAACGTGGAGACGTTGGTCAACGTGTTGCCGATCGTGCAGTTCGGCGCCGCCGCCTACCGCCGGGTGGGCACCGAGTCCTCCCCGGGCACCAAGCTCTTCTGCCTGTCGGGTCCGCTGGTCCGTCCCGGCACCTACGAGGTCCCCTTCGGCACGACGCTGCGGGAGTTGCTGGCGCTGGCGGGCGGCGTGGTGGATGGCCGCCCGGTGCGGGCGGTGCTGCTGGGCGGCGCGGCCGGCTCCTTCGTGGGGCCCGACCGGCTGGATCTGCCGCTGACCTTCGAGGACACCCGGGCGGCGGGCACCACGGTCGGGTCGGGCGTGGTCATCGTGTTCGACGATCGGGCGGACCTGCTCGACGCGGTGGGCCGCATCGCCGCCTTCTTCCGGGACGAGTCCTGCGGGCAGTGCGTGCCCTGCCGGGTGGGGACCGTCCGCCAGGAGGAGGCGCTGGTGCGCCTGACCGCCCGCCGCGACGCCCTCGACGTACCGGGAAGTACGGCGGGCGACCTGCAGCTGCTGCGCGATGTCGGTCGGGCCATGCGCGACGCATCGATCTGCGGGCTGGGCCAGACGGCGTGGAACGCGGTCGAGTCGGCCATCGACGGGCTGGACGTGTTCGGCGACAGCTCACCCGAGGAGGGCACGGAATGACCACGCAACCGGTCGAGGTGGCTCGACGCACCGTTGCCCTGACGGTCGACGGGCAGTTGCACCATGCCGCGGAGGGCGGGACGCTCCTCGACGTCTGCCGGGCCGCCGGCGTCGACACGCCGACGCTGTGCTACGGGGACACGCTGACCCCGCGCAACGCGTGCCGGGTGTGCGTCGTCGAGCTCGAGGGCACCCGCACCCTCGTGCCGGCCTGCTCCCGCAAGGTGGAGGAGGGCCAGGTCGTGCACACCGACAGCGAGCGGGTGCGCCACAGCCGCAAGCTGGTGCTGGAGCTGCTCGGCTCGTCGGTCGATCTGTCCGTCACCGACGGCGTGGCGGCGTGGAACGAACGCTACGGGGCGGACCCCGCTCGATTCGGCCCGGCCGCTGCACCGGCCGCGGCCGGCGAGCGCGATGCGGCGGTGACGGGCGAGCACCACCTGCCGGACCCTGCGGTGGCGGCCACGGTGGCCCAGCCACCGAAGGAGGACAACCCGCTCTACGTGCGGGACTACGGGAAGTGCATCCTCTGCTACAAGTGCGTGGACGCCTGCGGTGAGCAGTGGCAGAACACCTTCGCCATCACCGCCGCGGGCCGGGGGTTCTCGGTGCGCATCGCCACCGAGTTCGACGTGTCGCTGCCGGATTCGGCCTGCGTCTACGGCGGGACCTGCCTCGCGGTGTGCCCGACGGGGGCGCTGCTGCCCACCGCCGAGTTCGACCTGCGCCGCACCGGAGCGTGGGCGCCGGAGCGCCAGCACGCCACCACGACGGTGTGCCCGTACTGCGGGGTCGGGTGCAACCTCACGCTGCACGTCCAGGACAACGAGATCTTCAAGGTGTCCAGCCCCTCGGACCATTCGGTGACCCACGGGAACCTGTGCATCAAGGGACGCTTCGGGTACGTGCACGTCCAGCCACCGAAGCGGCGCGGGCCCGACGGACCCGACCGCTGAGCGACCCTCGGGGAGATCCGCCAATCCCGAAGGCCGGGATCACCGGGTTATTTCGTCGGGCCGCACCTCGGCCCGACGCCCCCGCCGAGCACGGTCCGCACCACCGGGCCCCAACAGCGATCGTACGGAGGGAACGGTCCCACCGCAGACGGCGGGGCCCGACGACGCGCTGGGTGATCGTATGGCTCCGAACGACGAACGGCCGTGCACCCGATAGGGTCCGATGCGTGCCGAACCCCCTCTTCGACACCCCTGCTCCCGGTGCCGGCGATCCCGCTACCGATGTGGAGCTCGACCTGGGTGACGACCGCGCCGACATCGTCTCCCACGACACGTACCTCCGCGGTGTCCCCCACGCCACCTTCGCCCGGTTGCGCCGGGACGATCCGGTGAGCTGGGTGGACGAGCCCGACGGCCGCGGCTTCTGGGCGGTGACCCGCTACCACGACGTGCTGGCCGTGAGCCGCCGGCCGGAGGTGTTCTCCTCGGCGCAGGGCATCCGCCTGGAGGACATGACGCCCGAGGAGTGCGAGGCGCGCCGCACGATCATGGAGATGGACCCGCCCCAGCACACCGCGGTGCGCCGGCTGGTGTCGCGGCCGTTCACCCCGCGGGGGGTGCAGCAGTACGAAGCGCTGGTGCGCTCGCTGACCCGTGATGTGCTCGACGCGGCCGAGGGATCGCCCGCCGTGGAGTTCGTCGGCGCCATCGCCCGGCAGATCCCGTTGCGGCTGCTGGGTCGGCTGCTCGGCGTCCCCGACGCCGACGGCGAGTGGCTGGTCGAGCGGGGCGACGCGCTGATCGGCAACACCGACCCGGAGTTCACCGACTTCGTGGTGGATCGGACCGACACCGACCCGTACCGGCTGCTGCCGTTCCGCAGTCCGGTGGCGCTCGAGCTGTTCGACTACGCCGAGGGCCTCATCGGCGAGCGCCGGTCGTGCCCGGGCGGCGATCTGATGTCGGCGTTGGTGGCGCCGATGGCGGACGGCGAGGTGCTGACCGACCTGCAGTTGAAGAACTTCTTCACCCTGATGGTGGCGGCGGGCAACGACACCACGCGCTATTCGATGGCGGCGGGCATGGCGGCACTGGCCGAGCGTCCGGCGCTGTGGGCGGCGTTACGGGCGGATCCGGATCGCGTGCGGCGGATCCCCGCGCTGGTGGAGGAGATCCTGCGCTGGTCCACGGTGACGATGCACTTCCGCCGCACCGCGGTGGCCGACACCGAGCTGGCCGGTCGGCGTATCCGCCGCGGGGACAAGGTCGTCATGTGGTACGTGGCCGCCAACTTCGACGACGCCGCGTTCGGTTCGCCCTACCGGTTCGTACCGGCGCGGGACCCGAACGACCACACGACCTTCGGCCGCCACAGCGCCCACCTGTGCCTCGGCGCCCATCTGGCCCGGCTGGAGCTGCGCATCCTGCTGGAGGAACTGTTGGAGCGGGTGGAAGCCTTCTCGGTGGACGGCACGCCGGAGCGGCTGCGCTCGAACTTCATCGCCGGGATCAAGCGGCTGCCGCTGGCGTTGTCGTGGCAGCGCGGTGGAGCGGCCCGATGAGGCCGGTGCGGCCGCTCGTCGGCATCACGGGCCGCCGCTGGCCGATCGCGGCGTTGGGGGACCGCTTTCCGGTGGGCTACGGCGATGCCCACTTCGACCTGCACGTGGTGGACTACAGCGCTGCGGTCGCGGCGGCGGGCGGGCTGCCGGTGCAGCTGAGCCCCGATGCGGATCCCGAGGCGCTCGCCGCCCGGCTCGACGGCATCGTGTTCTCCGGCGGCGCCGATCTCCATCCCGACCGGTATGGAGCGGCGGCGCATCCGCAGCTCGGCGCGGTGGAGCCCGATCGGGACGGGTTCGAGTTCGCCCTGCTCGAGGCGGCCATGCACGCCCGGCGGCCGGTGCTCGGCATCTGCCGGGGTCATCAGCTGCTCAACGTGTGGGCGGGGGGCACGCTGCAGCAGCACGTCGAGCTCGACGACGGCGACGGCCATCCCCGCTTCGGCGATCATCGCCGCCAGCGCTGCCACGCGGTGCGGCTGACCAAGGGTTCGCTGGCCAACCGGTTGTACGGCGCGGAGACGACGGTGAACAGCCTGCACCATCAGGTGGTGGACGTGGTGGGGGCCGATCTGCTGGTCTCCGGCCGCTCCCCCGACGGCACGGTCGAGGTGCTGGAGCACCCGAGGCTGCCGGTGCTGTCGGTGCAGTGGCACCCGGAGGCGCTCGATCCCCCGGACCCGTGCATCGCGTGGATGGTGGCCCAGGCGTCGGCGGTCAGCCTGTCGCGGTGAGCAGCTGGTCCACCGGCGCGAAGTCGTCGGTGAGGATCTCGGCGCCGTCGAGGTAGGTGGCGAGGTCCTCGACGCGGCGCCCGCCCTCGTCCAGGCGGCGCAGCTGGGCCTCGATGGCGGCGGTGTCGATCGGCCGGTCGGAGGCGACGATGACGGAGTTTCCCCGCAGCCCCCGCAGCGCCTGCGGCCCGACGATGACCTCGACGTGGTCGAACACCTCGTCGAGGGTCGCCGCTTCGGCCCGCAGGAACCGCTGGGCGGGGCCGTCGATGATGTTGGCGACGTACAGCCCGCCGGGGCGCAGCACCCGCTGGACGTCGGCGAGGAACTCGCGGGTGGCGAGGTGCCACGGCACGGCGCGGCTGCCGAACGCGTCGCCGATGATCACGTCGGCGCTGGCGTCGGGGCGGGCGGCGACGCCCAGACGGCCGTCACCGACCTCGATCGCCACGTCGGGCCCGGCGCGGAAGCCGAGCTCGCGCTCGACGAGCTCGACGAGTCCGCCGTCGATCTCGAGCACGAGCTGCTCGCTGCCGGGCCGGGTGGCGCGCAACAGGCGGGGCAGCGTGAACCCGCCGCCGCCGACGTGCACGACGCGCAGCGGGCCGGCCGGCGCGGCGACGTCGATGGCGCCCGCGAGGCGGCGGATGTACCAGAACTCGAGGTAGGTGGGCTTGTCGAGGTCGACGACGCTGTGGCGGAGGTCGTCCAGGACGAGCGTGCGCCGCGTCGGGTGCTCGTCGTCGGTGACGACCGAGGCGCAGTAGTAGACGGTGCGGGCCTGGCAGGGGCTGGCCACCGACCCGGCGCCGAGCCCGGTGACGCCGGCGAGGGCGAGCGCCGCGAGGACGGGAACGGGCTCCGCGCGGCGCCCGGCCCACAGCCCCAGGCCGATGGCGACGAGGATGACGCCGACGGCGACGATGAGGGTGGTCACCGCGGCCCAGCGGACGAGCACGAACCCGGTGAGGAAGGTGGCGACGATGGCGCCGCCGGTGCTCCACGCCGACAGCGTGCCGACGGTCCCCGCCGCGTTGGACAACTCCCGCAGCTGCAGCTTGACCACCGCGGGCGGCACCGCGCTGAGCACGGTGGCGGCGGGCAGGAACCCGAGGGCGGACAGCAGCAGGATCTGGGTGCCGCCGCCCGGGGCACCGACACCGGAGGTGCCGCCGAGCGCGCGGACCACCGGGATGGTGCTGAAGGCCAGCGCGCCGCCGACGATGAACAGCAGGGGAAGCAGCCGTCGGGGGTCGTGGCGGTCGGCGGTGACCCCACCCGCCCATGCCCCCAGCGAGATGCCGAGCAGCACAGTGCCGATGATGCCGGTGTAGGTCTCGAGGCTGACGCCGACGTAGGGGGCGAGGAGCCGTCCGGCGAGGATCTCGAGGATCAGCACCGACGCGGAGGCGACGACGACGAGGGCGATGGCGAGCCACTCGGGCAGCGGCGGCCACGGCGCGACGGGCGGCGGGGCGCCGTCACCGCCGGGCGGGCCGGGGGCGAGCGGGTCGGCGGCGGGCTCTTCGGCGGGGGGCGGCACCGGACGATCTTGCCCCAGCGGGGACCGGTAGCCGGCCACCCCCGCGCCCGGCTTCGTTGTCACAGGCCCTGCGTAGGGTTCGGGATGATGAGCTCCAGGGGGTTGCGATGGCTGATTCGACGGTGAACGGGGCGCCGCACGATCCCGCGGTGGACGGGGGGCTGCTGGGCGAGGTGGCGATGGGCATCGGGTGGGCCCGCTCCGGTGACCGGGAGGGGGCGCGCCTGCTGTTCGCCGCGCTCTGGGCGCGCGTCGGTGAGGCCGGCGATGCGTTGCACCGCTGCGCGGTGGCCCATTCGATGGCCGATGTGGTGGACGATCCGCGGGCGGAGCTCCGATGGGACCTGCGGGCCCTGGCCGCCGCCCGCGAGCTGCGCGATGGCAGGCTCGCCGAGGCGGGCATGGCGGTGTCGCCCGAAGGGCTGTTCCCGTCCTTGCACCTCAACCTGGGTGATGTCTACCGCCGCCTCGGGGACGCCACGAACGCGGTGCTCCACCTGCACGCCGGGCGGGAAGCGCTGGCCGCCCTGCCGCCGGACGGCTACCGCACCCGCATCGAGGAGGGTCTGGAGCGGCTGGCCGCCCGCCTGGCGGCACCCCCGTAAGGGGAGGTCAGCCCTCGGTGCCGAGGTAGGCGGCGGCCACGGCCGGATCGGCGCGCACCGCGTCGGGGGTGCCTTCGGCGATGATGGCGCCTTCGGCGAGCGCGACCACGTGGTCGCTGATGCGGGTGATGAAGGCGAGGTCGTGGTCGATGACCAGCACGCCGGCGCCGACCATGGCGGCCATGGCCCGCACCTGGTCGACCATGGCCTGGCCCTCGTCGTCGCTCATGCCGGAGGTCGGCTCGTCGAGCAGCAGGAACTCAGGCGACAGCGCCGCGGCGCGGGCCAGCTCGAGGCGGCGCTGGTTGCCGTAGTCGAGGGTCCCGGCCGGACGGTCGGCCAACCCGGTCAGGCCCGCCGCGGCCAGCAGGGCGTCAACATCGACGGCGGGTTCCCCGCGGCGGTGCTGACCTGCCACCAGCGCGACGACGGCCACGTTCTCCCGCACCGGAAGGTTGGCGAACAGCCGCAGGTTCTGGAACGTGCGGGCCACACCGGCCCGGGCGACGTGCTCCGGACGGGCGCCGGTGAGCTCGCGCTCGCCCAGCCGCACGGTGCCGGCGGTCGGTCTCACCAGACCGGTGAGCACGTTGAACAGCGTGGTCTTGCCCGCACCGTTGGGTCCGATGATGCCGACCACCTCACCGGGACGCACCTGGACGCGCGCCCCGTCGAGCGCGACGAAGCCGCCGAAGCGCACCCCGATGCCGTCAGCGGACAGCACCGCCGAGCGCTGGGGTGCGGCGCGTTCGTCGGCGCCGGCGGGCCGGCGGAAGCGGCGGCGCAGCCAGGCCTGCAGGTCGGTGTCGCCCAGCAGCCCGCCCGGGCGCAGCAGCATGACGGCGAGCAGGGCCACGCCGAGGAACAGGTCGGGGAAGCGGTCGATGTCGAGCCGGTCGGGGTCGCCGAGCTGGCGGAACGCCTCGGTGCCGGCGGTGATGACGACGGTGCCCAGCACCGCGCCGCTCACGGTGCGCATCCCGCCGACGACGAGCATGGCCAGCAGCAGCACGGCGACATCGAGGGTGTACTGCTTGGGGTTGGTGGAGCCGATGACCTGCACCCGCAGCGCACCAGCGAGGCCCACGAGCACCATGGACACCAGCCACGCGCCGTAGCGGGCGCCGAACAGGCCGATGCCCAGCGCCGGCGCGGCGACCTCGTCCTCGCGGGTGGCGATGGCGAAGCGGCCGCGCCTGCTCTCGGCGAAGCCGTGGGCCACCACGAGGGCAGCGAGGGCGGCGAGCCACAGCCAGCCGCTGCCCTGCAGCACCGGCACACCGGACAGCCCGCCCGCGCCCTTGGTCAGCTGGGACCAGTTCTTGACCGACGAGTCGACCACGAACAGCACGGCGAGGGTGATCATGGTGGCGGCAAGCCCGCCGGCGCGCGCCACCGCGATGCCGATGACCGCGCCCAGCACGACGGCCACCGCGACGCCGGCGATGGTGGCCGCGACCGGCCCGAGGTGCACCCCTCCCAGACCGACCGGTACGTCGGGGAGCTGGCGGGCCTTGGTCGCCACCGGGATCGACACCAGCGCGACGCCGTAAGCCGCGGCCTGGGCGAAGGCGAGATGGCCGAAGGAGAGCACGCCGGTGTTGCCGATGAACACCTGCAGGCCGAGCACCAGGATGAGGTTGACCAGCAGCTCCTTGACCAGCAGGTCGCGGGCCGAGCCACCGCTGCCGGTGTAGAGCAACCCGGCGGCGTAGAGCAGCGCGGCGAGCACGGCACTGGCCGCCGCCGAACGGGCGAGCCGCTCGACCAACCCGTCCTTGGACACCGCGATCACACCCGCTCCGCGCTGGTGACCTTGAACAGCCCTGCGGGCCGGACGATGAACAGCACGGCGATGAGGGCGAACACGAAGGCGTCGGTGAGCCGCTCGGGGGTGCCGGCCGGCAGGTAGGAACGCAGGAAGACCTCGGCCAGTCCGAGGGCCAACCCGCCGATCACCGCCCCGCTGAAGCTGCCCAGCCCGCCGATCACGGCGGCGACGACGGCCTTGAGCAACCAGTCGGCGCCGAGGGTGGGTTCGGCGGTCGGGCTGCGCATCAGGATCATGACCGCCGCCACCCCGGCCAGGAACCCGGCGTAGGCGAACGCGCCGGAGATCACCCGGTTGGCCCGCACCCCCATGAGCCGGGCGGCGTCGAAGTCCTCGGCGGCGCCGCGCACCGCGATGCCGAACAGGGTGCGGGTGAACACCAGCGCGGTGAGCGCCAGCACAGCGATGGTGACGCCGATGGTGAGCAGGTCCATCAGCTCGAGCCGGATGCCGCCGACGCTCCACGTGTCGAACGCCCACGCCGGTCCGCTGAAGGTCTGCTTCTTGGGTGAGACGAGCACCTGCCACAGCGCGTGGGAGAGCCGTTCGATGGCGAAGGAGGGGAGCAGCATGGTGAACGGACTGGCGGTGCGGACCCAGCGGAACGCCACCCGCTCGACGGCCACGGAGGCGACCACCGCGCTGACCACGATGGCGACGGCGAGGATCCACCAGTTCACGTCGGCCTCGGCCAGGCCGTAGGCGGCGTAGGCGCCGACGGTGATCAGCTCGGCGTGGGCGAAGTTCACCAGGTGCATGACACCGAAGATCAGCGAGATGCCGAGGGCGAGCAGGGCGTAGGTGCCGCCGCGACCGAGCCCGTCGACGATGTTCTGCAGCAGGGTGCTCACCGGTCGGCCTCCTCGCCGAGGTCGGCGCCCACCCCGACGAACGCGGCGAACAGGTCGGCCCGGGCGGCGAGCGCGGCACCCGGACCTGCGGCGACGATGCGCCCGGTGCGCAGCACGTAGCCGCGGTCGGCCAGCTCGAGGGCGCGGCGGGCGTTCTGCTCGACCACGACGATGGTGCGGCCCTGCCCCCGAAGCGTGACGAGCAGCTCGAAGATCACGTCGACGAGCTTGGGGGCGAGGCCGAGGGTCGGTTCGTCGAGCAACAGCAGGCGGGGGTCGCTCATCAGTGCCCGGGCCACGGCGAGCTGCTGCGCCTCGCCGCCGGAGAGGTAGCCGGCGGAGGTGTGCCACTTGGCGTCGAGCACGGGGACCAGCGCCTTGGCCTCACCGAGGCGTTGGCGGCGCTCGGCGGTCGATGCGGTGATGCCCGCCAACCTGAGGTTCTCCTCGACGGTGAGGTCGCGGAAGATGCGCCGCCGTTCCGGCACCAGGGCGAGGCCGGCGTCGACCAACGTGGCCGGGTCCTTCCCGGTGACGTCGCCGCCGTCGAGGGTGACGCGCCCGGCGGCCGGGCGCAGCAGCCCGGCCACCGTGTAGAGCAGCGTGGTCTTGCCCGCGCCGTTGGGGCCGACGAGGGCGACGAGCTCACCGCTGTCGACGTGCAACGACACCGCGTGCAGCGCGGTGATGGCGCCGTACCGCGTGGTCAGCCCGTCGACGGCGAGCATCGCTCAGTCAGCGGGGATGAACGCCGGGCGCAGCGTCGTCTCCAACGCGGGCTTCTCATCGGTGACGGTGAGGATGGAGACATCCTTCTCGGGCACGCCGGCGGTGCCGTCGTAGGTGACGGTGCCGGTGGTGACCTCGAGGTCCTTGATGGTGTTGATCGTCTCGATCAGCGTCGGCCCGTCGGTGCTGCAGGCGGTCTCCGCGGCGTGGGCGAGGATCTGCACCGCGTCGGCGGCGAGCGCCCCGAAGCTGATGGTCTCGATCTCCACCCCGGCGGCGGACGCTGCATCGAGCAGCGCCTGCACCCCGTTGTCGTCGGTGGGGAACGTGTGGGCGGCGAAGTAGACGCCGTTGGCCACCGGGCCGGCGCTCCACACCACGGTGGCGTCGAAGGAGTCCGCACCGATCACGGTGAGGTCCTCCATCCCGGCCGCCTTGATCTGCTGCAGCAGCGTCCCGATCTGGGGCATCACCATCGGGGTGAACAGCACGTCGGGTGCGGGGCTGAGCTTGGCCAGCTCGTTGACCTGGGTCGAGAAGTCTTCGTCGGCGAGCGAGAACGAGAAGTCCCGCACCACGGTGCCGCCGGCCTCCTCGAACGCCTCGGCGAAGTACTTCGGGTTGCCGGAGAAGTACACGTCCTCCGGCGAGGAGAACAGCACGGCGGCCTTCTTGCCCTGCTCGGCGGCGAACTCCGCGGCCGCCGCGGATTGCACCGGGTCGCTGAAGCTGGCCAGGAACCCACCGCGGTCGGGATCGGCGAGCTGCGGGTCGGTGGAGGCCATGTAGATGATCGGTGCCTTGCCGTTCACCGTGTCGAGCAGCGGGATGCCGGTGTTGCTGAACGGCGGCCCGATGAGGGCGCTGACGCCGTCGTCGAGCAGCTCCTGCGCCGCCCGCTGGGTGGCGGCGGGATCGCCCTGGATGTCCTTCACGACGTACTCGATGGGCTTGCCACCCACCCCGCCCGCCTTGTTGAGCAGGTCGACCTGGACCTTGGCCGCTTCGCTGCCCGGCTGGTCGGAGAAGGCGCCCAGCTCGCCGAGGTCGGCGGCGAAGCCGATCTTCAACGGCGAATCGAGCGCACAGTCCCCGCCGGCGCCACCCGTGCCACCCGTGCCACCTGCGGTCTCGGCGGTGGTGGTGGTGCTGCTGCTGGTGCTGTCGTCGCTGCCGCAGGCGGCGGCGAGCAGTGCGAGGGGCGCGAGCGCCACCGCCACGATTCGTTTGCTCATTGCTCTCTCCGGAGGTACCAGACGCCGTTGCGGCGGCGAACTGCGTGCGGACTGTAGTGGAACTCGGCCGATCGTTTGGCCCCGAACGGCTACGGGCGGGCGGCGGCGACGGTCGCCGCCCGACGCATCGCGCTCAGAGGAACGGCAGGTACTCGTTTCGCTCCCAGTCGGTGGTGGCCGCGCAGAACCGCTGCCATTCGGTGCGTTTGACGGTGAGGTGCTGGCTGACGAGCTCGGCGCCGACCGCGTCGACGAGCGCCTCGTCGGCGGCGAGCGCCTCGAGCGCCTCACCGAGCGACGCGGGGCAGGCGATGTCGGTGTCCACCGTCTCCAGGCCGTCGCCGGTCTCGGCCGGCTGCAGCTCGAGGGCGTTGACGTGGCCGAGTCGGGCCGCCTGCAGGATGGCGGCCATGGCGACGTGCGCCGGCGCGGCGCCGTCGGCCTGGCGGTGCTCGAGCCGGGTGGCGGCGCCCCGCTCCGGCGGGATCCGCACGGTGGCGCCGCGGTGGTCGTAGCCCCAGTTCGCCCAGTAACCCGACAACGACGCCGGCTGCAGCCGCTTGTAGGCGTTGACGGTGGGGGCGCACAGCCCGGCCAGGCCGCGGTGGTGGGCCAGCAGCCCCGCGACGCACTGCCGGGCCAGCTCGGACAGCCCGTCGGCGGCGGCCGGGTCGTGGATGGCGTTGGTCCCATCGGGCCGGGCCAGGCTGACGTTGAAGTGGGTGCCGCTGCCGCCGCGGTCGCTCAGCGGTTTGCCCATGAACGTGCACAGCAGGCCCTTGGATTGGGCGATCTCACGGGCGAGCACCTTGAACAGGAACGCGTTGTCGGCGCTGCGCAGCGCGTCGCTGTACTCGATGGTGAACTCGAACTGCGGGGTGTCGTACTCGCTGTTGACCGATTCGAGCGGGATGCCGGCCGCGTCGGCGGCCTGCCAGATCAACTCGATGACCCCATGGGGGTCGACGGAGGGGCCGGTGCCGTACACGAACGAGCCGGGCGCGTCGAGCGGGCGCCAGCCGCCGTGCCCGTCGGGTTCGAGCAGGTACGCCTCGAGCTCCACGCCGACCATCGGCCGGTAGCCGAGGGCCTCCCAATCGCCCACCGCCCGGCGCAGCGCCGCCCGGGGGGACACCGCCACCGGGCTGTCGTGGCGTTGGAGGTCCGCCACCACGATGCCGACGCCAGGCTCCCAGCCGGGTCGGATGTCGCTCAGGTCGAACGTGGCGTCCATGTCCGGCAGGCCGCCCTCGAGGTTCGAGCCGGGCGTCCCCGGGGTCATGTTCCGGTCGTAGCCCAACGCCCACACGCCGGTGCAGTGACGGACCCCACGGGAGGCGAGGCGGGCCGGGATGTACTTGCCCCTCGCCAGGCCGAGGTGGTCGGGCCACAACACCCGGATTCGTTCTTGCGCGTCGGTCACTTCGCCTCCCGGAGTCGATCGTTCGCTCCCGAACGGTACTCGACCGTTCCCGAGCGATCGGACGCCATCGCCGTCAGGTCGCCTCGTCCATCGTGCGGGTGATCTTGCGCAGCGAGCGGGCGAGCTGGTGCTGTTCGCGAGCCGACAGCGCCGACGCAGCGAACACCTCCTCGGCGTTGAAGCGCGGGAAGAGGTTCTCGATGAGCGTGCGCCCGCGGGCGGTGAGCTTCACCAGCACCAGCCGACCGTCGGAGGGGTGGCGGCTCCGCTTCACCAGCGAGCGGCCCTCGAGGGTGTTGACGACGCCGGTGAGGGTTCCCTTGGTGATGCCGGCCTCGGCGGCGAGCTGGCGGGTCTCCTGCTCGCCCCAGATCCACAGCACCCACAGCACGGTGAACGCGGCCCACGAGAGGTTCTCGTCGGCGAGCACCTTCTGTTCCATGTGGTTCCGCACGCTGGTGGCGGCGCGGTAGATGTTGGAGATGGCGGCCATGGCCTGGAAGTCGAACGGCTCGTCGCCCAGCTTGGCTCGGATGTCGCGCTCCGCCCGCGTCAGGTCCTCGGCGCGGGTGCTGGCCAACCGTCTGGTCACGGGCGCCACCCTAGAGGCGTCGCGGCCCCGCACGCGCACCCGGCGTCCCGCGCGCGACAACCGCCGTACCGCAACGTATGTCACGGTACGGCGGTTGTCCGGCGGGGGGCGAGCCGGCGCCTGCGGGTCAGCGGCGCAGCGCGGCGGCTGCGCCCGCCGCCACCGACCGCACGTGCTGCAACAGGGTGCTCGGGTTGCGATCGCCGGGATCGACCGAAGCCGGTTGCGACCAGGCGTCGTCGTCGAGGGCCCGCAGCCGATCGGCCACCCGGCGGCCCATGGCCTGCTCGAGGTCGCCCTCGCCGTAGCCCAGCAGCACGAGCTGCTTGTCGAGCTCGGCGAGCTGCAGCTCGATGTCGCGGCGGGGCTCGTCGACCTCGCCCTCGGGGGCCGGGGTGCGGTCGTCGAGGCGCCGGTCCAGCGAGGCGAAGAAGGCGGCCAGGTCGACGGGTTGGAGGTCGCTGCTCATGGCGCGGCCGTACCCGGGCGGCGGCGCGGCCAAACCGCGGCGGCTCTCAGCGTGAGGCGATCAGGTCTCGATCCAGTTCCTTCACCGACGTGACGCCGCTGAGCGACATGGTGCGCTTCATGCCCTCGTGCAGGAACGCCAGCACGTGATCAACGCCGCGCTCGCCGCCGGCGCCGAGGGCGTAGAGGTACGCCCGGCCGATCATGCAGGCGTCGGCACCGAGGGCGACCGCCTTGACGATGTCGCTGCCGCGCCGCACGCCGCCGTCGCAGAGGATCGCGGTGCGCCCGCCGACGGCGTCGGCAACGGGAGCGACGAGGTCGATCGGGGCGGGCGCCCCGTCGAGCTGGCGGCCGCCGTGGTTGGACAGGGCGATGGCGTCCACCCCGTGCTCGACGGCGAGCTGCGCGTCGGCCACCGTCTGGATGCCCTTCAGCACGATGCGCCCGTTCCAGCGGGCCCTGAACCAGTCGACGTCGGCCCACGACAGCGCCGGTTCGAACTGGCTGTTGATGTACTGGGCGAGGTTGACCGCGGTGTCGCTGCCGTCGGTGGCACCGGTGCCGCTGCCGCTGCCGCTCACGTTGGCGAAGCGGATCGGTTCGGCCCGCAGGAAGGCGAGCGTCCACGACGGCTTGAGGGCGCCGGCCACGAACGTGTCGAGGCCGATCTTCGGCGGCAGCGTGAAGCCGCGGCGCACGTCGCGCTCGCGGCGACCGAGCACCGCGGTGTCGACGGTGATGACGATGGTGGAGTACCCCGCCGCCGCCGCCCGCTCCAGCATCGATTCGGTGAGGCCCCGATCGCGCCACACGTACACCTGGAACCAGAGGTCGCCGGTGGAGGCGGCCCGCACCTCCTCGATGGAACGGGTGGCGAGGGTCGACAGCGTGTAGGGCAGCCCGGCGCGCTGCGCGGCGCGGGCGACGGCGAGCTCGCCCTGCGGGTCGGCGATGCGGGTGAAGCCGGTGGGCGACAGCACGACCGGGAACGGCAGCTGCTCGCCGAAGAGGCTGACGGTCGTGTCGATGGTGCTCACGTCGCGCAGCACCCGCGGCGCGAAGGTGATGCGACCGAACGCGTCGGTGTTGGCCGCCAGGGTGCGCTCGTCCTCGGCCGCCCCGTCGATGTAGTCGAACACGCCGCCCGGGAGGCGGCGGCGGGCCAACCGGCGGAGGTCCTCGACGTTGGCGGCCCGGCTCAGCCGTCGTTTGACACCGTCGAGCTCGACGGGACGGAACTGGATGACGGAGCGCAGGGTCTCGAGCACCCGGCCATTCTTGCCCGCGCCGGCAGGCTTGTCCCCTGCCGCCGGCGCCCGCCTCGGGTCGATCGGCTGCTGTCGTCGCCCGGGGGCGCCTCCTTACGGTGGCCGCGACGGGTGACGAGCGGGCGGGAGTGCGACAGGTGACGGTCCTCACGGTGGTGTGCGCGAAGGGTTCGCCCGGCACGACGACGACGGCGCTGCTGCTGGCCGCCGTGGGCGATCCCGTCCAGCTGCCGCTGGCGGTGGAGGGCGACCCGGCCGGCGGGGACCTCGCCGCCCGGCTCGGCACGCTGTTCGAGCCGGGGATGGCCACACTGGTCGAGGACGCCCGGGTGGAAGGTGACGGCATCGGCCGCCGGCTCGACGCGTTCTGCCGCGTGCTGCCCACGGGCTGCGGGGTGATCGTCGGGTCGATGCATCCGAAGCAGGTGAGCGTGTACGTCGATGACGCGCCGGCGCTGCTCGGCCCGGCGCTGCGGGCCCGGGGCGGCCTCGTCGTGGTCGA
>JADLEF010000300.1 GCA_020846295.1 Acidimicrobiales bacterium
CCCGACTTCGCCGGTGACTACAGCTACCTGTTCAACTTCATCAAGGGCGGCGAGGAGAAGCTCGCCGGCACCGCCGAGACGCTCGAGGGCGTAAAGGCCGACGACGCCGCCATGACCCTCACCGTCACGCTGGCCGCGCCGTACTCCAACTTCGCCACGGTGGCCGGCTTCCAGCTGTTCTTCCCGATGCCCTCGGCGGTCGACGACCTCGCCGATCAGGGCGAGTGGGAGAACGGCGTCATGATCGGCAACGGCCCCTACAAGATGGAGAAGGCCCGCACCGATCAGGAGATCGTGCTGGTCAAGAGCGACACCTGGGCCGGTGACGTCAACGGTGAGAAGTGGGAGGACCGCCTCGACAAGATCGTGTTCAAGGTGAGCGCCGATCCGGACACCGCCTACAACGCGTTCGAGGCCGGCGAGGGCCTCACCGCCAACGTCCCGCCGGGACGGGCCAAGGAAGCCGACGAGAACCACGCCACCACCCAGGCCGTGAAGATCTCCGGCACCTACCACTTCGACATCAACATGGAGAACCCGGTCGTCGGCGGCGAGAAGAACGTGCTGCTGCGCCAGGCGATCTCGCAGGCCATCGACCGCGAGACCATCAACGAAGCCGTCTACGACGGCATCCGTCAGACCTCGACCGGCGTGACGCCCCCGGGCATCCCCGGTTTCAAGGAAGACCTGTGCAAGTACTGCGGCTACGACGAGGCCGCGGCCAAGAAGGCCGCCGATGACTGGAAGGCGGCGGGCAACTCGCTGGCCGCCCCCATCAAGGTCCAGTTCAACGCCGGCGCCGGTCACGAGGACGTCGTGGCCATCATCGTGGACAACCTGAAGGCGGTCGGGATCGACGCTGCGGCCACCCCCATGCCGACCGAGACCTACTTCTCGGAGCTGGCCAAGGGCGCCTGCGAGGTCTGCCGGGCCGGTTGGTACGCCGACTACCCGACCTACGACAACTTCATGTACGACCTGTTCCACTCGGACGCGGCCGGCGGTGGCAACAACTACAGCCAGTTCAAGAACGCCGAGTTCGACAAGCTGGTCGATGACGCCAAGCAGACCGTGGACGCCAACGAGCAGGGCAAGCTGTTCACCGAGGCCGAGGACATCCTCCTCAACGAGGCCATCGCGGTGATCCCGATCAACTGGTACGTGGGCGACTACGTGTACAACCCCGACAAGGTCGCCAACTTCCCGCAGAGCGGGCTCGGGTTGGTCGCCTGGGAGCAGATCGCCCTCAAGGGCTGATGACCTCTTCGCCCGGCCGGTTCACGCAGCGTCGTGAGCCGGCCGGGCGGTGTCGTTCCTCTCATGTTCAGCTTCCTCATCCGCCGCCTGCTGCTCATCATCCCGACGGTCTTCGTCGCGCTCTCGTTCCTCTTCGCCCTCTTCTTCGTGCTGCCCGGCGACCCGGCAACGCTCATCGCCGGTGGCGCCAACCGCACCCCTGACCCCGGTGTCATCGAACGGGTCAACGAGCGCTACGGCCTCAACGACCCGCTCGGCGAACAGTTCCTGAACTATTGGAAGCGCACGCTGCAGTGGGACCTCGGGGAGTCGTTCCAGAACCGCCGCAGCGTCAACGAGATCCTCGGTGAGAAGGCGGTCAACAGCGTCCGCCTCGGCATCTGGGCCATCCTGATCGAGATCCTCATCGGCATCTCCGTCGGCGTGCTGTCCGCCATCCGCCGGTACTCCATCGCGGACAAGCTGACCACCGTGGTCACCGCGGTCGCGTCCGCCGTCCCCGTGTTCGTGTTGGGCTTCATCCTCCAGTACGCGTTGGCCGTCTACCCCAACAAGCACGACTGGCCGGCGTGGATGCGCCTGCGCACCCAGGGCCTCGGGCCCGACACGTGGACGCTGTTCTTCATCCCCACCGGGGAGACGTGGCGCTACCTCGTCCTGCCCGCGGTGGCGCTCGCCTCGGTCAGCACGGCGCTGGCCACCCGCATGACCCGCGGCTCGATGCTCGAGGTGATGCGGGCGGACTACATGCGCACCGCCCGGGCCAAGGGCCTCAACGAGCGGCAGGTGATCGTGCGGCACGGCCTGCGCAACGCCATGCTGCCGGTGGTGACCCTCATCGGCGTGGACTTCGGCACCGTCATCGGCGCCGCGGTGCTGACCGAGACCACGTTCTCGTGGCCGGGGCTCGGCTCGGAGATCGCCAGTTCGGTCATCAGCCGCGACCTGCCGGTCACCCTCGGGCTCACGCTCGCCGTGGTGCTCGCCTACACGGTCATCAACCTGCTGGTCGACGTGTCCTACGGCTGGTTCGACCCCCGCATCCGCTTCGGCAAGGGAAGCAAGCAATGACGGTGCTGGAACCCATCGTGCCGGCGGTCGAGGTGCCCTCGGCCCCGGCCCGCTCCCTGCGCGGCGAGGCCTGGCGGCGCTTCCGGCGCAACCGGATGGCCATGGTCGGCCTCGCCTTCCTGGCGTTGCTGGTGCTCGCCGCCGTCTTCGCCCCGCTCATCACCAAGTACACGCCGATCGAACGGGACAACAGCGCGTTCCGCCAGCCGCCGAGCGCCGAGCACTGGTTCGGCACCGACAAGATCGGCAGGGACGTGTTCAGCCGGGTCGTCTACGGGGCCCGGGTGTCGCTGCGCATCGGCATCGCGGCCACCACCATGGCGCTCGTCATCGGCGTCGTGCTCGGCGCGGTGGCGGGGTACTTCGGCGGCATCATCGACACGCTGGTGATGCGCCTGACCGACGTGTTCCTCGCCATCCCGTACATCGTGCTGGCGGTGGCCATCGCCTCGGTCGCCGGCCGCAGCGAGAACTCGGTGATCATCGTGCTCGGCATCACCGGCTGGCTCGGTCTGGCCCGCATCGTGCGGGCCAGCTTCCTGTCGCTCAAACAGCTCGAGTACGTCGAGGCGGCGCACGCCCTCGGGTACGCCAGGACCCGCATCATGTTCCGTCACATCCTGCCCAACGCCCTGCAGCCGGTCATCGTCTACGGCACGGTGCTGGTCGGCAGCGTGATCCTCTCGGAGGCGGCGCTGTCGTTCCTCAACGTCGGCCCGCAGGATCCCACCCCGGCGTGGGGGTTGATGGTGTCGCAGGGCAAGGGCGACCTGGCCAACGCGTCGCACCTGCTGTTCTTCCCCGGCGGGGCGATCTGCCTCACCGTGCTGGCGCTGGTCCTCGTCGGGGACGGGTTGCGCGACGCGCTCGACCCGAAGCTGACATGAGCGAGCCGACCGTACCGTCCGGTCTGTCGCGGCGCGGCGAGCTGCTGCTGTCGGTCGAGGACCTGCAGGCGTACTTCGACACCGACGACGGCACGGTCAAGGCCGTCGACGGGGTGAGCTTCGACATCTACCGCGGCGAGGTGTTCGCCGTGGTCGGGGAGTCGGGCTCGGGCAAGTCGGTCACCGCCACCACGATCATGGGCCTGCAACCCACCATCCGGATCGCGGGCGGCAGCGTGCACTGGAAGGGCCGCGACCTGCTCGCCATGTCCGAGGAGGAGCACCGGCGCATCCGCGGCGGGGAGATCGCCATGATCTTCCAGGACCCGCTCACCGCGCTGAACCCGGTGCACACCGTCGGGCGCCAGATCGGTGAGATGGCCCGCATCCACGAAGGGCTCAACCACAAGCAGGCCCACGAGCGCGCCATCGAGATGATCGAGCTGGTCGGCATCCCCGAGCCGCGCAAGCGGGCCGACATGTACCCGCACGAGTTCTCCGGCGGGATGCGCCAGCGGGCCATGATCGCCATGGCCATCACCTGCAAACCGGATCTGCTCATCGCGGACGAGCCGACCACCGCGCTCGACGTGACGGTGCAGGCCCAGGTGCTCGACGTGTTGCTCGCCATCAAGGACGAGATCGACTCGGCGATCATGCTCATCACCCACGACCTCGGCGTGGTGGCCGGCCTCGCCGATCGGGTGATGGTCATGTACGCCGGGCGGCAGGCGGAGATCGGCACCGCGGCGGAGCTCTTCTACCAGACCCGCCACCCGTACACGTTCGGCCTGCTGGCCAGCCTGCCCCGCCTCGACGGCGGCGACGACGAGGAGCTCGTGCCGATCGACGGCTCGCCGCCGTCGTTGATCCACGTGCCGTCGGGCTGCGCGTTCCACCCCCGCTGCCGGTTCGCCGAGGTGCCGGGCCGCTGCAACGAGGAGCGCCCGCTGTTGCGTACGGTCACCTCCGACGGGCACGTCACCGCCTGCCACTTCGCGGAGCGGCTGGCCACCGTCACCGTCGAGTCCATCCGCACCGGCCGCACCGAGGTGGGGCCGTGAGCGTGCAGGATGCCGTCGAACCCTCAGCGCAGGGACCCGCCCGCCATGACGGGCAGGGTCCGCTCCTCGTCGCCACCGACCTGGTGAAGAACTTCCCCATCCGCGGCGGGGTCCTCGGCCGCGCCGTCGGTCACGTCTCGGCGGTGGCCGGGGTCAGCCTCAGCGTCGACCGGGGCGAGACCCTCGGTCTCGTCGGCGAGTCGGGTTGCGGGAAGTCCACCACCGGACGCCTGCTGCTCAACCTCATCACCCCGACCTCGGGCGAGGTGGTCTTCGACGGCATGCGGCTGAACCGGCTCTCGGGCAAGGAGCTGTCCAGGGCCCGCCGCCGCTTCCAGATCGTCTTCCAGGACCCGTACGCGTCGCTCAACCCGCGCATGCGCATCGGGGCCACGCTGTCGGAGCCGCTCAAGGTCCACTTCGGCTGGGACAAGGCCCGCTGTGAGGCCCGGGTCCAGGAGCTGTTGCGCACCGTCGGGCTGTCCGCCGAGCACGCCAACCGCTTCCCCCACGAGTTCTCCGGGGGTCAGCGCCAGCGGGTCGGCATCGCCCGGGCGTTGGCGCTCGAGCCCGAGATGATCGTGTTGGACGAGCCGGTCTCCGCGCTCGACGTCTCGATCCAGGCCGGTGTGATCAACCTGCTCCGCCGCCTCCAGGCCGAGCTCGGGCTGGCCTACGTGTTCATCGCCCACGACCTGTCGGTGGTGAAGCACATCTCGGACCGGGTGGCGGTGATGTACCTCGGCAAGATCGTCGAGATCGGCAGCCGGGACGAGCTCTACCACCGGCCGGCCCACCCCTACACCCAGGCGCTGCTGTCCGCCGTGCCCCTGCCTGATCCGAACCGGCAACGGGCGCGGCAACGCATCGTGCTCGAGGGCGACGTGCCCTCACCGGCCGATCCCCCCAGCGGTTGCCGGTTCCGCACCCGGTGCTGGAAGGCGCAGCCGCTGTGCGCCGAGCAAGAGCCCGAGTTGATGGACCGCGAGACCGGTCACCCGGTGGCCTGCCACTTCGCCGAGGTGTCCGTCACGCTCGGGGTCAAGCCGGGCTGACACCGGCCCCGACGGCGCCCGGCACGCTCGCGTGCCGCGCCGTCCTGGGCCTTTGGTCCCACGCGTCCTGGTGCAGGTGTGCCCTGATCATCCGGGCTGAGGAAGCGCAGCTTCCCCACCGGGACGGTTTTCCCATGGCTCCGGCCGACCGATACCTCTCTGCGACGGCCAACACGGATGTGGGACCGGTACATGAGAACTCGGTTATGGATGACCGTGGCCGCCTTGGCGGCCCCGACAACAAGTCTGCTCGTCGGCCTGCTGGCCACGTTGGGCGCCGTGCGCCTGGCGAACGACGTCGTCGGCGACAACCGGCAGGCGGTGCTCGACCAGCGACTGCGCAACGTGGCGGTGGTGGTCGATCAACGCCTCGAGGCCCAGGAACCCGGCGGCGTGCCGGCGGGCGGGTCCGGAACGCCCGTCGACCCGATGCTGCTGGCCGGCCTCGACGCGGGCCCCGACACCGGGCTCGGGGTGCAGCGCGACGGGCTGCTCGTGGGCCACAACGTCGGTCAGGCGCGGCTCACCGTGCTCGGCGCGG
>JADLEF010000301.1 GCA_020846295.1 Acidimicrobiales bacterium
GCGTCGTCCGACGCCCGGTTGATCCGGAAGCCGCTGGAGAGCTTCTCCATCGACTTGTTCAGCGATCCGTCGTTGATGGTCAGGTTCCGGTGCGCCGAAACCGCCATCGTGTTCTGGTTGATACGCAGACCCATGGTGATCCTCCTTGATGTACCTGGGTTGCCCCCCATCCGTGGTGGGCTGTCCAGGTGACGGCAACCGGTGCCCGCCGCTTGAGCGATCCGGACCGTTTTCCCACCGGCGCAGGAGGACCATCGGCCCATGGGCGCTCCGCTCGGTGCACCGGCGGCGATCAAGGAGGCCGCCGAACGCACCGATAGTGCGCGTGTGGCTGAGCAACGTCGGCGCATCGTCGTCATCTACGACCGCTCCATCCGACCCGACACCACCGGTGTGCACTGCGAGCAGGCGCTGCGTCGACTCGGCCACGACGTGGTCCACCACCCTCCCGTGCGCGTCGAGGGTGGCCGGGTGCAACCCAGCGGGTACGCCGACCTTCCCTCGGACGCCGATCTGTACCTGCAGATCGACGACGACCTCGGCTATCCGGGCCCGCCCCGCGGGGCGGTGCCGTCGGTGTACTGGTGCATCGACACCCACCGCATGACCCAGCTGCACCCGCTCGGTCGGGCCGACCGCTGGGCCAAGGTGGCTGAGGTGGATCTGGCCCTGTGCGCCCAGCGGGACCGGGCCCGGGAGCTCGGCTGCCCGTGGCTGCCGCTCGCCTTCGATCCCACCGTGTGCCACCCGCTTCCCGGAACGGCGACACGCTACGACTGGTGCTTCGTCGGTTCCACCACCGACCCGGGCCGCAACCGCTGGCTGGCCACCCTGCTCGCCGCGTTCCCCAACACCTACGTCGGCGCCGCGTACGGCGCCGAGCTGAACCGGGTGCTCAACGCCTCCCGGGTCGCGGTGAACGTGCCGATCGCCAACGACGTGAACATGCGCGTCTTCGAGGCGTGCGGCGCCGGACGGCCGCTGCTGACCCGGGCCACCCACAACGGGGAGGACCGGCTGTTCCGGTCGCTGGTGCTCGTCGATGAGCTGCACGAGCTGGTCGACCGGATGGCGCTGCTGCTGCGTGATCCGGACGGGGCGGCCGAGCTCGGGGCGAGGGCCGCCGCCGAGGCCGCCGGCCGCCACACCTACGAGCGGCGAATGACCGAGCTCCTCGACCACGTCGACGCGACGTCGGCGGGCGCCGCGCCCCTCGACGACGTCCTCGGGTCCGACAGCCGGCCGAACCAGGAGCTGGCCGCGTGATCGGTGCCGACGGCGACATCATCGACGACTGGCGGCCGCCGAGCAGCGCGGCGCCGACGACCTACGAGGACCCCATCGACCCGGTGCAGTGGAACGACACCCTCGTCCAGCAGAGTTGGCACCTCCCCGCCGGCGCCCGCGTGATGGAAGTGGGCTGCTCCACCGGCTTCTTCTCCGTGCACCTCACCGCCCGGGGCTGCGAGGTGGTCGGCTGCGAGCTCGATCCCGAGGCGCTGGCCCGGGCCCGCGAGCGAGGGGTGACCGCGCACCGGCTCGACGTCACCGACGGCGCCGATCGTGCGGAGCTGCTGCGCCGCTGCGGTGGACGACGATTCGACGTGGTCCTGTTCGGAGATGTCCTCGAACACCTCGCCGATCCCGCCGCTGCGCTGGTCGGCATCCGCACCCTGCTCAGGCCGGGGGGACGGGTCGTGGCCTCGATCCCCAACGTCGGCCATGGCAGCGTGCGGCTCGACCTGCTGCGGGGTCGGTTCCGCTACGACGCCTCCGGTCTGCTGGACCGAACCCACATCCAGCTGTTCACCCTGGAGCGGGTGCGGGAGGTCCTCGCCGACGCCGGGTTCCGGATCGAGCGACTCAGCCGGGTCGTGCAGCCGATCGAGGGCACCGAGGGCCGCATCGCTCCGGGTGATCTCGATCCGAGGCTGGTGGAGCTGGTCGGCACCGACCCCGAGAGCTGGGTCTACCAGTACGTGGTGCTGGCGCGACCCACCGGTCTGCGCCACGCCACCTCGCGACGCGCCGAGCCGGCCGCCGCCGACATCGTGATCGTCCGCGTCGGCGACCGGCACGGGGACGACGCCGAAGGGCTGTGGGCCGACGCCCTTCCCGGTGACGGGCGCATGGCGGTCGTCACCGTGCAGGACGAGCGCGACGCCGCGCGGGTGGCTGCGACGCTGCCGCCCGACACCTCGGTGCTGGTGACCGACGGCGACGTGTTGCCCGACCCCGCCTGGGTGCAGGCCGTGCTGGACGGAGCCCGCCGACACGGCGCAGCCGGCGCGGCGCTGGTCGGCTTCGACGATCGGGTGGTGCATGCCGGCGCCGACGCGAGCGGCCGGCCCCGGCTGCGCGGGCTCGCCGTTCCCTCACCGATGCTCGACACCGACGTGACGGCCGGCCTGCTGCCGCCCTACGTGGCGCCCGCCGGCCTCGTCGCCACCGGATCCAGACCGATCGGTATGGTGGTGGGCGAAGCCTGGGCGACGGCGCCGCGGGCGACCGCAGCGGTCGCAGACCGGTGGGCCCAGTGGCGGGCTGCGCTCGGCAGGGTGGTCTTCGTGGTCCTTCCCGGCGGACCGGCGGTGCTGCCGGTGCCGGCCCGCCGCAACCTGCTCCGCCTCGCCGACCTCGCCCGTGGGACGGGCTGCACGCTCGTCACCCACTGGGGCGAGGGCGACGTCGGCGCCCACCGCGGCGCCGCCGTGGCCCTGCAGCGGGCGGGGGTGGTGTGCTTCGGTGGCCACGCGCCCGTGGACTGCGGCGCGGCAGACGGGGATCCGCGCTGCATCGATCCCGCCACCGTTGCTCGCCAGCTCGACATCGTGCTGTACGCCGACGCCCGATCGGAGCCTGTGACCGGCGAGCACGACCGGCAGGTTACCGTCGAGCTCGCCGCCATGCCCGACGCCCTCTTCGACGTGGTCGCCCGCCTCTGCGCCACCGACGCGGGTTCCGGCCGCGCGGCGGACGGGCCGGCCCCGCTCGCCCTGCTGTGCGGCACCGGCTGCGAGCCGACCGACCTCGACGCACCATGGGCCCGTCCGCTGGTCGCGGCCGGCTGGCGGGTGGAAGGCATCGTCTGCGACGAACCGCTCGAGGCCGTGCTCGAATCCCGCCCCGAAGCACCCGACGTCGTGATCGTGCTCGACGGCGCGATCGCCGTCCCCCCCGACGCCGTGGACGTACCCGTCGTACGCCGGACGTCAGCGCAGCGGGCGCAGCACGACGCCGACCTGTTGTGGAGCACCGGTGACGACGGGCTGGTCGACGCCCTCGCCGGCGGCGCAGGGCCGGTGACCGTCGACGAGCTCGCCGTCGCCGCCATCGAACGGCTCCTCGATGACGGCGCCTGCTACCGGAGCCGGCTGCGTCACGGCGCGCGCCACCTCGACCGTGGCGCCACCGTCGCCGCCGCCGAACAGTTCCTCGCTGCGGCCCGGCTCGACCCGCGGCTGCCGCAGGCCTGGAACGGTCTGGGCATGGCCTGCTTCGCCGAGGGCGATCTGCGGGCGGCGCGGCGGGCGTTCGCCGCCGCCCGCCGGGCTGCACCCGCCTACCCCGCGGCGACGGACAACCTCGCCGCAGTCGACGCAGCGCTGGCCTGCGAGCCCGGCGTCGCGCCGCCCGCCACCAGCGCACGCCGGTGCGGCGCGGTGCGCGCCTCGATCGTCATCCCGGTGTGGAACGCCTGGGCGCACACCCGGGCCTGCCTGGTCCGCCTCGCCGCGACCATCGAACCCGAGGACGAGGTGATCGTGGTCGACAACGGGTCGACCGACGGCACCCGGCGCGGCCTCGACGCGTTCCCGTGGGTTCGCGTCGAGCGCCTCACCCGCAACCTCGGCTTCGGCGGCGGGTGCAACGCCGGGGCCGAGGTGGCCGGAGGCGACGTCCTGGTGTTCCTGAACAACGACACCCTTCCGGCCCACGACTGGCTCGAGCGCTTGCTGCGCCCGTTCGCCGACCCCGCCGTGGCGGCGAGCGGTCCGCGATCCAACTTCGTCAGCGGCGCCCAGTCGGTGCCGGCCACCACCTACGCCGGTGGTGGCGACGCCGCCCTCGACGCCTTCGTCCGCCGCTGGGAACGCGCCCATGACGGCGCCGTCGACGAGGTCGAACGGCTGGTCGGCTTCTGCCTCGCGGTGGACGCCGCCCGCTTCGCGGCGCTCGGCGGCTTCGACACACGCTTCGGCATCGGCAGCTACGAGGACGACGACCTGTGCCGGCGCCTCCGCCACGATGCAGGTCGGCTCGTGGTGGTGCACGACAGCTTCGTGCACCACCACGGCCACGCAACCTTCACCGCCAACGACGTCGACTGGGTTGCGCTGGAGCGCCGCAACCGCACCATCTACGACGCCAAGCACGCCGCCTGAGCGGCAGCCGACCGATCGGTCAGGCGGCCGTCGTGGTGCGCTCGGCCCAGGCGCCGATGGCGTCGCCGTCGGCGGCGATGGCCACACGGCCGCAACGACGGGCGCGACGCGCCACCTCCGCGTCGACTGCCACGGTGATCCGGCAGCGCCGCATCAACGCGGCGAGCCCGCGGTCCTCGTGCTCCAGCACCGCCAGCACGTCGAGCGCGGCTCCGTCGCGCTCGGCGGCGTCGAGCGCGACGCCGAGCAACTCGAGGGTGCGCTCCCGAGCGGCGGCATCCTCGTCGTCCACCGCCACCACGACGGTGACGTCGTCGCGGCGCCGCACGGCGCTCACCACCGCAGCGAGCGCCCGGGGCCATCCGTCGTGGCCACCGCCGGCCACCACCAACACGGTGTTGGGGCGGGTCTCGTCGAGCTCGTAGCCCGGACCGTCCGGTACGTACCAGTTGGTCTGCTCGGTGCGGCCCGTACCCGCCGTCGCCGCGTCAGCCCCCAGCCGGCGCGCCGGCCGCGCAGCCAGGGCGCGCAACCGCTCGGCAGCCACGGCGGTGATCGCAGTCCAGTCGAGCTGTTCGAGCACACGGCGACGGCCTGCCTCGGCGAGCGCGGTGCGGCGCGGTACGTCCGCCACGATGGTCTGCAGGGAGGCTGCCAGCGCATCGCGGTCCACCTCGGCGTACCAGTAGCCGGCGCGTGACGGTGGCAGGCTGTTGGCCGCGGGCGTGGTCGCCACCCGCCGGGACGGGACCAGCAGGCTGGTCTCCGCATCGCAGAAGTCGCGGGCCGCGCCGTCGTCGGTGACCACCACGGCGAGACCACTGGCCATCGCCTCGGCGATCGGCATGCCGAAACCCTCCCCCCGGTAGGGGTGGACCAGCACATCGCAGGACCGGTAGAGCGCGGCCATCTCAGCCTGGTCGAGGTCTCGGGTGATGAGCTCGATCTCGGGGGCGCCCGGACGGGACATGACCTCGCGCAGCAGCGCCGCGCCCGAGGCGTGGCGATAGACCGAATCACCGCCGAACGCCTTGACGACGAGGCAGACGTCGTCGTCGGCGGTGAACGCCTGGCAGTACGCCTCGAGCAGGTGGTCCACGCCTTTGCGGTGCAGCAGCCCACCGACGAACAACAGTCGGGTGCCCCGGGTGGTGCGCAGCGGCAGACGGTCGCCGTCGGGGTGGAACCGTTGCGGGTCCACCCCGATGGGCAGCACCACCAGGCGCTCGGCGGGGACCCCCGAGCGGAGGTAGCAGTCGCGCACCCAGGTCGTGTAGCACCAGATCTCGTCGGGCAGCCGGTGGAGCGGCTCGAGCCACTCATCGGGCAGGCCGCCGAACTCCCATGGTTGGACGATCACCAGCGGCGAGTCGTCGGCCGGATCGCTCCAATCGGGTGGCCACTGGTGGCGGATCGTCACCTGCGGGCGCAACGGTGGCGTCGCCGCGCTGGCCGCGGCCACCGGCAACAGGCGGGCGTCGTCGGCCGGCGTCACCTCCGGCACCCCGGTCGAACGGGCGGCGATCGCGAAGCCGTGCTCGGCGGCGAGCCGCACCGCGAGCTCGCGGTTCACCTGGGCCAGCGAGTGGAACTGGAAGGCGGCGCCTTCCAGCGCAACCCGAAGGCCGCCCGGCGCAGCGGGCAGCGGGAAGGTCCCGCCGGTGGGCACCACCGACCCGTCGGCGGCGATGATCACATCGGGCCGGGCGCGGGCGGCCCACCGTTCGGTCAGCCGGCGGAGGTTCTCGTTCAGCTTGGTCCACCGCTCGGCGCCGCTGGCCGACTCGTGGTGGACCAACACCGAGGCCGGCTCGTAGCGGACCCCGTAGCCGACGGCACCGACGGCGAGGCACAGCTCGACGTCCTCACACCCGTTCCAGTAGCCCTCGTCGAACCCGCCCACCTCGGCGAACACCGAACGGCGCACCGCCAGCACGGCACCGGTGACCAACTGCAGGTCGCAGACCTCGTTGACCGCAGCGGTGTCCGCCGGCTCGCGGTAGTAGCGGTGCACGGCGTTGAGCGGCAGGCCCAGCTTGCGGTCCTCCACCAGCCACATGCCGCCGTGCTGCAGCGTTCCCTCGGGGAAGAGCAACTTGGGGGCGACCAGCCCGACCGACGGGTCCTCGAGGTGGCCGAGCAGCGCCTCGAGCCATCCGGGGCGCGGCTCGGTGTCGTTGTTGAGGATGACGATCCGCTCGGCCCGCGCCGCGGCCACGCCCTGGTTGCACCCTCGGGCGAAACCCTGGTTCGCCGCGTTGCGCACGATCGTGGCGCCGGGCCACAACCGTTCGACCAACTCCGCCGAACCGTCGCTCGAGCCGTTGTCGACCACGACCAGCTCGACCGCGACGCCCTCGACCGTCGGGGCGAGCGCCCGCAGGCACCGCTCGGTCATGTCCGCCCGGTTGAACACCGGGATCACGATGCTGACGGTCGGCGCGGGCGGCGGCGACGAGCGGACCTGCACGGGGGCGGGCCGGGCGACCTCGACCAGCACCCTGCCCACGACGGGGGCGATGGCGTCCAGCGTGTTGCGCCGCAGCACGCTGGTCCGGCCAGCGTCGGCCAGCAACCGGCGCAGCGCCGGATTGGCCTGCAGCAGCCGCAGCCCCCGCAGCACCGCGGCCGGATCCTCCGCCTCGACGATGGCGGCGCCGCCGTCGCGGGCGAACTCCTCCGGCCCACCGGAACCTCGCTGGGCGAGCGTGGGCACGCCGACGAGCGCAGCCTCCAACATCGCCAGCGGATAGGAGTCCTGGCGCGAGAGCAGCGCGAGCACCGCGAAGCGTTGCACCAGTTCGAGCGGCCGGTCGAGCTCCCCGGCAAAGGTCATCCGGTCGGGGTGGCCGGCGGCCCGCACCTGGCCCAACAGCGCCGAGGCGTCATCACCACGCTGACCGACCCACTGGAACGTCCACGGCGGCTCGCCGTCACCCGGGGCCATCGCCGCCACCGTGGCGAACAGATCGCCGCCCTTCAACCGGCAGAACGTGCCGAAGCCACCGACCACGAAGCCGGGCTCCGACCCGTGGCGATGCGCACCGAGCTCGGCCGCGACGCTGAAGCGATCCTCGGGCAGCGGCTCGCTGATGCGGGTGATCGGCCGATCGATCGCGCCCAGGGCGCGACGCAGCGCCATCTCCGACGCCTCGGAGACGGCGAGCAGGTGACGGCTGGCGATGAGGCCGCGCCGAACATGGTCGACCCCGACCGACGCGATGGCGTGGTCGAGCTCGTGCGCGTGCAGGATGGCGGTCGCGCCGTGTTCCGCCAGCTGCGCCACGATGAGGCTGGGCACGACGGTGTTGGCGTACACCACGTCGACCGCGGGCAGTTCGCTCAGCGCCAGCTGACCGGAGGCCCGCAGCACCGGGCCCAGCTCGGCGAAGTGCTCGCGCAACGGCCCGTCGACCAGCACCAGGGTCGTGAGGATGGCGCCATGGGCCGCCAGCCAGCGGGCGATGCCGAGCAGTGCGATCGGCGCGCCGGTTCGGGTCGCTTCGTGGCAGATCAGCAGCACCCGCAGCCCGCGCACCGACGGGGCGGGCGATGCGGTGAGCAGGGGGGACGCGTCGACACCGGCGGCGGCCCGCTGCCAGGTCCGCAGCAACCAGACCTCGTCGGGCCCCGCTCCGGCGAGGTGGAGCAGCGGCCCGGCCCCGGCGGCATCGGGGGAGGCGAACCGGAGCGCGAGTGCCTCGCCGGCGAGCCGACGCAGCTGCGCCGGATCGGGGTGGGCGACGGTCAGCGCCGCTCCGTCCGGGAACGCCCGCCGCAACAGCTCCCCCGCCGTCGCGACGTCGAGCCCGGACAGCTCGACCAGCGGCTGCGGCACTGGCTTCCCGGCCGTCATGCCGGCACCGACGCGGCGTGCGCGCCGTTGCCACACCAGGCATCGAAGCCGACGCCGGCCCACGGCATACCCCGCTCGAATCGGTGCGGCCACGGGTACAGCGCGGCGCCGCTGTCGCGGTCGCGCAGGTAGCGGGCCGGCGCCACCACGCGCGCCGGATCACCGGTGGCGAACATCCCCTCTGGTATGTCCTGGCGGACCACCGACCGGGCGCCGACCACAGCGTGGCGCTCGATCCGCACGCCGGGCAGGATGACGGTGCCGGTAGCGATCACCGCGTAGTCGCCCACCGTCGCGCCCGTCAGCACGTTGCCCGGTGGGACCGGGTCGTTGGTGAAGACCACGAAGGGGAACACCCAGACGAAGCTGCCCAAGGTGGTCCCGGAGCTCAGATGGGCGTTGGTGTGGACGCAGACGTGGTCGCCGATGGTGAGCTCGCCCTCGAGGCTGGCGTTGGTGCCCACCCGCACCGCATCGCCGGCGGCGCAACCGGCGCGCAGCGTCGCGTGGTGACCGACCTGCAGGTCGATCCCGAACGCGGACCCGGCGTAGACCACCGTACCGCTGCGGATGGTGGCCCGCTCGCCGATGAGCAGCTCCGCGTCCGGCGCGCCCGGTACCGGCTCACCGAGCACGACGTGGGATCCGACCACGCTGTGGGCGCCGAGCCGCACCCCGGCGTGCACGACGCTGAAGGGACCGACCACAACGCCCTCGCCGAGCACGGCGCCCTCATCCACGAACGCGGTGGGATGGACCGTGGCGGTCGCAGTCGTGGCGCTCATGCCGCGCTCCGCTTCTTCTTCCAACGTTGACCGTGCAGGCTGCCGGCGGCGAGCTCGATCTTCTGGGGGATCTTGAACGGTTCCAGCTTGCCGGCGCAGTGCGCCCGCACCCGCCTGCGCAGGGAGGCGAGGTCCTCGTGGCCCTCGAGTTGCAGGCGGGCGACCACGATCTGCCCGACGAGCGGATGGGCCTCGCCGTGCACGGCGGCGTCAAGCACGCCGTCGAGCCGCTGCAGCACACCCTCGACCTCCGCCGGATAGACCTTCTCGCCGCCCACGTTGATGATCTCGCTGGTGCGGCCGAGCACGCGCATCCACTCACCGTCCACCTCGACCGCATCGCCGGTGCGGAACCAGCCGTCCTCGGTGAACGGGCTGGGAGCGTTCAGGTAGCCCAGCATGGCCGCCTCGGCGAGGATCTCGAGCTGCCCGTCAACCACCCGCAACCGGTAGCCCTCGCCACCCATGCGCATCCACAGCGAGCCGTCCTCCCGTGACTTCGTGCGCAGGATGCCGACCTCGGACAACCCGTAGGTCTGCTTCAGGGCGACCGACGGAAGCGCCTCGTGCAGACGACGCA
>JADLEF010000302.1 GCA_020846295.1 Acidimicrobiales bacterium
ATGATATCGAGCTGCGCGCACACCGGCACCACGTCGCACACCGGCTTGGCGCCTGCCGCCGACGGCATGGCGATCAGCGTCTTGAACGTGCGCTGGGGGTCCAGGCCGAGGATCTCGACCGCCTCCATGCCGAAGTTCCGGTTGCCCGGATCGTGGGGGTACTCGTGCAGCGTGTGCGCCACCTTGGCCTTGGCGGCCGCGGCGGTGGCGGGGGTTCCTCGGCCGGCCATCGGGCCGCCAACGTACCCCGATCAGCGCGCCGGATCGAACCGCCGCAGGCGCAGGCTGTTCGTCACCACGAACACGCTGGAACAGGCCATGGCCAGCCCGGCCAGCATCGGGTTCAGCAGCCCGCTGGCGGCCAGCGGGACCATCGCCACGTTGTAGGCGAACGCCCAGAACAGGTTGCCCTTTATCGTGCGCAGGGTTCGCCGTGACAGCCGGATCGCATCGCCGGCGCTGCGCAGGTCCGAGCGAACCAGCGTCAGATCGCCGGCCTCGATGGCCACGTCGGTGCCGCTGCCCATGGCGATCCCGAGGTCGGCCTGGGCCAGCGCAGCGGCGTCGTTCACTCCATCGCCCACCATCGCCACCACATGGCCTTCCTGCTGCAGCCGGGCCACGGTGGCCGCCTTGTCGGCGGGCAGCACCCCGGCGATCACCTCATCGATGCCGACCTCGGCGGCCACGGTGCGAGCGGTTCGCTCGTTGTCGCCGGTGAGCAGCACCGGCCGCAGCCCCAGCGCCCGCAGCTCGCCGATCGCGGCCCGGCTCGTCTCCTTCACGCGGTCGCGGACCACGAACAGACCGAGCGGTATGCCGTCACGCCATGCGGCGACGACGGTCGCCCCGGCCGATTCGTGCATCTCAGCCAGCCGGGCCAGATCGGCCGGGAGATCGAGCGGCCGCCCGGCGCGGACCTCGACGCCGTCGATGCGGCCCCGCACCCCGTGACCCGCCTCGCTCACGAACTCCTCGACGGGTGGCAGGCCCCGGCCGGCCGCCGAGCGCCTGGCGTCGTCGGCGATGGCCCGGCCGATCGGGTGCTCGCTGCCGGCCTCGAGGGCCCCGGCGGTCCGCAGCGCATCCTCGCGATCGACCCCGGGGGCGGTGACGACCTCGGCCAGGGTCATGGTGCCGGTCGTGATGGTGCCCGTCTTGTCGAGCACGACGGTGTCGACCCGGCGCGTCGACTCGAGGATCTCCGGGCCCTTGATGACGATGCCGAGTTGGGCGCCGCGGCCGGTGCCGACCAGCAGCGCGGTCGGCGTGGCCAGGCCCAGGGCGCAAGGACAGGCGATGATGAGCACGGCGACGGCTGCGGTGAACGCCCGCGCCGGCTCGCCGCTGTTGGTCAGCCAGAACCCGAGGGTGGCGACGCTCAACACGATGACCACCGGGACGAACACGGCGGAGACGCGGTCGGCCAACCGTTGCACAGGGGCCTTCCCGGCCTGGGCCGCCTCCACCAGGCGGGCCATCTGGGCCAGTGCGGTGTCCGCCCCGACCCGGGTCAGCTCGACGACGAGCCGTCCGGCGGTGTTCACCGTGGCGCCGACGACCGCAACGCCCGGGGCGACCTCGACGGGCAGCGACTCACCGGTCAGCAGCGACTGGTCGACCGCGGAGCTGCCCTCCCGCACGATGCCGTCGGCCGGCAGCTTCTCGCCCGGCCGCACGACCACCACGTCGCCCACCAGCAGTTGCTCGACCGGCACGCGGATCTCGGTGCCGTCGCGCAGCACCGCGGCGTCACGGGCCCCCATCGAGAGCAGGGCGCGCAGGGCGGCGCCGGCGCGCCGCTTGGCCCGGGCCTCGAGGAAGCGGCCGACCAGGATGAACACCACCACCGAGGAGGCCACCTCGAGGTAGAGGTGGTGGCCGGCCTCACCGCCGTCACCCAGGCTGAGCTGGAAGGGCCTGGTCATGCCGGGCTCACCGGCGCCGCCGAGGAAGAGCGCCCAGGAGCTCCACAGGAACGCTGAGGTCACCCCGACGGAGATCAACGTGTCCATGCTCGCCGTACCGGCCCGTAGGTTCTTGACGGCGACGCGATGGAACGGCCAGGCGCCCCACGTGGCGACCGGAGCGGCGAGGCTGAAGGCGAGCCACTGCCAGAACCGGAACTGCACGGCGGGCACCATGGACAGCAGCAGCACCGGGGCGCTCAGCACCGCGGTGGCGATCACCCGCTGGCGCAGCGCCTGCAGGTGGGGGTCGGCCGGCTCCTCGGCAGCCCCCTGCTCGTCGAGACCGTCCGTACCATCGGGTACGGACAGGTCGCGCGCCGACCGGGCGGCGGGGGAGGAGTCGGGGCGACGGGCCAGCGTCGCGCCGTACCCGGCGGCTTCGACGGCGGCGATGAGGCGCTCGGCGTCGGCCGGGCCGTCGGTCACGGCGACCGTCGCCTTCTCGGTCGCGTAGTTCACCGTGGCCGACACGCCATCGAGCCGGTTCAGCTTCTTCTCGATGCGCATGGCGCACTCCGCGCAGGTCATGCCGGTCACGGCGAGCTCGATGTGGGTGGCGGGCGTGTCCGCTGCGGTGGTGTCGGTGGCCGTCACGATCCCTCCATGGAGTGCTCCATGCCGTCGGCGTCGACGCCGGTGTGCCCGCCGGCGGCGGTGGTCGGCGTCGGGGCCGGGTCGTCGTGCACCTCGGGGGTCACGGCCCCCAGCCCGGCGGCCAGGCCGAACGCGACCAGCGCCACGACGGCGAACAGCGCCAGCCGAACGGGCGCCCCCAGCCCGGCGATGCGGTCGCCGATCGCAGCTGCGCTCACGGCCACACGGTTTCGTACCCGGCCTCGTCCACCGCGGCGTCGATGGCGCTGCGCTCGATGGCCTCGCCGGTGACGACCACGGCCTTGCTGTCGAGGTCGATCGAGCGGCTGACCACGCCGGGGACCTTGGCCAGCTCTTCGTCGACCGCGGCGACGCAGTGGCCACAGGTCATGCCGGGAACGGAGAAGGTGAGGGTGTCCATCAGCGGGAGCTCCTTGGGCGCAGGTTCGGTCTGGTTCGGTCTCGGGATCGGTGTCGGCGACGGATCAGGTGCGCAGCAGTCGTTCGATGGCGAGGGTCGCCTCGGCGATGACCTCGTCGGGGTCGCGGCGGGCCGGGGCGTCGGTGCCGTCGCCCTCACCGGGGTTCGCCGCGTGCTCGCAGCAGACCATCGCCCCCGCCACGCAGCGGCGCAGGTGGTCCTGGAGCAGCTGCACCGCGACGGCCTGCAGCGCCTTGGTGGTCGCCGCGACCTGGGTCAGCACGTCGATGCAGTAGGTCTCGTCCTCGATGAGTCGTTCGAGCCCGCGCACCTGGCCTTCCACACGGCGCAGGCGCCGCAGCAGCTCGTCTTTGCGGTCTCGGTAACCGGGCGTCACCGTCATCGTGGACATGCACGCCATGGTACCCCCTAGGGGTAGGAAACCGGATAGGGCCGAACGGCCTCTGCTCAACGGCGGACGCCGGCCGCTCGCAGCAGCTGGTCGGCCAGCCGGCAGCGCTCGTCGTCCTCGGCGGCCTCGGTCCACCGGGCGTCGTCACCCACCGCGAACGCACAGAGGGCGGGCGCGCCGACGAGCTCGCTGACATCGACCCACAGGCCGAAGGCGGGCGGCTCGACATCGGCCAACCAGAACACCCGGTGGGGAGCCCAGAAGCGCTCGTCGAAGCGGAAGAAGGCCTTGGCCACCGGCCCGGCGGCGAGGTGCTCGAGGGCGTGGCGCACCGGCGGGGTCCACGACGGCCGCACCCGCAACCGCCCGGTGCGCAACGCACCGAGCGGTATGGTGACGATCACGGCCGACGCCGCCAGGGTTTCGCCTGCTGCGGTGGTGACGCGCCAGCCGCCGGTACCGGGCGGCCCGGCGCCGATGGCCTCGATCACCTCGATGGCCTCGATGGCCTCGATCGCCTGCACCCGCTGTCCGGTGCGCACGTCGAGCCCGGCGGCCAGCTCGTCGAGCACCGGGCCGAGGGGGGTGGTGATGAGCAGGTCGTCGCCGGCGAGCTCGTAGGTCTCGGAACCGTGGCGCAACGACAGGTCGTGCAGCGGCGCGGCGTAGAGGCTCTCGATCTCTCCCCGCAACCAGGTGCGCACCACCCGCCGCTCGAGCTCGCCGACACCGCCCGCCCGCACGAGCTCGTCCAGCGCGGCCAGGGCGACGTCACCGTAGGACGGGTCCTCACCCGCACCCGGATCCTGCCGGGACGAGGCCGCTGCCCGGGCCACCCGCCGGTTCAGCTCCGCCTGCACCGCCCGGGCCGCGTCGGGGTCCACCTCGCCGTGGCCGACCACGAACACCGCGGCCCGGTCCCACGCGGTGGGGATGCCCCGCACGCCCAGCCGGTGCAGCGGATGGCCGATGTGGCCGTGCAGCCAGGCCCCGCCGAGGTGCACCGGTCCGCCGAGCGTGGTGTCGGTCGCGGCCCGTCCGCCGATGCGGTCCTTGGCCTCGAGCACGACGACGGCGCGGCCCGCGTCGTGCAGCCGCCGGGCGGCGGCCAGGCCGGCGACGCCGGCACCGACGACCACCACCGGGCGGTCGGCGCCGAGCGCGCCGCGGTCGAGCCCGGCGAACAACGCGTCGGCGCGCTCCTAGCCGCTGAACCAGGCGCCGTGCAGGGTGCCCGGATACCGCCGCGAGCCGGCCTCGCCGGCGAGGTGCAGGCCGGGGTGGACCTCGCCGGACAGCGCGTCGCGGTCCGCCGGCGTCGCGCCGCGCCGGAGGTAGGCGTAGGCCCCGCCGAAGTCCTCGTCGCCGATGAAGGCGGTGGCGATCGAGCGGCGGGCGGCGAGCGGATCCGTGTGTCGCACCATCACCGCCGCCGGGTGACCATGCGCATCGGTATGGGCGAGGGTCCGCCAGCCCCGGGCGAGGTAGTAGGCCTCCTGGCCGGCGGTGAAGAGGTGCACGCGCTCGACGCCCATGCCACGGGCCTGGCCCAGCAGGTGCTCGACGAGCAGGCCGCCCACCCCGCGGGAGCGGAACCGGGGGTGGACGAACAGGCTGACCAGCCAGGGGGTGAGCGCCTCGAAGCCGGGGAGGTCGTCGCTCGCGGTGAGGCTGACCGAGCCCATCACGTCGACCGCGCGGCGGCCGTCGCCATCGAAGGCGATCCAGGTGGTGGGTATGGTCCCGGGTGTGCCCATCGCTGCGAACTCGGCTGTGGCCACCTCCCGGTTCCACACGTCGGGCGGGTAGAGGTGTGCCCACTCCTCGGCGTGCCAGCCGGCCAGCAGTGGGCCCAGCTCGAGGTGGTGGGCCAGCTCGTCGATCTGTGGTCCGGTCATGGCAGAACGCTCAGGGGGCGAGCTCGAAGCTGCTGGTGCTGGACCCTCCCGCCGCCGAGGCGGACCAGCTGGCCACGAAGGCGAAACGGTCGCCGCGGATGAGGGTGTGACGCCACTCGAGGGGCTGGTCCTGGCGCAGGCCGAGCCGTTCGATGGCGAAGCACGGCTGGAGCTCGTCGATGGCGAGGCGCTCGCGGTCAGCCGGGCCGGCCAGCACCGGGACGATGCGCTCGGTCGCCCGGTCGAGCACGATGCCGCAGCGCTGCTGCAGCTCGTCGTAGAGGGCGGTGTGGGTGAAGTCGGCCTGCAGGATCGCCTCGGTCGACCCGGCGGGCATCCACACCCGGTCCACCGCCAGCGGGACGCCACCGGCCCGCCGGATCCGCTCGAGGTGCACCAGCGGGGCGTCGGCCGCCACGCACAGCCGGGCGGCGGCATCGGCGTCGGTGCGCACGTCGAGGGCGAGCACGTCGCTGCGCTGCTCCGCCCCCTGCGCCTCGATCGAGCGGAACATGCTGTAGAGGGCGCCGAGGGGCTGCTCGAACTCGGGGGTGAGCACGGTGGTGCCGCGCCCGCGCTCCCGCTGCAGGATGCCCTCCTCGGTGAGGCGGCGCACTGCCTCGCGTGCGGTGTGCCGGCTCACGGCGTAGGTCTCGACCAGCTCCGTGTCGGTGGGGAAGCGCGCCTCGAACTCCCCGTCGGCGAGGCGCCGGCGAAGGTCGTCGAGCAGCTGGGCCCACAGCGGGAGTGGGCTGCTGCGGTCGATCGCGGATGAGGCCATGACGTGCGCCGGCCGGCCGGCGGGGTCAGGCGCCCTGGACGAGGATCATGTTGCCGGTCGAGGCCCGATGGCGGATCGCCTTGACCGGTGCATAGTCGGGGTCGTCGTTGAACGCCCGGGCGGCCGCCTCGTCGGGGAACTGCAGCACCACCACCCTCGTCGGGGCCCAGTCGCCCTCGAGGGTCTGGGGGTTGCCGCCGCGCACCAGGTACGTCCCCCCGTGGCGCGCCACCAGCGGCGGCACCTGGGCGATGTAGGTCTGGTAGGTGTCGGGGTCGTGCACGTCGATGTCGACGATGAGGTACGCGGCCATAGGGGCAACTTACCCCGGCAGTGCTGGTGCGGCCTCGTGCCCGTGCGCGGTCCCCACGTTCAGTCGAACACCAGGATCGAGCGACCGGCGATGCGGCCCCGCTCCAGGTCCTCGACCGCCTCGTTGATCTGATCGATCCCGTAGCGCTGGGTCACCAGGGCGTCGAGGTCGAGATCCCCGTCGGCGTGCCACTGCAGGAAGCGGGGCAGGTCCTCTCCGGGGGAGCACGAGCCGCCGAGGGACGCCCGGTAGGTGCGCTCGCCGAGGAGCATGAAGCGGCTGTCGAGCTCGAGGGGGGTCATCGGCACGCCGACGAGGACGGCGACACCGCCCCGGGTGCGGCCGAACTCGCCGGCCCGCACCACCTCGGAGATCTGGCGCATGGTGACGGGCACGCCGATGCAGTCGAAGGCGAAGTCCACCCCGGCGACGGGTTCGCGCAGGATGTCGTACACGCCCTCGCGCCGGGTCAGGTCCCGGATGGCGGCGATGGGGTCGACCTCGGAGGCGTTGATCCCGACGGTGGCGCCGAATCGCTTGGCGAAGTCGAGCTTGTCGTCCACCAGGTCCACCGCGATGATCGGGTCGGCGCCGCACTTGCGGGCGGCGGCCACGGCGGACAGCCCGACGCCGCCGACACCGAAGACGGCCACGCTGTCACCGGGTTGCACGCCGGCGGTGTGCAGTACCGCGCCGGCGCCGGTGATGACCGCGCAGCCGATGATGGCGGTGACCTCGCGGTCGATACCGCTCGGTACCTTCACGACGAACATCTCGTCGGCGATGGTGTGGGTGGCCCAGGTGAACACCGAGCGGGTGTTGGCCTGCGTACCGTCCGGTAGGTCGAGGGTGACGCCGGTGCCGGGCCGGGCGGCCTGGGCGGCGTCCTTGGGTACCCAGGTCACCATCACCGTGTCGCCGACGGCGAGGCCGGTGACGGCGGAGCCCACCGCGGTGACCTCGCCGGTGGACTCGTGGCCGAGGATCTGCGCCACCGGGCGGGGGCTGTGGATGGTGTGCAGCTGGCTGTGGCAGACGCCGGAGGCGTACTGCTTCACCACGACCTCGTGCGGGCCCGGATCGGGCAGCGTGAGGTCGAGCACCTGCAGCGGTTCCCCCTGCTGCTGGGGGACGACGACGACCCTCGACGGTGTGGGCACGGCGGGCTCCGTTCTGGTTGGGTGGGAGGTCAGTTCGGGGCCACGAAGGTGGCCCAACCGAGCAGGTGGGTGCCGCCGGTCTGGCGGGTGCAGGCCAATTCGACGTCCACGAGGCGCTCGCCGCCCTCGTCCCGGACGGCGGCGATCCGACCGGAGTAGGTCAGCACGTCGCCGGGCCACGCCTGCTCGCGGAACTGCACCTTGAAGCGGCGCACGTTCTCGGCGCCGAGCCAGTCGGTGGCGTAGGTGCCCAGCACGCCGGCCTGCAGCATGCCCACCGCGAACGGGGTGGGGTAGCCGGCCCTGGCGGCGAAGCTCGAATCGTGGTGGATCGGGTTCATGTCACCGGAGGCGCCCTGGTAGCGCACGAAGTCGGTGATGGTGAGGGGCTTGTCGACGAACGGCTCGCGCTCGGCGCCGACGGTCAGATCGATGGTGCTCATCTCGCGTGGTGCTCCCGTTCAGCCTTCGGTGGTGGCCTTGGACGTTTCGATCATGGTGGAGCGCAGCTCGGCGACGAGCTCGCCGGTCGCGTTGTGGAAGTCGGTGACCTGCTCGACGAAGGTCATCGTGCCGCCCCGCTTGCCCGCCTTCTCGAACACCTTGTCGATGCGGGACTGGCCGGTCAGCACATCGCCCGCCCGCGGGGGCGCGCCGATGAAGCGGAACTCCTGTTCGCCGTGCAGGATCCGCTCCCAGTTGAGCTTCACGCCGGCCAGCGGGCTCGACTCGGGACCCTGCCAGAAGGCGGAGCTCATCAGGAACGTGGTGGGGCTGATCGGCGCGCCGTGCGGACCGCCGTCGTAGGCGTCGTTCTGGGATTTGGTGGCGCGGGCGAACTCCCGGATCTTCCCGGCCTCCACGACCATGGTGAACGGTTCGCCGGTTCGCCCTTCGAGCGATGTGTCCACGTGCTCCCCCTGCTGGTGTCGGTGCTGGTGTCGGGTCGTTGCGTCGGCTCGCGGCGCGAGCCGTCATCATGGCGCAACGGACGGGGTGCGCGCCCGCCCGGTTGACAGCTCAGGCGGTGGGGGTGAGCAGCCGGATGCTGCCGTCACCGTCGCAGCCGAGCAGCACGCCCGCTCCGTCGGCGAGCAGCGGTGCGAAGGAGTGCGGCATGCGGGTGCCGGCGACCGGAGGACCCATCGGCAGATCGGTGGCCACCGTGCGGCGGGACCCGTCGGGTCCGAGCGCCACCACCTGGCGGGTCCCCGCGTCGGCGACCAAGACCATACCGTTCAGTACGGCAATGCCCTGCGGCGCGGCGAACCCGTCGATCTCGGCCACCGCTTCGCCGTCGCGCCACCCGGTGACACCGTGCTGACGGGTGATCCACAGCGTGCCGTCGGGCGCCTCGGCCACCGCCTCGGGGCGGTGGAGGCCCTCGACGACGGGGACGAGCGCGCCCTCGCCGTCGAGCAGCTGGATGCGCCCGGCCCGACCCTCCACCACGTACGCCCCGCCGGCCGCCCGGGTGGTGAGCGTGCGCGCGCCCTCGAGCCGCCCGGCGACGGACCGCTTGGCGCCGTCGGGGCTGCAGCGCAGGACCTGGCCTCGTTCGAGCAGGACCAGGGCGTCGACGCCCACGTGGGCGACGTCGATGGCCATGCCCGGGAGGTCGGCCAGCAGGCTCATGAGGACGGCCGGCGTCGCGCCGACGGTGCGGTTGACGGCGAGGCCGTCGGCGCTCAGCAGCGAGCCGTCCGGTTGGCGGTCCAGCCCGTACGGCCCGATCAGCCCCGACGGTGACAGCACGCGCTCGGTCCCGCCGGTCACCTCGGCGACCCGTCCGTCGGTGAAGTGCGACACGAAGAGACGGCCGCCGGTGCCGATGGCGAAGTTGTCGATGCCGGGGTTCACCTGGGCCATGGTGGTCCGCTCGCCGCTGCGCAGCCGGATGCGGGTCAAGCGGCCCGCCGCCCCCTCGCTGGTGAGCAGGTTGCCCTCTGCGTCGAACTTGACCGCCGTGGGCGTCGCCAGATCCCGGAACCGGCACTCGAGCGTCCCGCTGTCGAGGTCGAAGCGCCAGATCTCCCCGGCGAGCACCTGCGGGAACCACAGCGCGCCGTCCGGACCCATGGACAGGGCGTTGGGCATGGCGAGGTCGTCGGCGAGCACCGCCGGCGGGCGCTGACCGCTCGGATCGAGCTCGAGCAGGCGCCCGCCGGGGCGGAACTCGTCGACGAAGAGGCGGCGGCGGTCGTGGCTGACGGTCATGCCGTTGGCGGCGGGCAGGTCGTCGTGCAGCACCCGGTAGCTGCCGTCGGGCTGGCGGGCCGAGACGGTGGCGTTCATCGGCTCGGTGGCGAAGAACGTGCCGTCGGCGCCGAACGCGCCGTCGTCGGGGGCGGCGATGCCCGCCCCCACCGGCGAGAACGCGTGGTGGGCGCCGCTGTCGACGTCGATGGCGGTGACCTGCGAGCCGAACACCTGGGTCACCATCAGCCGTCCGTCGGGCGACCACACGATCCCGTTGGCCCCGCCGAGGCGGGCCGGATCCACCACCAGCTGCAGGGACCAGCCGGGCGCGGCGACCGGCGGCTGGCTGACGTACGCGGTCCATCGATCGGTGTGTGGTGCAGCCATGTCGTTCCCCCCGGAGTCGACCGCCGGCGTTTCGCCGGTACCGGCGCGGCCAACCTACTCCCGCCCCACCGGATCGTCCGGCGCGTAGGCTCGGGCCATGCGCATCGACATCTGGTCCGACGTGGTCTGCCCGTGGTGCTACCTGGGCAAGCGACGGTTGGAGCGGGCCATGGGTCAGCTCGACTGGGCGGACGAGATCGAGATCCACTGGCGTGCATACCTGCTCGACCCGACGGCGACGGCCGAGCCGAAGGATCTCGGCGCCGCCATCGACAAGAAGTACGGGCCGGGTGCGTTCAAGGGCATGCAGGCCCGGCTGATCCCGCTGGGGGAGGCCGAGGGCATCACCTACCGCTTCGACCGGGCGCTGCGGGTCGGCACGCTCGACGCCCACCGGTTGCTGGCCTGGGCGTGGGCCCACGGCGGCGAGCAGGCCCAGTCGCCGCTGAAGGAGCGGCTGCTGCGGGCGTACTTCGAGGACGGCGAGAACGTGGCGGACCACGCCACGCTGGCCTCGCTGGCCGAATCGGTCGGGCTGCCCCGTGACGAGGCGATCGAGGTCCTCGCCGCCGGTGGGTTCCGGGCCGAGGTGCTCGCCGATCTGGAGGGGGCGCTGGATCGCGAGATCACCGGGGTGCCGGGCTTCCTCATCGAGGACCGCCTGCTGATCCCGGGCGCGCAGGAGCCCGACACGTTCGTGAGCGTGTTGACCCGGGCGCGGGAGCGCCTGATGCAGCAGGGTTGAGCCGGCCCGCGGGGCGGGTGCATCGCTGGCCCGATGCGGCGTGGACGGCTAGAACCGCATCATGACCGACTTCCCGCTGCCGTACGCCTCGACCGATCTGACCGGCCAGGTGGCCCTGGTGACCGGCGCCTCGTCGGGCCTGGGGCACCGCTTCGCCCGGGTGCTGGCCGCCAACGGCGCCTCGGTGGTCGCCACCGCCCGCCGGGTGGACCGCCTGGAGCAGCTGTCGGCGGAGATCGCCGCCGCAGGCGGTACCTGCGTGCCGGTGGCGCTCGACGTGACCGACGCCGGCTCCATCGTGGAGGCGGTGGACGCGGCCGAGGCGGCCTTCGGTACGGTGACGATCCTGGTCAACAACGCGGGGGTGCCCGACGCCCAGCGGGCGCACAAGATGTCCGTCGAGCTGGTCGACTCGGTGATCGACACCAACCTGCGCGGCCCCTACCTGCTCGCCATCGAGGTGGCCCGCCGGCTGATCGACGCCAAGGTACCGGGCCGTATGGTGAACATCTCCTCGATGGGCGCGTTCAACTACGACGGGCTCGGGGCCGCGCTGTACTCGATCACCAAGTCGGCCGTGAACCGCATGACCGAGGCGCTGGCGGTGGAGTGGGCGCGCTTCAACATCAACGTCAACGGCATCGCGCCGGGCGCGTTCAGCTCCGAGATGATGGACGGCATGGTGTCACGCCTCGGGCCGTTCTACGAGCGCACCCCGCGCAAGCGCCTCGGGGACCCGGCGCAGCTCGACTCCACGCTGCTGTACCTGTGCGCGCCGGCGTCGGAGTTCGTCACCGGCACCGTGATCAAGGTGGACGACGGGCAGGGCCCCCGCTGAGTCGGCCGGGCCCGGGTCAGCCGAGCGTCGGGCCGTCCCACCGCTCGAGGTGGGTGAACTCGGCGACCGGCTTGCGGGTCAGCTTGGTCAGCACGGCGCGGGGCCGGCCCATCGGGAGCAGCGCGGCCACCGCGACGTGGGAGGGCATGCCGAGCATGGCCTGGATCTCGCCCTCGGCGGCGGCGACGAGGGTGGTGAGCGCGCCGCCCCAGCCGCGGTCGCGCGCCGCGAGCAGGATGTTGTGGGCGAAGGGGTAGACCGACGCCCCGCTGATGACCCCGACCCGTTCGAGCTCTTTGTCAGCCGAGGCGACCACCTTCAGATCCACGCAGACGAGCAGGAAGACCGGCGCCTTCGCCAGGTTGGTGTACCAGCGGACCGCCTTGTCGGGCACGTCGACGCTCGCCGGGTCCACCGTGGAGGGATCGATGGTGTTCCAGGGGTTCTCACCGGCGTCGCGCTGGGCGACGTAGAGCTTGATGGCGGGGGTGGACAGCTCGATGAGGCGGGCCTTGGTGGCCTCGTCGCGGATGACGATGGCGTGCCACCCCTGGCGGTTGCCGCCGCTGGGGGCGAAGCGGGCCACCTCGAGGATGGCGGCGAGCTCGCTGTCGGGCAACGGCTCGTCGGTGAAGGCCCGGCAGGCGAAGGTGGTGCGCATGATGTCGGTGAGCTCGGCCATGACCGGCGACGCTACCGTCTCGGCATCAAGCACCGCGGCGAGCCCGCCATCAAGGTCGGTGCCGCCGCTGCCGATGGGACGCGATGCGTCGATGTCTCGCCCGTCTCCTCGTCACCCCCGTGCTGCTGCTCGCCGCCTGCGGTGGCGAGCAGCCGGGTGGAACTGCCGGAGGCGACGACGGAGGTGGTGGCGGCGGCGGCGAGCAGATCGCCAGGGTGGCGACCACGGGCCGCGACCAGTCGGTGGTGGCGGCCCTCGGTGCCGAGCGGGCGGAGCGGGTCGAGATCACCGCGGACCTGCCGGTCGTGCTGCACGTGTCGACCGACGGGGACGACGGGCAAGACGGCGCCACCGCGGCCACCGCGCTGCGCACGATCGACGAGGCGTGGCGGCGCATCCCCTCCGGTACGGCGCTCGAGCAGGGGGTGCGCATCCAGATCGCCGCCGGGCGGTACGACGCATCGGACCTGCCCAACTATTGGGAGAGCCGCTACGGCACCGCCGACGCGCCGATCGTGCTGGCCGGCGAGCCCGGGGACCGCGGCGCGGTGGAGCTGAGCGGCGGCCTCAACGTGTTCGACACCTCGCACCTCACGGTGATGGACCTGACCGTGCGGCCCGAACCGGCCGGTGACGCCTTCCACTGCGAGCTGTGCGACCACCTGGTGCTGCGCAACCTGGTCCTCGACGGTGGCAGCCGGGACGAGGGCGCGCAGGAGACCCTCAAGGTCAACCAGTCCACCAACGTGTTCGTGGAGGACTCCGACATCGGCGGCGCCACGGACAACGCGATCGATCTCGTGGCCGTGCAGGGTGGGCACCTGCTGGGCAACACCGTGCACGACGCGCAGGACTGGTGTGCGTACGCAAAGGGTGGGTCGGCCTATCTCTGGGTGGAGGGCAACACGTTCTCACGGTGCGGAACCGGTGGGTTCACCGCCGGGCAGGGCACCGGTTTCGAGTTCATGACCGCGCCCTGGCTGACCTACGAGGCGATGGGCGTCGTGGTCTACCGCAACGTGGTGAGCGACACCGAGGGAGCCGGGCTCGGCGTGAACGGCGGGTACAACGTGCTGCTGGCCCACAACACGCTGGTACGGGTCGGCACCCGCAGCCACGCCATCGAGGTGGTGGCGGGGATGCGCAGCTGCGACGGCGACCGCGCCGGCTGCCAGGAGCGCCTCGACGCCGGCGGTTGGGGTGCGACCGACGAGGGCGGCCAGTGGATACCCGGTCGACACGTGTGGATCCTCAACAACCTCGTCGTGAACCCCTCGGGCCATACCAGCCCGTACGGTCAGGTGGCGGTGAGCGGCGCGGTCGACGCCCCGGCCGACAGCAACGTACCGTCCGGTACCGCAGCCGACGCGGAGTTGCACATCGCGGGCAACGTGTTCGACAACGGTCGGGACCTCCCGTGGGTGGACGGCAACGGCTGCCGGTCGGGTTCCTGCACGCTCGATGCGGTGGCGGCGTCCAACCTGGCCACGGCGGTGCGGCTGGCCGATCCCGAGCGGGGTGACTACACCCCGGAGGAGGTGGCGGGCTGGTCGCCGGCCACCATCGAGGCCTTCGACTGGTCCGACGCCCCGCTCGGCGCGCCGGCGTGGGACGTGACGCCGCCCGAGGCGGGGATGCGGCCGGGCGCGGTCTGACCCGGTCGGCCCGCTCAGTCGGCTCGTTCCCCGATGGTGTGACGAGGGCCGTCCTGCCACCACACGTCGAGCCGGGAGCGGTGGGCGCCGCTTCGGAACTCGACCTTGTGGCCGCCGCCCTCCGGTTCGACCTCGACGTCGAAGCCGGCGGCGGGGGTGGCCCACAGCACGCCGACCCCGGCTGCGCTGAAGCGGACGGCGGCGGTGCCGCCGACGAGGGTGTACGTGACGTCGGTGTACGACGGTGCGGTCGGTGGCGCGGTCGGTGGCGCGGTCGCCGCCTGTGCGCTCGGGGGCGTCGAGGTCGCTGCGGTGGGAGCGCTGCTTCCGGCCGAGGTGGCTGTGCTGGCCGGGGTGGCTGTGCTGGCCGGGGTGGCTGTGCTTGCCGGGGTGGCTGTGCGGGGAAGAGCGGCGCCGGCCTGCTCGCGCTCCTGGTCCCGAGCGAGCGGCTCGCCGCCGGGGTCGTAGCTGAGCCCCTTCCAGACGACGAACATGGACGCCAGGGTGCCGCCGAGCCAGGCCAGCGAGAGGAGGAGCCGCGAACGCACGGCGGTCAGTCTGCGCCGTCGACCGCGGTCGGCGCATCAAGGGAACCCTAAATCTCCGTACCGCGGATTGCTTTCCCCCGGCGGCACGGATAGGAATCCGTCGTGCCGGACGTCTACCTGATCGAGGACGATGCCGGGATCCGGACCTCGGTGGCCCGGGCCCTGGAACAGCGGCACCACGTGGTCCGCAGCAGCGGGCAGGGCCTGACCGCGCTCGGCGAGATCGTGGCGGTGCCGCCGGATGTGGTCGTGCTCGATCTGGGGCTGCCCGACGTGGACGGGGCGGCCGTGCTCAGGATGCTGCGCGGGGCTTCGAGCGTGCCGGTCATCGTGGCCACCGCTCGGGCCGACGAGCGCGAGGTGATCGCGCTGCTCGACGCAGGCGCCGACGACTATGTGATCAAGCCCTACTCGGGCGCGGAGCTCGAGGCGCGCATCCGGGCGGTGCTGCGCCGAGGCGTGGGCGGGGCGGCTCGCTCTCCCCGGCTGGTGGTGGCCGAACTCGAGATCGATGCCGCCACCCGCTCGGTGCGGCTGGCGGGGGCTCCCGTGGAGCTCTCGCGCAAGGAGTTCGACCTGCTCGCGCTGCTGGCGGGGCGCGCGGGCGAGGTCGTGACCAAGCGCGAGATCCTCCAGGAGGTGTGGCGTCAGCCCTACGGCGGCGGCGACAAGACGGTGGACGTGCACCTGTCGTGGCTGCGGCGCAAGCTGGGCGAGCGCGCCGACGCGCCCCGGTTCCTGCGCACCGTGCGCGGTGTGGGCGTGATGCTCGTCGATCCGAGCACATGCGCCGAGAGCTGACCGTGATCATCATCGCGGTGGCGATGATGATCACGCTGGCCTTCGTGGTGCCGTTGGGCTTGACGGCGCGGGCCAACGCCCGCATCCGCGGCTTCGACGTCGCCCGTGCCGCGGCGACGGAGCTCGTGCCCCTCGTCGCGGTGGAGGACGAGGCCGGGGTGCTCGCCCGCCTGGCGGTGCTCAACGCGGGCGACGGGCTGGCCGTGTCGGTGGTGCGCGGCGGGCAGCTGATCGGCGAATCGGCGGGTCCGTCGTCTCGCCTGGAGCGGGCAGTGGCCGAACGGCGCAGCGGCGAGGGCGACGTGCCCGGTGGCGGCGAGGTGGTGCTGGCCGTGGTGGGCACCGACGGGCAGACCGGAGCGGTGCGGGCATTCGTGCCCGAGGCGGAGCTGCGGCGCGGGCTGGTCCGATCGCTCGCCGTGCTGCTGCTGGTGGCTGCGGTGTTGGCCGCGGTGGCGGTGGTCGTCGCCGATCGGCTGGCGCTGCGGTTGTCGCGACCCGTGACCGCGCTGGCGGCCGCGGCGCGCCGGGTGGGGGCGGGTGAGGTCGGGGTCCAGGTGCCCGTGGAGGGACCGGCGGAGCTGGCGGCCACGGCGAGCGCGTTCAACGCGATGTCGGGCCAGGTGGCGGCGATGGTCGAGCGGGAGCGGGCCATGGTGGGCGAGCTGGCCCACCGGTTGCGCACGCCGATGACGCGCTTGCGGGTCGACCTGGATCGGGTGGCCGACCCGGAGCTCGCCGAGGTCCTGTTCGCCGACGTGGACGCGCTCACCCACGAGGTGAACGCCGTGATCCGCGCCGCGAGGGGCCGGATCGAGCGGTTGGAGCCCGTCGATGTCGTGGAGGCATGCCGGCAGCGCTTCGAGTGGTGGTCGGCGCTGGCCGTCGAGGAGGAACGCCCGTGCGCCTTCGAGGCGATGGTGGCTCGGGCGGAGCTGATGGTGGACCGCGAGCTGCTCAACGCAGCGCTCGACGTGCTCATGGAGAACGTGTTCGCCCACACCGCGCCGGGCACGGAGTTCCGCGTCTCGGTGTCCGGCGGGAGTTGGGGGGCCGAGATCGTGGTCGAGGATGCAGGGGGTGGGTTCGACTCGTCGATGGTCCCTGCGGGACGGTCGTCGGGAGGGTCCACGGGGCTCGGCCTGTCGATCGTCAGGCAGTTGGCCGATGTGGTGGGCGGGTTGCTGTCGGTCGAGCCCAGTGCGCTGGGTGGGGCGCGGGTGCGGGTGTTGCTCGAGCCGGATCTGCAGGGGAGAGACCTAGCGCCACGTTAGGGACGGCTTAAGGCAGCGGGGGCGACGCTGGCGCCCGGCCTGCCCGTCCGGGGCGGGATCGAGCCACAGGAGTCGTTTCCATGCTGCGTCAACCGCTTCGCCGGTCCCTCGTCCGCCCGCTGACCGTGACCGCCACGACAGCCGTGCTGCTGCTCGGGGCAGCCGCGTGCGGTGGCGGTGACGAGGACACGGTGGGCAGCTCGTCGGCGTCGAGCGAGGCTGCTGCCTCCGGGGCGGCGGCGCCGGCCGCGGCCGCACCGGCGGCGGCGGTGCTGCCGGCCAACACGGCCACCGAGGCCGAGCTGATGACGATCCCGGGGGTGGGGGAGAACATCGCCCACGAGATCACCGAATACCGTCCCTATGACGCCGAGACCGGTCCGCAGAAGTTCCGCGACGAGATGAAGAAGTACATCGATGACGCCGAGATCGAGCGCATCATGCAGTACCTGGATTTCGGCGCCTGATCGACCGTTGTCGGAACGGGCGACGAACTGGGACAGCCGGCTCCGCGAGTCGCTCACGGTCGTGGCTTCGGTCGCGTCGTTGGGCGTGCTCGCCGAGCTGGCGCTGATCGGTCATTGGCACGGCGCCGCCCAGTTGGCGCCGTGGGTGGTGGCCCAGACGTCGCTGAGCGCGTCGTGGGCGGTGAGCCCTGGTGCGGGCCGCTGGCGGCTGAGGGCGGCACGGGTGTTGTGCGCGGGCAACCTGATCGCCTGCGGGTGGGGGATGGCCCTGCACCTGGAGGCGAACTGGGGGTTCGCGTCGGAGCTGAACCGCACGAGCGGACTGCCGGAGGTGGCGCTGGAGGCGTTGCAGGGGCGCATACCGTTGCTGGCGCCGCTGTTCGGAGCGATGCCGTCGTTGCTCGTGCTGCTGGCCACGTGGGGCCATCCCGGGTTCGGGCGGAGGGGCTCCGCCGGTGGGGCGAGCCTGACGGGGGGAGCGTCAGCGGGTGGGGATGCGGCTGTCGGCCGGGTCCGTTACCCGGCGGAGCCAGCGGGTGACGAGCTGTCGACGATCCCGCTCCCTCGCCGACGGCCCTGACGTGTTCCGCCGGCCGCCCACCAACGCCACCGCGAAGCCGACGGGGACCTCGATCCCACCGACCGCGCCAGCGCAACGAGTCCTCACCCCACACGTTGCGCCCCACACCCATCACTCTATGCGTTCTATCCCCCACCCCCGAACATCAACTCAGGACCGTGTCGCGCCGAATCGGCGTCGATTCGGTGCAACACGGTCCGGAGGCCCTGCGGGTGGGCGACGGAGAGTGGAGTGAGGGTGGCGACGCGCTGAGTGGTGGAATGGGGTGGGTCGACGGGATCGTGCCGCCGAGCGGACGTCGCCGCAGCAGAACCCGGCCGGTTCGACTTCGCATCGTCGATGACTCGTGTGCTGCGATCGGCCTTGTGGGCCGCTGGGCCCCGAGCGCCTCGAGGCCGGGCCACCGAGATCGGTCTCCACCGTCATCACCGACATCGAAGTTGGTCATCCGATGGTCGCTCGTCGCCAAGATCCCCCGCTCCGCCACCGATCGCTCTTCGGCGCCAAGCGCGCTGCCGTAGTCGCTGAGTGCGTCGGCCTGCTCGCCGAGCTCGAGCAGGTGGACGCCGAGCTCGCCGCTCTCGCCGCCCGCCGTCACCGACTCGTCGAGCAATTGGGCGACAAGCGCCGACAACTCACCCTCCGCATCGTCGGTCCTGCCCATGCGCGCCAACCCGTCCCTGACGGCTCGGTCCGCTTGCCGCCCCAGCACCACCACAGCACGCCGCTGTGGGGCCGGCGCCTGCGCAGCGCCTGCGTTGCGATCCTTCGAAGGGCCGGTGCACTCGCCCTTCCCGAGCTGCACGTGCTGCTGCACCATCACGGCTACCGCGTCGACAGCGAACACGCCGTCAAGGCGCTGTCCGACGCGCTGCGCTACGAGGTCGCCAAGGGGAGGCTCGAACGGGTCGACCGTGGCGTGTACGGCCCCGTCGGGCCACCGCGCGACCACCCCGGCTTCACCACATCCACCCCGCCCTGCGGGCCGTTGGACCACGTGTCGTCGGTGTTCGCGCCGCACGCCGCGTGAGCGGGCGGCTCAGCGCTCGCCCACGCCGGCCCGCGCCCGGCCGGTCAACGACCAGACGAACTCGTCGTAGGTGAGCCCTGCATCGGCCAGATGATCCTGCAGCAGCGCGGAACCGGCTGCGACGGCCCGAACCGGGTCGGGTTCGCGCCGCTCGACGGCGAGCAGGTCGCGGTACAACGGCAGCACCGCCGCCACCCCGACCGGATCGGGAGCCCGGCGGTTCGAGTGGTACCCGACCAGCGCTCCCCGCGCGTCGTAGCTGGGCGTCACGTGCGCGGACACCCAGTAGTGCGCACCGTCGAGCCCGAGGTTGAGCACGTAGGCGAACACCTCGTCGCCCGCCTGGATCGTGTCCCACAGCAGCTTGAAGACGGCGCGCGGCATCTCAGGATGGCGGATCAGGTTGTGTGGCCGGCCGAGCACCTCGCCCTCCCCGCATGCGCACATGCGTAGGAAGACCGCGTTGGCGTAGGTGATGCGCCCCCGCTGATCCGTCTTGGACACCACGATCTCGTCGGTGCCCAAGCGCCGCTCGACCCCCGTTGGTACCACCGCGCCGCGCTGCATGCCGTGCGACGTCGGTCGGTCATGCGTCGAGGTTGAGCGATGCGACGCGATCCCGGCGGAAAGGACGCAGACGGGTCAGCGGCGGATCAGCCCTCGCTGCCGCCGCGCCTCGCCGCGAGCTCGGCGCGGATCTCCTCACCGTGCTGGTCGAGCTTGGGAACGCCGCGGTAGATGCCCGCCGGGTCCTCGCTGAACTTGATCGGGCAGTTCAGCACCACCGTCGGCCGGTGGTGGTCGTGCTCGACGCGGACCAGCATCTCCCGGGCGGCGACGTGCGGATCCTCCACCCACTGCTCGGGCCCGTACACCGGACCGACCGGCACCACGTTGCCCAGGGTCTCGACCACCTCGGCCGTCGTCTTCGTCTTCGCCCAGCCGCCGAGCGCCTCGTCCACGACGGGTCGGTTCCGGACCCGGCGGCGGTTGGAGCTGGTGCGCTCGTCGGTGATGAGGTCGTCCCGTCCGATCAGCCCGCACAGCAGCTTCCAATGCGGTTCCGTCGGCGTGGCGATCACCGCGTGCCCGTCGGCGGTGGGGTACACGTTGTACGGGCTGATCCCGTCCACCGCGTTGCCCATCGGCCGCATCGGGCGACCCATGTAGGAGTACATCATCTGGCTCGCCTCGGACATCGTCATCATGGCATCGACCATGGCGACGTCGATGAACTGCCCCTCGCCGGTGTCCTTGGCGCGGTGGAGTGCGGCGAGCAGACCGAGCGCGGTCATCAGCCCCGGCACCGTGTCGCCGATGGGCGGACCGACCTTCATCACGTGCTCGGGATCCTCCCCGGTGGAGGCGACCACGCCGCCCATCGCCTGGGCGATGAGGTCGTAGGCGGGCCACTCCGCATACGGGCTGGGTGCGTTGCGCGGATCCCCGAAGCCTCGGATGCAGGCGTAGACCAACTTCGGGTTGCGGGCATGGCAGGCATCCCAGCCGACGCCGAGACGGTCGAGGACGCCGGCGCGCAGGTTCTCGATCAGCCCGTCCGCCGTTTCCACCAGCTGCAGGAAGGTCTCCTTGTCCTCGTCCTTGGTGAGGTCGAGCATGATGGAGCGCTTGTTGCGATTGCGGATGGCGTACCCGCCGGAGTAGCTCTTCTCCTCGTCGTCGCGCGTCCAGGGCCCGCCGAAGCGGGTCATCTCCCCGGTGGGCCCCTCGACCTTGATCACATCGGCACCCATGTCGGCGAGGAACATGGCGGCGAAGGGGCCGGCGAGGGCGTGGGTGACATCGATGATGCGCAGCCCCCGCAGCGGGCCGGTGGGCCCTGCGGCCATGGGTGCGGCGTGCTCGTGCGCGTCGAGGTGGCTGTTCATGGACGGAATACTGCCCCATTCCGAGCGGTCGTGCCGATGGTCGCGCCGCCGGGATAGGTTCCTGCGCGTTCGCCACCGAGCAAGGGGGAATCCGATGGCCAGCCCACAGTTCGAGAAGTTCCTCGGTCTGCTGCGCAAGCAGCCGCAGTCCGACCAGGTCGACATCGAGAAGATGCGCGTGTTCCAGGACCGCGTCGGCGGGAAGTTCCCCGATGGCGTGGTGGGAACGCCGGTCAGCGCCGACGGCGTGCCGGCGGAGTGGATCGACGCCCCGGGCGGTCGCCAGGACCGGGCACTGCTGTACCTGCACGGCGGGGGCTACGTGGCCGGTTCGATCGACTCGCATCGCAACCTGACCGGGCATCTGGCCAAGGCGCTCGGCATCCGGGTGCTCGCCCTCGACTACCGCCTCGCCCCCGAACACCCCCACCCGGCCCAGGTCCAGGACGCGGTGAAGGCCTACCGGTGGATGCTGACCCAGGGCCTGTCGGCGTCGGGGCTGTCCATCGCCGGCGACTCGGCCGGTGGCGGGCTCACGCTCGCCACTTTGCTGTCGCTGCGCGACCAGGGGGAGGCGCTGCCGGGGGCGGCCATCGCCATCTCGCCGCTGACCGATCTCGAGGGGACCGGTGAGTCGATGACCACGCGCGCCGCAGCTGACCCGATGGTCTCCAAGGGTGCGCTGCTGGAGATGGCCCGGATGTTCCTCGGTGACAAGGGCGACCCGCACGATCCGCTGGCCGCCCCGCTGCACGGTGAGCTGTCCGGCCTGCCGCCGCTGCTGATCCAGGTCGGCGACGCCGAGGTGCTGCTCGACGATGCCACCCGCTTCGCGGCGAAGGCGGAGGCGGCCGGGGTGGACGTCACGCTCGAGGTGTGGCCGGAGATGACCCACGTGTGGCAGGCGTCGGCCGGCTTCGTGCCCGAGTCCGACGAGGCGATCGCCAAGATCGCCGCCTTCACCCGCAAGCACCTCGCCGTGTGACATCGGACCCGCCGTCATGCCGGTCGGTACCCTACCGAGACGTAGGGTACCGACCGGTACGCTCAGCGTAGGCGGGGCAGCACCTCGGTGGCGATGCGCTCGAGGTTGGCCGCCATGAACTCGGGGTCGATGCCGGGCGGCAGGCCGGCCATGCCCACGTCGGTCACGCCGTACTCGTCGATGAACGCCTGCAGCTCGGCCACGACGTGGTCCGCGTCGCCCACGATCCAGGTCTGGGGGATGGGACCGGCGTCCTTGCGGGCGAAGGTGTAGGTGTCCGGCGTCTCGGTGAAGAAGCGCTCGTACACCTTCATCTTGTAGCGCTCGGCGTCGCGGATGGCGGGCCAGTCGCGTTCGGGGTCGTCGGTGACGAGGATGCCGCGGGCAACGCCGACCCGGTAGTCGAGCGGGTTCCCGCCGGCGGCGAGCACGGCCTCCCGCCACGGGTCGAGCACCTCGGCCCGGTTGCCCTGGGGGAGGAGGTGGGTGCCGTACCGCGCGGCACGCAGCGCCCCGGCCTCCTTCATGGCCGCGATCCACAGCGGCGGGCCGCCGGGCTGGATGGGCTTGGGGAAGACCTCGATGCCGGAGATCCGGTAGCGCTTGCCGGAGAAGTCGACCGGCCCGTCGCTCCACGCCTGGCGCATGATCTCGATCGCTTCCTCGGTGAGCGACACCCGGTGCTTCACGTCGTGGCCGAAGGCGGCGAACTCACTGGGCACGTAGCCCATGCCGATGCCGAACTCCATCCGACCACCACTGAGCTGGTCGAGCACGGCGAGCTCCTCGGCCAGCCGGATCGGGTGGTACAGCGGCAGCAGGGCGATGTCGTTGGAGATGCGGATGCGCTCGGTCACCGCAGCCACCGCGCCGGCCACCGGCTGGAAGGCGGGGAGGTACCCGTCGGCCACGAAGTGGTGCTCGGTGAACCAGATGAAGTCGAAGCCGAGGCGGTCGGCCAGCGCCGCCTGCTGCACGACGGCGCGGTACACGTCGCGCATGGTGATCGAGCTGCCGGGACGGACCCGGCAGTCGTACATGAGCCCGAGCCGGAACGGTTGCCCGGCCCCTGTCGCAGCGGTCATGGCGTTCAGCCCTGCGCCGACTTCGACGGCAGCCGAACGAGCGCCACCCCGGTGGCGGAGAGCTCGCCGTCCTGCTGACGGGCTTCCTGGGTGACCTCGACGAGGGGGGTGCCGTCGGCCGCGGTCGTCTTGGCGGTGACGGTGCCCGAGATGGTGAGCCAGTCCCCGACGGGGTTGTGGCGGCGGATCTGGCTGCGATGCTCGCACAGGAAGCCGTGATCGCCCATCCAGTTGGTGATGTGGTGGGTGAGCCAGCTGCAGCGCTCGGGCCCGTAGTCGTAGGCGGCGGGGGTGCCGACGTCGGTGGCGAGGTCGTTCTCCCAGTGGACCCGCTCGGGCACGTCGGGGATGCCGACGTTGTTGGCCAGACCGAGGCCGGGGTGCTTCTCGAGCTGCTGCCAGGCGAGCTTGTTGGCCCGGATGTACAGCCCGCCCCAACCCTGGGCGTAGGCGATGAAGCCGGTGACGGTCATCGGGCCCTTGACGATGGTGGCCACCGGGTCGCCCACGTTGACGTCCTCGACGTAACGGGGCTCGGCGCCGCGCACCTCCTCGTCCTGGTACAGCTTCCAGATCTTCTCGAGCGTCTCGTCGTCGTAGCGGTACGGCTCCTTGGCCTTCGCCTGGTCGTACTTGGTGCCCATCTCCCGGGCGGTGTCGCGCTCGGTGCGGAAGCACCAGCTCTCGCCCTCGGCCACCAGTTCGTCGCGCTGGTTGCGGAACTCGGCGTGGTAGATCTGCTGGATGGCGCGGCCGGCGAAGCGGGTGTTGTGCTCGATGAGGTCCTGCAGGTGGGCGGTGACGGTCACCTCGTCGCCACGGCGGAACCAGTCGTGCCAGCGCAGGTTGGCGCCGGCCCACATGGCATGGATGCCGGGCATGCCGCCCACGTAGCCGGAGAGCACCCGGTTGAGCGGGAAGATGAACGACGGCGGGGCGACGATGCCGCCGTGCGGGCCCTTGGCGGCGTAGGTCGGGTCGCACCACAGGGGGTTGTCGTCGCCGATGCCGTGGGCGTAGTGGCGGATGTTGTCGCGCGTGACTTCGTAGCACCACGGCTCGACGGTCTCGGTGATCGGCACGTTGATGAGCCGGCGCAGCGAGTTGAGGGCGTCATCGGTGATGACGGCGTACTTCCGGCTGTCCTCGAGGGGGTCCATGGCGGTTGACCATAGCGTCGGCTCGGAGTCCGCCGCCCACGGCCGGCCGACGGCGGCGGTGGGGTCATGCCGGGACCGCATCGATCCCATACCGGACCGCATGGATGCCCGGCCGCTAGGCTGCGACCCAAGTCACATCGACCGGGCGGTCGGTGCGCGCAACGGGAGCAGGGGGCTGCAATGACGATGTTGGCGCCGTTTCGCGTCATCGATCTCACCGACCACCGGGGCAACCTGGCCGGCATGATCCTGGCCCAGCTCGGTGCCGAGGTCATCGCCGTCGAACCTCCCGGGGGAAGCGCTGCCCGCCGCCAGGGGCCCTTCGCCGGTGACATCGCCGACCCCGAGCGCAGCCTGGTGCACTGGAGCTACAACCGTGGCAAGCGGTCGGTGGTGTGGGATCTGGCCCGTCGGGAGGCGGACCGCGAGCGGTTCCGCTCGCTGGTGGCCGGGGCGGACATCCTGATCGATACCGCGGCGCCGGGCGCCCTCGCCGGGCTCGGACTGGCCCCCGAGATCCTCGCCGGGCTGAACCCCGCCCTGGTGCACGTGTCGATCACCCCGTTCGGCCAGGACGGCCCGAAGGTCGGCTACGCGGAGAGCGACCTGGTGATGACGGCGGCCGGCGGCTATCTCGCCCTCACCGGCGACGACGACCGGGCGCCGCTGCGCATCCCCCTGCCGCAGGCGTGGCACCACGCCGCCACCGACGCCGCCGGCGTGGCCCTCATCGCGCTGCACGAACGCCAGCGCAGCGGCCTCGGCCAGTTCGTCGACGTGTCGGTGCAGACGTCGGTGCTGCAGGCGACCCAGTCGATGGTGCTGGCCCAGCCGATGGGCGCTCCCAAGGTGGTGCGCGTCTCGGGCGGCCTGAAGCTGCCGCCGCTCGACCTGCGCCTGGTCTGGCGCTGCAAGGACGGCCACGTCAGCATCGCCTTCCTGTTCGGCTCCTCCATCGGTCCCTTCAGCGCGCGGCTGATGCAGTGGGTGCACGAGGAGGGCTTCTGCGACCAGGCGACCCGCGACAAGGACTGGGTGGCGTTCGCGGTCCACGTCGATCAGGGGATCGAGACGGTCGAGGAGTTCGAGCGGGTGAAGGTCCTGCTGCAGGAGTTCCTGATGACCAAGACCAAGGCGGAGCTGCTCGAGCAGGCGCTCAGCCGGCGGCTGCTCATCGCACCGGTGACGACGATCGCCGATGTGGCCGACAGCCCGCAGTTGGAGGCCCGCTCGTACTGGCAGCAGGTGCGCCCGGCCGCCCTCGCCGACGGCGGCGGAGCGGTGCGCATGGCGGGGGCGATCACGAAGGCGTCGGCCAGCCCGCTGGTGTCGCTCGGGCCACCGCCGGTGCTCGGCGCGGACACCGAGGCGATCGAGCGCGAGCTGGCCACGCCCCGCCTGCCCGCCGTACCGAAGGGTACGGCCAACCCGGTGCCGGGCGAGCTGCCGCTGGCCGGCGTGAAGATCCTGGATTTCATGTGGGCCATGGCCGGGCCGGCGACCACCCGGGTGCTGGCCGACTACGGCGCCACGGTGGTCCGGGTCGAGTCCGAGCACAAGCTCGAGGTGGCCCGCACCCTCCAGCCGTTCCTGCACGGGGCCAGCGGGGCGGAGAACTCCGGGCTGTTCATGAACATGAACGCCGGCAAGCTCGGCCTCGCCATCGACATGGGCAACCCGGCTTCGCGCGACGTGATCATGGATCTCGTCCGCTGGGCGGACGTGGTGTGCGAATCGTTCTCCCCTCGGGCGATGGCGGCCTGGGGTCTGGGCTACGACGCGCTGCGCGAGGTCAACCCGCAGCTGATCATGCTGTCGAGCTGCCTGATGGGCCAGACCGGGCCGCTGGCCATGTTCGCCGGCTTCGGCAACCTGGCCGCCTGCATCTCCGGCTTCTACAACATCACCGGCTGGCCCGATCGCGATCCGTCGGGCCCCTTCTCCGCCTACACCGACTACGTGTCGCCCCGCTTCAGCATGGCGGTCGTGCTCGCCGCCCTGGAGCACCGTCGCCGTACCGGGGAGGGCCAGTACCTCGACTTCTCGCAGGCCGAGGCATGCCTGCACCTGCTCGCACCGGCGCTGCTCGACTACGAGGTGAACGGTCGCATCCTCGGGCGCAGCGGCAACGAGGACCCGCTGCACGCTCCGCACGGCGTGTTCCGCTGCGCCGCCCACGGTGCCGATGCGGATCGATGGGCCGCGGTGGCGGTGACCGATGATGCGCAGTGGCGGGCGTTGTGCTCCGTGCTCGGCCGCGAGGACCTCGCCGGCCTCGATGCCGCCGGGCGGCGTGGGCGCCGTGCCGAGCTCGACGCGGTGGTGGCCGCCTGGTGCGCCACCCGCGACGAGCTCGAGGTGGAGCGGACGCTCCAGGCGGTGGGGGTGCCGGCCCACCAGGTCGGCAACAGCCCCGAGCTGGTCGAGGACCCGCAGCTGCTGCACCGCGGCCACTTCGTCACGGTGGACCACGCCCAGCACGGTCCGGTGACCATCGAGGGCAGCCGGTTCCGGTTCTCGCGGACCCCGGCGACATCGTTCCGGGCCGCACCGACCATCGGCCAGGACGGCTTCATGGTCCTCAGCGAGCTGCTCGGCTACGACGTGGACCGCATCGCCGAGCTCGCCGCTCTCGAGCTGCTCGAATAGGGCGTGGTGGCGGGCGGTACCCCCGGCCGCACTGGGACATGACCCTTCGTTGTCACACCCCCTGCCTACGCTGGCTGCCGTGATCACCGATGTCCAGGAAGTGGCCTACGGCCGCCCCGCCACCGAGGCGCTCGCCGCTGCGGTCGCCGCGGCCAAGGAGGGTCGCCCCCTGCACCCGGTGACGGTGGTGGTGGGCTCCAACTTCGTCGGCTTGAGCGCGCGGCGGGCCCTGGTCCGCCCGGAGCTGGGGTTGCGCGGCCTGGCCAACGTGCAGTTCGTCACGCCGTTCCGCCTGGCCGAGCTCCTCGGGGCCGATCAGCTGCTCGGCACCCGGCCGCTGACCAAGCCGGTGCTCGGGGCCGCGGTGCGCCGCACCCTCGCCACCGAACCCGGTCCGTTCGCCTCGGTCGCCGAGCACGAGGCAACCGAGGCGGCGGTGGCTGCGCTCTACGGGGAGCTGAGCACCTGCTCACCGCAGGCTCGTCGCGGTGTTGGCGCCCACGGAGCCAACGCCGCCGCCATGGTGCGGGTGTGCGATGCGGTGGCGGCCCGTCTCGACGGCTTCCATGACGAGGCGGCGGTGGCGCTGGCGGCGGGGGAGCGTCCGCTGCTCGGCCTGGCGCTCGAGCCGTTCGGCACGTTCATCTGGTACCTGCCCGCGCCGGTGCACGCGCCCCTCGCCGATCTCCTCTCGATCGTGTTCGGGGTGGCGCCGACGGTGGTCATCGCCGGCCACAGCGGGGACCCTGAGGCCGACGGCGCAGTGTTCGCCGTCCGCCAACGGGTGGGCGCCACGGTGCGGGATGCGGCCTGGGTGCGGCGCCACCGCAAACCCACTGCGGCGCGCATCGTCTCCGCCGCCGACGCCGATGACGAGGTGCGCGCCGTGGTGCGCGCCATCCTCGGGCTCGCGGCCGAGGGCGTCGCGCTGGATCGGGTCGGCGTGTTCTACCCGGCTCCCGCGCCGTACCTGGCGCTGCTCGAGCAGCACCTCGCCGCGGCGGGGGTGCCGGCCAACGGTCCGTCGCGCCTGCGGCTGGCCGATTCGGCTGCAGGGCGCACGCTGCTCGGCGCGCTGACCCTGCCGGCCGAGCAGTGGCGACGGGACCGGGTCTTGGCCCTCGTCGGGTCCGCCCCGGTGCGCGACGGACGGGAGCCCACCCGCCCGGTCGCCTGGGAGCGGTTGTCCCGCCAGGCCGGCGTGGTCGGCGGGTTGGCGGACTGGGACCGCAAGCTGGCCGCCCACGCCCGCGCCCTGCGGGCCGAGCTGGAGCGGCGCGCCGCTCGGGAGCTGCCCGGCCGGGACCGGCTCGAGGGCGAGCTGGCCGACATCACTGCGCTCGGTCACTTCGTGGCGGGCCTCGCCGAGCGGGTGGAGGCGGTGTGCGCGGCGCCGAGTTGGGTGGCGAAGTCCGATGCCGCCCGCCGGCTGCTCGGCCACCTTTCGGGCACCGAGGCGCAACACGCCCGCTGGCCGGAGCTGGAACAGCGGGCGGTGAGCCGGGTGGTCGATGCGCTGAGCCGGCTGGCTTCGCTGGACGAGCTGGAGCCCGAGCCGAGCCACGCGGTGTTCCTGCGGGCGCTGCGGACCGAACTGGATGTGACCGGCGGCCGCAACGGCCGGTTCGGGGCCGGCGTGCTCTACGGGCCGCTGGCCGCCGCGGTCGGGCTGGATCTCGACGCGGTGTTCGTCGTCGGCTGTGCGGAGGGCCTCTGCCCGGCGCCTCGTCGAGACGACGCGCTGCTGGGCGACAGCGCCCGCCTGGCGGCCCACGGTGAGCTGCCCTGCCTGCAGGATCGCCTCAACGACCAGCACCGGGCACTGCTCGCTGCGCTGGCATCCGCGCCGCCGGCGCGGCGCACGCTGAGCTTCCCGCGGGGGGATCTGCGAGGTGGGCGGTCCTCACTGCCGTCACGGTGGTTGCTGGAGAGCGCCTCGGCGCTGGCGGGTGAGCCGGTCGCCGCCACCGAGTTCGGCCGGTACGGTCCGCCGGTGGTCGACGTGGTGCACTCCTACGCCGCCGGGGTGCTCGCCGCCGAGCATGTCGCCGGCACGGTGGAGCGGGACCTGCTGGCCCTGGCGCGCGATGTCGATCGTGGTGTCCGAGCGGCGGACCATCCGCTGGCCGCGCTGGTCGGTGCCGGGTTCGAGTCCCAGGCGGCGCGCCGCTCGGCTGCGTTCACTGCGTGGGACGGCAACCTCGCCGGCGAGGCGATCCCCGCCACCAGCGCCCAGCCGCTGTCCGCGTCGCGGTTGGAGCAGTGGGCGGCGTGCGGCTTCCGCTACTTCCTGGCCAACCTGCTGGGCCTGGCTGACCGCGACGATCCCGAGCGCCTGGTCGAGATCAGTCCGCTGGATCGCGGCTCCGGCGTGCACGCAGCGCTGGAGCGGTTCCTCCTCGACGCGCTGCAGGATGGCCCGCCGGACCCGTGCGAGAGCTGGTCGCAGGAGCAGCGGCTGCACCTTGCCGAGCTCGCCGGCGAGGTCTTCGACGAGTTCGAGGCCCGGGGCCGCACCGGCCGCGCCGTGCACTGGAAGCTCGACCGCGTCGCGCTGCTCAGCATGCTGGACAGCTTCCTGCACGCCGACGATCGGCACCGGGCCGGGCGTTCGGTGCGCCCCGAGCGCGTCGAGCTGGCCTTCGGCCTCGACGGCGCCGGGCCGGTGACCATCGCCCTGCCCGACGGGCGCGAGCTCGCGTTCCGGGGTCGGGCCGATCGGGTGGACCGCTCCGAGGACGGGCGGGTCGTGGTGCTCGACTACAAGACGGGCAAGGGTGCCAAGTACAAGGGCATCGCCGACGGTGATCCGGTCCAGGGGGGGACCACGCTGCAGCTCGGGCTGTATGCCGAGGCTGCCCTCCAGCACCTCGGCGCCACATCGGCCGAGGCGCACTACTGGATCGTGAACGACGCGTCCGGCCACCCCCACCACGGCTACGAGTGGACACCTCCGCGCCGGGCCCGGTTCCTCGAGGTGGTCACCGCCATCGCGGACGGCATCGAGCAAGGCTTGTTCCCGGCGGTGCCGGGGGAGTGGAACACGTTCCGCAACACCCATGACGGGTGCGCCTACTGCGAGTTCGACAGCCTCTGTCCGCGCGATCGCGGCGAGGTGGCCGAGGTGAAGCTGGCCGATCCGTTGCTCGCCGGTCGTGCGGTGCTGCACCGCTTCGACGGCGTCGGGGAGCACGAATGAACGGCGCCGCCGGCAATGCGTCGAATCCTCCCGACCTCCTCGATCGTGAGCTCATCAGCCGCACGGGCCTCGACCGCACGCTCTTCGTGGAGGCCGGCGCCGGCACCGGCAAGACCACGCAGCTGGTGCAGCGCATCGCCAACCTCGTCCTCGACCACGGCGTCTCGCTCGCCGAGATCGCGGCCATCACGTTCACCGAGGCCGCCGCCGCAGAGCTGCAGAGCCGCATCCGCGTGCACTTCGAGCGGCGGTTGGCCGCCGCCGGGGACCTGCTCGAGCACGAGCGCTGCCTGCAGGCCCTCGCCGACGCCGATCGCGCCGCCATCTCCACCCTGCACGGCTTCGCCAGCCGCCTGCTCGGGGAGTTCGCGGTGGCGGCCGGGCTCCCGCCACGCATCAGCGTCGCCGACGAGGTGTCCTCGCAGCTCAACGCCGAGCAACGGTGGCAGCGCTTCGCCGACGCGCTCTACGACGATCCGACCAACGAGGAGCTGCTGACCCGCGCCATACTGGTCGGTATTCGGGTCGAGCCGCAGTACCTCGGCCAGCCCTCCCTGCGCGATGCCGCCGGCCGGCTCAACGAGAACTGGGACCTGCTCGGCCCCGTCGCCGCCCAGCGCCTCGGCCCACTGTCCCCGCTCGATCTCAGCGACTTCGACCGGGCGGTGGCCGACGTCGCCACCGGCGTGGAGGCGTGCCGCTCGGACGAGGACAAGCTCTACCGTCGCGCCCCGGAGCTCCTGGCCGAGGCCGGCGCAATGGCGGTGCTGCCCCCCGAGCGCA
>JADLEF010000303.1 GCA_020846295.1 Acidimicrobiales bacterium
GAACATGTTCGTGTACGGCGCCGTCAAGATTCTGGGCGCAGCTCAACGACGAAGGCGTTGAGGCGGCGCGTTGTACCGTCGAGCGGTTGATGTGGGAGATGGGCCTGGTCGGTAACCGGCGCGGCAAGACCGGGACGGTCACCACCGATTCCGACCACGACTTCGAACGGCCCGCTGATCTGGTCGACCGCAAGTTCGCCGCGCCGGCCCCGAACCGGCTGTGGGTCGAACCGATCACGGCCCTTCACTCCTGCCGGTGACCCGCAGCTCCAACAGGCCGACCAAGGCTGGTCCTGCCCGGCAGCGCTGTGCCCGGCGGGTAGCTTGACCGGGCAGGACCCGCGCATCGCCGTGTCGCAGGCCGGCTGAGCCAGAACGATGTCATGTCTCAAGACCGGCCGGCGTTGGCCGGGGTGTTCGACCGGGAACGCGACCCAAGGGCCGCAACTGCTCAGGCGGGTAGCGGCCGGGCGCCGGTCCGTGTCACGGCGGGGCAGGGATGGTCCCCGACTGCGTGCCGGCCGGAGTTCTTGCGCGAGCGACCCAACCACACGGTGCGCGGCGGCGTGTCCGACATGATGGCGGCGATGGAGGATTTCGACGCCCTGTTCCGGGCCGAGTATCTGCGGCTCGTTCGCGCCCTGTCGATGTCGTTCTCCTCCACCGTCGCCGAGGAGGCGGTGGCGGACGCGTTCGCCGCGGCCCACCGGCGATGGTCACGCGTCTCGCACCTCGACGACCCGGCCGGGTGGGTTCGGCGTGTTGCCATCAACAGGGCGATCGGTTCCACTCGCAGCGTGCTGCGTCGTCGCCGGCGCGAGGAGCTCGCCTGCACCGTCAACCCCACCGTCGCGCTCAGCGACGAGCTCGTGGACCTCGCGGCGGCGATCGCAGCGCTTCCGCAGCGGCAACGGCTCGTCTTCTCGTTGCGCTATCTCGCGGACATGGGTGTCGCCGACATCGCGGCTGCGCTGTCGATCTCACCGGGAACGGTCAAGAGCACGTTGCATGACGTGCGGGCCAAGCTGACGAAGGAGACGAAGCATGACTGACGAGCTCGACCGCAAGCTGGCGGCTGACGCCACCAGACTGTTCTCCGGTGGCGATCTCGACGCGGCTCGCGCCAACGTTGCTGTCGCCCAAGCCCGCGCGCAGAGGAGGAGACGGAGACGGCTCACCGCGTCAGCCGGTTCCCTCGCAGTCTTCGCGGCGGTCACCGCCGGCGCCCTGACGCTCAACCGTCGTGGCAGCCAGCAGCTGACCGTCGGAGACACCACCACGGCCGATGCCGGCGCGACAGATCCCAGCACATCCTCGCCAGGACCTGAGGTGGGCACCGCCATCGCCGGCGCAGCAGCCCCGCTCGCCGACGACCTGGAAGGCATGGTGTTCGGCAGCCCGCACCTACAGGTCACAGGCGAGGACGTGCCAAGAACCGAAGAGGGCCCCGGCCTGCCGGGTGTCTCGCTCACCTTCTACCGCGGCACCGTCACCTGGCACAACGGCTGCTACAGCCTGACCGGAACCTACGAGCCCGGCGACCGCACACTGGAGATGACCTTCGCCGGGCCGGATGGGGTCATCAGGCCGGCCATCGCCTGCCCGGACCAAGAGCTGGTGAGCCTGCTCGACGAGATCGTGCTGGCCAGGCCGGCCGAGCTGGCCACCTGGAGCGCGCCAGGCGCGGGACTGCAGCTGACCGTCGCCGGAGGCTCGGGCGTCCTGCACTTCGGGCAGCAGCCGTACTCGGCGATGCCGGTGCACTGCGTGCCGGGCGTGGACAGCCTTGCGGAGGGCATCGTGTCATCCGGGCGACCTCGGGACGATGTCGCCTGGTCCGACCCGGTCCAAGCGGCGCGAGCTCAGCTCGTCGACGATCGTGACCTCTACCAGGATGTCGAACTCGACCTGACCCTCGCGAACGGTACACAAGCGTTGGTCACCGGAACGAAGGACGGCCGGCCCGTGCTCAGCGCTCTGCTGGACGCGAACGGCGCCGCCTGGGAGCTGACCCGCTACCTCGCCTGCACACCGGATGTCGGCCGGGACCTCTCCACGCCCACCGTGACGGTGTCTGCGAACGAGTAGCCCGTTGCCTCCCCTGGTCAAACGGTGCCCTGCCACACGGGGCGGCGGAGTGTTGTGGGCGTTCAGGCGCCGAGCAGGGTCGAGCCGGCGTCGAGCGACAGCGACACCAGGCGCTCGAGGTAGAGCGGATAGAACGTCAGCGCACTGCCCAGCACGACCAGCGTGATGAGCGTCTTGACCGACAGGCCCAGCATGAACACGTTGGCGGTGGGGGCGACGCGCTGGGCGACCGCCAGGGTCACCTCGGTGAGGAACAGGGCGCCGAGCACCGGTGCGGCGATCTGCAGGCTGGCCACCAGCATGGTGGCCAGCAGCGCCAGCACGACCGGCACATCGAAGGCGATGTCGGGCTGCCGATCGATCGGCACCGCCCGGAAGCTGAGCACGAAGCCGCGGATCAGCTCGTGGTGGGCGCCGGTGGCGAACAGCAGGGTGACGAACAGCAACCGGGTGAAACGGGCGAAGACCGCCACCGAGTTGCCCGACTGCGGGTCGAGCAACGTCGCCATCGAGAACCCCGACATCAGGTCGATGTGGTGACCTGCCGTCTCGAAGGCGGTGAGCAGCACCGAGGCGACCCAACCCAGTACCAGGCCGGCGAGGATCTGCCCGGCGGCCAGCATGACGAACCCGCCGAGCCCGGCCAGCTCGGCCGCTTCGGGGGAGGGGGCCTGCTGGGCGAGCACCGGCGTGAGGAAGAAGGCGAGGGCGGTCGCCGTCGTGGTGCGGGCGATGGTCGAGAAGCCTCGATCGGAGAACACCGGCGCCGCGTACAGCCACGCCATGGTGCGCGCCATGATCAGCACGAAGTCCGCCACGAGGGCGAGCGACACCGCCATGTCGATCAGCGCAGCAACGTCGGCGCGAGCTCGTAGAGCCCGCGGGTGAACTCGACGAGCTGGTTCAGCATCCACCCGCCGGTGACCATCAGGACGACCGCGATGGCCAGCACCTTGGGCACGAAGGTGAGCGTCATCTCCTGCACCTGGGTCACGGCCTGCAGCAGCGAGATGATGGTGCCCACCACCAGCGACACGGCCAGGATGGGGATGGCCAGCTTGGCCGAGATGGTCAACGCCTGTCGGGCGATGTCCAGCACTGCGGTATCGGTCATCGGCGTGCCTCCGGGCTAGGTCTTGAACGATTGGACGAGCATGCCGACGGTGAGTTGCCACCCGTCGACCACGACGAAGAGCAGCAGCTTGAACGGCAGCGAGATGGCGACAGGGGGCAGCATCACCATGCCCATCGACATCAGCGTGGAGGACACCACGATGTCGATCACCAGGAACGGGATGAACACGATGAAGCCCAGAAGGAAGGCGGCCCGCAGTTCGCCGATCACGAAGGCCGGCACGAGGGTGGCGGTGGACACGTCGGCCTCGTTGGCGGGTCGCTCCCCGCCCGAGAGCGAGGCGAACAGGGCGAGGTCGCTGTCGCGGACCTGGGTGAGCATGAACTCCCGGAACGGCTCGATCCCCTTGCTGTACGCCTCCTGCTGGGTGATCTCGCCGGCCAGGTAGGGCTGCAGCGCCTGGTCGTTCGCCTTGTTGAGCACCGGACCCATGACGAACAGGGTGAGGAACAGCGACAGCCCGATGAGCACCTGGTTGGGCGGCGTGCCCTGGAGGCTGAGCGCGTTGCGGGTGAGGCCCAGCACGATGGTGATGCGGGTGAACGACGTCATCAGCAACAGCATCGACGGGCCGAGGCCGATCACCGTCAACAGCAGCACGATGGTCAACGGTTGACTGGTGACGCCGCCGCTGCCGGTCGGCAGCTCCAGGTTGATCGACGGCGAGCCCGATCCGGCGGCGCCGGGCTGGGCCGGCTCGGCCGGCGCCGGGGTGCTCACCGCCACCGTCGCATCGGTGGCGGCGGGCGGCGCGGTCACCTCGACCGGCGCAGCTCCACCCGGCGGCGTCGTCTCCTCGGCCGGCGTCGTGGCCGGCGCCGGCTCCACCTGGGCGCCGGCGGTGGCAGCGCCACCGAGGACCCCGATGGCGATGCCCAGCCCGAACGCGAGCGAAGCGATCCGGTTCCGGGGGCTCATGGCGCGACCTCGGTGTCGCCGGTGACGGCCGGCGGGTCGAGGACCTCGACCCTCGACCGGCCGGGTCGGTACCGCCTGGTCTGGCGCAACAGCTCCGATCGCAGCAGCGCGGAGAAGCGCTCCGGCGCGGCCGCCGCATCGTCGCCCGCCCCTTCCGGCGCGTTCCCCTCGGGCGCGGACCGACCGGTATGGCGGGCGCGCAGATCGATGGCGTCGGCCTCCTCAGGGAGGTCCACCTCCAGCAGCATCGTCACCTGCTGGTCGGTGACGCCGAGCACCCAGTGCTGGTCCTGGACCCGCACCAGGATCATCGACGCAGTCCGGCTCAGCGTCGTGCGCTCCACCACATCGAGCACGCGCCGGTCACGCCGGCGATGGCCGCGCCCGCCGCGCGCCGGCCCCGGACGCCTCGGTCCGGTGCCGACCCGTCGGTCGTAGCGCCGCAGAAGTTTGACGGTCACCGCCAGCAGGCCGAAGACGATGCCTGCCTTGCCCAGCGTGACCAGGATGCCCACCATGGTCATCGATCAGCCCGCCCCCTCGTCAGCGTCTTCTCGAAGCGGACGGTGCGGCGACCGGATCGACGATCTCGGACAGCCGCACCCCGAACTCGTCGGCGATGGTCACGATCTGACCGCGCGCCACGAGCTTGCCGTTCACGAGGACATCGACCGGCTCGCCGAGGGCGCGGTCCAGCTCCACCACCGAGCCGGGCGTCAACGCCAGCAGCTGCCGCAGGGGCAGGCGCGCCCGTCCGATCTCCACGCACAGCTCCAGCTCGATGTCCGACAGCAGCCGCAGGTCGCGCGGCTCGCCGGCCACGGGCACCGCATCGCTGAGATCGGGGTAGGGCGCCGGATCCACCGAAAGGGTCGCGTCGTCGGATCCGAAGGCCCCATCCACCGCGTCGGCGTCGGTCTCCTCCGGCAGGTCGCCGGCGAGCGCATCACCGCCCGCCGTCTCGTCGGCTGCTTCGTTGTTGTCGTCCACGACGCTCCGATCAACTCGGCTCGAGGGGAGGGAGGTCCCCCTGCCGTCTTCCGTACTTGGGGTCTTCGGCGGCGAGGTTCACCAGCTCGGCCACGTCGAGCACCTCGACGACCTGCACGGCGACCCGCCGCCCCGTGGTGCCGTGCTGCACGAGCAGCAGCGGGCGACCCTGGGAGTCCGCCACCAGCGGCACCTCAACCGGGTGGTCGAGGCGGATCACGTCCCCCACGGCGAAGAACTGGACATCGCTGGCCCGCACCTTGATGGGGCTGAAGCCCACCGTCACCTCGACGGGGATGTCCCGCACCGCCTGGGCCATCGTCACCGTCGCAGCGGCGGGCTGGGGATCGAGGCTGGCGTCGATGACCGAGGAGGCCAGCGCCAACAGGAACTCCCAGGCGCGATCGCCGACGGAGAAGGAGACGCCCACCACCACGGTGGACAGTGGGATCTGGGCCAGCGGTGTGTCGATGTGGGTCAACCCGGGCGGCTCGATGGCGTCCACGCCGAGCGCCTCCCACAGTGGGGCCAGCGCCTCGCTCAGCCGCCGGGACAGCAGCGAGCGCTCGAAGCGGTTGGGGATGCGGGCCTCGCCGTCGCCGGGCCCACCCATGAGCAGCTCCGCCATCCCGGTCACGACCGTGCGCGGGACGATGGCGACCCCGAGGGGTTGGCGGGTCGTCGCCGCGCCCGGGGTGGGCGGGATCGGCACCGTGATGTCGTAGAGGTCGCACCCCTCCGTCAGCACGTCGCGGCGATCGACCAGCTCGAAGCGGGTGAGCGCCCCCTGGACGTTGCGTCGGGTGATCGCCGACAGCACGAGCGCGACCCGGGGGACCCCGAGGTGCAGCGCCTCGCTGCCGCGCAGCTCGGCCTCCTGCGACAGCTCGGAGAGGTCCCGGAAGTCGAACACCTCGACGCCGGCCATCAGCGGGTCCCCCCGCAGCTGCGGTGGATCTCACGCATCGGCAGCTCCGGCCCAGCCGCCGTGACGGCCCCGACGCGTCGTGGGCGCCACGACGGCGACGAGAACAGGCTGGGCATCGCGATCCTCCGGGGCATCCGACAACGTCACGTAGGTATCGACATCGAACGTCCCCTTCCTTGAGGACGAACGTGGCCGGTACCGCGCCGTGCACCGTTCGGCCGGGCGACGACGTGGACTTCTGCCCACCGCCCGGGGCCGTCGAAAACGGCGAAGGATCGGCCGGGCGGGCCGGCCGATCCTTCGCGACGAGCGCTGAGCGGTGCGGGCTCAGCCTCGCAGGAGCTGCAGGACGTTCTGTGGCACGGAGTTGGCCTGGGCCAACATGGCCGTGCCGGCCTGGACCATGATCTGGTGGCGGGTGAAGCTGACCATCTCCGCTGCGATGTCGAGGTCCCGGATCCGGGACTCCGACGCCTGCAGGTTCTCGGTGGTCACCTGCAGGTTGGTGATGGTGTGCTCCAACCGGTTCTGGTTGGCGCCGAGGCTGGCCCGCAGATCGTTGACGTCGTCGATCGCGTCGCGGATGGTGTCGATGGCGGCCGACGCCGCGGTCGACAGGCTGATCGAGCTCAGGTCGGTGGCGCTGCCGCTGGCACCGAGCGATGCCGAGCTGAGCGTCTCCGTCGTCACCTGGATGATGTCGCTGCTGAACGACCCGACCTGGAAGGTCACCGCCGACGCACCGAACACGGCGCGGCCGGCGAACTTGGTCGACTGGCCGATGGCATCGATCTGCTTGAGCAGCTCGGTGACCTCGGACTGCTCGGCGGCGCCGTCGCTGGTGGCGGTGTTGGCCGCGGACACGGCCAGCTCGTTGATGCGCTGCAGGATGGCGTGCACTTCGTCGAGCGCGCCTTCGGCGGTCTGCACGAAGCTGATGCCGTCCTGGGCGTTCTTGATCGCCTGGTTGATGCCGCGGACATCGGCCCGCAACTTCTCGCTCTTGGCCAGACCTGCTGCGTCATCGGCAGCCCGGTTGATCCGGAAGCCGCTGGAGAGCTTCTCCATCGACTTGGTCAACGATCCGTCGTTGATGGTCAAGTTGCGATGAGCGGACACGGCCATCGTGTTCTGATTGATTCGCAAACCCACGGGTTTCCTCCTTGAACAACTTCTCCCTGAGTGACGCCAACCTCCGTGTCAGCGCTGTTGAAGGTATCGAGCCCCTAGCCGGTGGCCTTCAGGCGAGAAATGGGGAAATCGTCCTGGTCGGAGCCAGGCGCGATCGAACCACGGATATCCATCTTGACCAGCGACAACTCGGCGAGCAGTTCCTCGATGCGCTCATCGGGGACGGGGGCGAGCTCACCCTGGAACGACGCCGCTCCGACCTGCCACGCCGCGAAGCACTCCGCCCAGTCCCCGGCGGGGGTGGCGAAGTCGCTCGTGTCGGAATCACCGAACCACTCCAGGAACGGATCGATCCTGCGGATCGAACGCCACCGGGCGCGGGTGGTCGGATCGAGGTGCTCCAGATCCACGGCGTGGCCGAGCTCGTGGGCGAGGGCGAACGCCACCTCGCCCACCGGTTGGCCCGGCCGCACGTAGATCTCGATGGCCCGTTCAGGCCACAGGGTGCGGCCCAGGAACCCCGGTTCGGGGCCGAGGAAGCGCAGCGACCAGGCCGGCAGCAGCTCCCGCCACGGGTACCAGATGTGGGTCAGGGCCTGGGCCCCGACAGCCAGTGTGGTGGGGGTGGCTCGATAGCCGAGGGCGAACAGCCGCAGCGGCGGCGATGCCGTTCGGACGGGTTCATGAGACGAGTTGAACACGGTGACGGCCCTCCATGGCCGCGGTCGGCACCCGACGAAGTGGGCACCGTCGACCGGAGCCGTCGATCCGTGACGGGCGGTCGTGCTGTGTGAGTCGGGCTTCGCAACGGCGCGCTCCCCGCCGTCCTTGAGCCGCCCGACCCGGTCGCCCGCGACGGTCCCTCACGCGCGGTAGGGGCCGGTCCTTCCGGCGGGGTATCGTCGATGGCGCCCGATGCCGCCCGAACTCGTCGTCCTCACCCAATCGGCTGCGCAGACCAGAGCCTTGGCCGCCGCGCTCGCAGAGCTGTGCCGAGCCGGTGACCTGGTGCTGTTGACCGGCGACCTCGGCGCCGGCAAGACCACCTTCTGCCAGGGGTTCGGGGCCGCCCTCGGCGTCGTCGGGCCCATCACCAGTCCGACGTTCACGCTGCATCACCGTTACGAGGGCCGCCTGGTGATGCACCACCTCGACGTGTACCGGATCGATCAGATCGAGGAGACGGTCGAGCTGGGCCTGGGGGAGCTGCTCGATTCCGGCGCGGTGACCCTCATCGAGTGGGGCGACGCCATCCGTCCCGCCCTGCCGCCCGACTACCTCGAGATCGCGCTCGAACTGGGCCAGGAACCCGACGATCGCGCGGTGCGGGTGCAGATCGTCGGCCCCGGGTGGGCGCCGCGCTTCGCGGCGCTGTGCCGCGCCCTGCCCGCCGCCGCAGGAGGCGCGTGATGCTGATCCTCGGTGTGGAGACGTCCTCGACGCAGGTCAGCTGCGCGCTCGGCGGCCATGAGGGCGTGCGCTCCGCCGCCCAGGTCAACCGGGACCAGCGCCACGCCGAGCTGCTCGCCCCCATGATCGAACAGGTGTGCCGAGCCGCGGAGGTGCAGTACCGCGAGCTCGGCGCCATCGCCGTCGGGGTCGGTCCGGGGCTGTTCACCGGGCTGCGCGTCGGCATCGCCACCGCCAAGGCGATGGCGTTCGCCCTGCGCATCCCCATGATCGGCGTCAGCTCGCTGGACCTGCTCGCCTTCCCGCTGCGCTTCAGCCCCAAGACGATCGTCGCGGTCATGGACGCGCGGCGAGGTGAGGTGTTCTCCGCCACCTACCGGGCGACCCCCGGCGGGCTGCAGCGGCTGGTCGAACCGCAGGTCGGTGCTCCCGCCGAGCTGGCCGAGGAACTGCGCTCCCACTCCGGGGACCACCTCCTCGTCGGCGACGGTGCCGTGCGGTACGCGGAGCACTTCGCCCCCGGCAAGGGCATCGAGCACGCCGATCGGGCCCTCGCCCACCCCTCGGCCTGGGCCCTGGTGCAGCTGGCGCACGCCCAGGCCGTGCGCGAGGAGTTCGTCGCTCCGGAGGAGATCCACCCCACCTACCTGCGCAAGCCCGACGCCGAGGCCAACTGGGTGCAACGGCCGGGCCTGTTGCCGCCCACCGCGGCGGGAGGCCGCCCGTGAACGCGCTGCGGGTCGGCGAGTTGGTCGAGCCGGACGAGGTCGTCATCGGGCCGATGCGCCGGCGGCACCTGCCCTCCGTGCTGCGCATCGAGAAGCAGGTCTACCCCCGTCCCTGGACGATGGGGCTGTACCTCGGGGAGCTCGCCCTGCCCGCCAGCCGGCTCTACGTGGTGGCCCGCCGCGGCAGCCGGGTCTGCGGGTACGGCGGGTTCATGCTCACCCTGGACGAGTGCCACATCACCACCGTCGCGGTGGACCCACAACTGCAGGGCGGCAAGCTCGGCACCCGCATCATGTTGGTGCTCGCCTCCCGGGCCGTCGCCCGGGGTGCGACCGCCATGACGCTCGAGGTGCGCATGAGCAACAAGCCGGCGCAGGAGCTCTACCGCAAGTTCGGTTTCGCCCCCGCCGGTGTGCGGAAGGGCTACTACGCCGAGGTCAACGAGGATGCGCTGGTGATGTGGGCCCACGATGTGGATGCACCCGCCTACGGGCAGCGCCTCGCCGCCATCGAGGCATCGCTGCCCGATCGCACCAAGATCGAGAAGGTGTGAGCGCCATGGCCGGACCCCGCTCCGTACTGCTCGGTATTGAGACCTCCTGTGACGAGACCGCCGCAGCGGTGGTCGCCCGGGATGCCGATGGCAACTTCGAGGTGCTCAGCTCGGCGGTGGCGAGCCAGATCGAACTGCACGCCCGCTTCGGTGGCGTGGTGCCCGAGGTCGCGTCGCGGGCGCACATCGAGTCGCTCAACCCCGTCGTGGCCGAGGCGCTGGTCGAGGCCGGCATCGGCGGCGATCAGCTCGACGGGGTGGCGGCCACCGCCGGGCCGGGTCTCGTCGGCTCGTTGCTGGTCGGGGTGAGCGCCGCCAAGGCGCTGGCCATGGTGTGGGGTGTGCCCTACGTCGGCGTGAACCACCTCGAGGGCCACCTGTTCGCCCCGCTCCTCGAGGAGGCCGAGGTCCGCTTCCCCCTCCTGGTGCTGCTCGTCTCGGGCGGTCACACCATGCTGATCGGTATGGAGGGGCCGGGTCGCTGCCGGCTGCTGGGCCGCACCCTCGACGACGCGGCGGGGGAGGCCTTCGACAAGGTCGCCCGCTACCTCGGCCTCGGCTATCCCGGCGGCCCGGTGATCGATCGCCTGGCCACCCAGGGCGACCCCGCCGCCATCGCCTTCCCCCGCTCGATGCTGCACGACGGGTTGGACTTCTCGTTCTCGGGGCTGAAGACCTCCGTCGTCAACCACGTGCGGCGAAACCCCGATGTCGACGCGGTCGACGTGGCCGCCTCGTTCCAGGAAGCGGTGGTCGACGTCCTCATCGCCAAGGCGCGGCGCGCGGCGGACGGCATCGGTGCGCTCGGCATGACCCTCGCCGGCGGGGTGGCCGCCAACAGCCGGTTGCGGGAGCGGTGGCTCGACGCCGCCATGGCCGACGACCGCCGGGCGATGCTGCCCTCGCTGGCCTACTGCACGGACAACGCGGCGATGATCGCCGCGGCCGGCCTGTGGCGGCTCGGGGCCATCGGCCCGACCTCCCTGGACAGCGGCGTCGACCCCAACTGGGCGCTGTCGGACACGACCTCCTGACGGGGCTCGGCGGCGAGGGCTTGCCGAAGCGCGCGGAGCGGGCCTATCGTTAGCACTCGCCACTCGCGAGTGCTAACGAAGCACCGCCATCCGAATCTGGAGGCTCGATCCATGAACCTTCGTCCCCTCGAGGACCGCATCGTCGTTCGCCCGCTGGAAGCGGAGGAGCGCACCGCCAGCGGCCTGGTGATCCCGGACACCGCCAAGGAGAAGCCGCAGCAGGGTGAGGTCCTGGCCGTCGGCCCGGGCAAGCGCTCGGAGCAGAGCGGGGAGCTCATCCCCTCCGACGTCAAGGTCGGTGACCGGGTCGTCTACTCGAAGTACGGCGGCACCGAGATCTCCGTCGAGGGCGAGGATCTGCTCATCCTGTCCAGCCGTGACGTGCTGGCCGTGGTCGGCTGATCGCCGGATCATCGATGAGCAAGCTCCTCGCATTTGACGAAGAGGCCCGCCGTGGCCTCGAAGCCGGCGTGAACAAGCTGGCCGACGCGGTCAAGGTCACCCTTGGCCCGCGCGGCCGCAACGTCGTGCTCGACA
>JADLEF010000304.1 GCA_020846295.1 Acidimicrobiales bacterium
AACACGGAAGTTAAGCCTGCCTGCGCCAATGGTACTTGGGTGGATTCGCCCTGGGAGAGTAGGTCGCCGCCGGATTTCGCTCTGAAAGGGGCCCTCTACGGAGGGCCCCTTTCTCCGTTTTCCACCCAACCACACCTCAGGCGGTGCGTGGGCCACGAACGCAGTAACCTGTCACGCCATGCCCGCCCCCCGGTCCTCTGATTCATCGCGTGGCCGCAGCGGCGGCCCCACCGGTCGCGGCAGTTCCGGGCCGCGCCCCAACGGCAGTTCCGGGCCGCGCCCCAGCGGCAGTGCCGGCGGGGACCGACGAGGGTCCGGTGCGGTACGGCGAGGACCGGCCCCCAGCGGTGGGAGCCGGACGTTCTCGAGCTCGCCCCGCCGGTTCGGCGGCACCTCCGGTGCCGCTGGCGGTCCCGGAGGCGGGCCGCGCCGGCGGGATGATGATGGCGAGCGTGCCGACCAGCGGCGCACGGCCGGTGAGGGACCGCGGCGGAGCCCCGGTGGCACCGGCCCGCGACGACAGGACGGCCGGCCGTCGGATCGGGACGCCCGTCCGGCCTACCGGGATCGGTCGCCTGCTGATCGAGATGCTCGTCCGTCCTCCGATCGTGGCGACCGCTCCGGTGCCCGCAACCCCCGCGCCGGCGCGCCGTCGGGTGGTGGGTACCGTCGCGATGATCGTGCGCCGTCGGGTGGTGGGTACCGTCGCGACGATCGTGCGCCATCAGGTGGCGGCGGAGCGTCGGCGCGGCCGCAGGGCCGGGGTGGGCCCCGTCGGTTCGGCGACGACGATCGGCGCGACCAGGGGGAGCGTCAGACTCGTGGCCCGGCACGCAGCGGGCAGAGCTTCGGCCGAGGCCCCCGTCGGTCCGATGGTGACGCGCCCAGCCGCGGCGGGTTCGCCCGCAGCGGCCCCCGCCCCGGTGGTCCCGCTCGTCGTGACGATCGCGGCGATCGCCCCGTCCGCGGCGACCGGCCGAGCCGGGACGACCGCAACGCGGACCGCGGTCGTCGGGACTACGGCCCGTCGGAGGATCGCGGGCCTCGCCGCCCTCCTGCAGCCGCCCAGTGGAACGGGCGTCTGGTGGGCGGTCTCGCCGCCAAGGCCGCCGGTCGGCTGGTCGAGCGGTCGCTGCCCCCGGCGCGCTCCGCTCCCGGCAACCGTGATGCCGATCGTGCCGAGCGGGTCGAGCCCCGCACCGGGGCACGGGACAGCAGCGGCCGGGTCGTCCCCCCCAAACCGGTCAAGAACTGGTCGCCCAAGCCACCGGATCGCACCGTCTCGTCCGAGGACGTGCCGGTGGTGCAACGAGACCGTGGCGCGTCGCCGCGGACCCGCCGCGTCGCCGCCCCGCCCCCGGAGGCGTCCACCCCGGTCCACGTCAACAAGGATGAGCTGGTCAAAGCGGTCGGCCAGCAGTCGGCCGTGCGGATCGAGCGCAAGCTGCGCGAGGCCGCCCGCGCCTTCGACCGCGAACGCTTCGACGAGGCCCTGCCCACCCTGCGGATGCTCGCCCGCGACGCGCCCACCGCACCATCGATCCGCGAGCTGTACGGGCTGACCCTGTACCGCATGGGCCGTTGGAACGACGCGCTCAAGGAGCTCGAGGCGTTCACCCAGATGACCCGGTCGGTCGAACAGCACCCGGTGCTGGCGGATTGCTACCGGGCGCTGCGCCGATGGGACGACGTCGAGCGGACCTGGATGGAGCTGCGTGAGGCGTCACCGTCATCGGCGCTGGTCAACGAGGGTCGCCTCGTCGCCGCCGGTGCGCTGGCCGACCAGGGCCAGCTGAGCGCGGCGCTGGCCCTGCTGGCCAAGGGGTTCCGCAAGCCACGCCACCTCGCCGAGCACCACCTTCGTCGCATGTACGCGCTCGCCGATCTCTATGAGCGCTCCGGCGACCTCGCCCGGGCCCGGTCGCTGTTCCGGGAGATCGCCACGGAGGATCCGGACTTCGTGGACGCCGTTGAGCGGGTGCGCTCGCTCGGCTGATCGGCACGTTGGGCCGCTGCGCTGCAGCTGACCTAACGTCGCCGCATGTTCAGGGCCCTGGTTCTCGAAGCAAGCGACGGCGCACCGACCGCGTCGGTACAGGATCTCGACGACAGCACGCTGCCCGAGGGCAGCGTCACCGTTGACGTCGCCCATTCCACGGTGAACTACAAGGACGGACTCGCCGTGGTCCGGGGCAAGCCGGTGGTCCGCAACTTCCCGATGGTGCCCGGCATCGACTTCGCCGGCACCGTCAGCGCCAGCACCCACGAGGCGGTCGCGGTCGGCCAGCGCGTCGTCCTCAACGGCTTCGGTGTCGGCGAGGGCCACTGGGGCGGGTTCGCCCAGAAGGCTCGCGTGCCCGGCGAGTGGCTCGTCACCCTGCCCGACTCGCTCGACACCGCGCAGGCGATGGCCATCGGCACCGCCGGCTACACCGCCATGCTCTGCGTGATGGCCCTCGAGCGCTCCGGCGCTGCGCCGGACGACGGTGACGTGCTCGTCACCGGTGCCGCCGGCGGGGTGGGCAGCGTGGCCATCGCCCTGCTCGCCGGCCTTGGGTACCGCGTCATCGCCTCCACCGGCCGGCCCGCCGAGGCCGACTACCTCAAGGGGCTCGGCGCCGCCGACATCATCGATCGGGCCGAGCTGTCCGAACCGTCCAAGCGACCCCTCGGCGCGGAGCGCTGGGCCCACGCCGTGGACGCGGTCGGCTCGCACACGCTGGTCAACGTCCTGGCCGGTACCCGCTACGGCGGAACCGTCGCCGCCTGTGGCCTTGCCCAGGGCGGGGACCTGCCCGGCACGGTGTACCCCTTCATCCTCCGCGGCGTGACCCTCGCCGGGGTGGACTCGGTCATGGCCCCGCTCGCCCTGCGCCAGCAGGCCTGGGCCCGGTTGGCCACCGACCTCGACCTGGCGAAGCTCGCCGCCATGACCACCACCATCGGCCTCGCCGAGGTCCCCGCCACCTGCGCGGCGATCCTCGAGGGCCAGGTGCGCGGTCGTGTCGTGGTCGATGTCGATGCCTGAACGACGCCGGCCGCGGGCCCGCGATCGCGACCACCGAGGACGGAGCTGCGGCCGCGCGAGCGGTAGCGTAGGCCCGTCACAACAACCAAGAGGGAGACGGCAACGTGGCTGATATCGCATCTCTGTTGGGCGCCGAGGCGGACCAACTGCTCGGTCATACGTCCAAGGGCATCCCCAAGGAGGACCTCGTCCTCCCCGGGCCGGACTTCATCGAGCGGGTGTTCGTCGAAACGGACCGGTCGCCGCAGGTGCTGCGCAACCTCGGTCAGTTGTTCAACTCGGGCCGGCTCGCCGGCAGCGGGTACGTGTCGATCCTCCCGGTGGACCAGGGCATCGAGCACTCGGCCGCGGCGAGCTTCGCTCCGAACCCGCGCTACTTCGATCCGAAGAACATCGTGGAGCTCGCCATCGAGGGCGGCTGCAACGCGGTCGCTTCCACCTACGGCGTGCTCGCCGCCAACTCGCGGCGCTACGCCCACCGCATCCCGTTCATCGTCAAGATCAACCACAACGAGCTGCTGACGCTGCCGAACAAGTTCGACCAGATCATGTTCGGCTCGGTGGAGCAGGCCTACGACCTCGGCGCCGCCGGCGTCGGCGCCACCATCTACTTCGGCTCCGACGAGGCGACCCGCCAGATCCAGGAAGTGGCCGAGGCGTTCGCCACGGCCCACCAGCTCGGCATGTTCACCGTGCTGTGGTGCTACCTGCGCAACAGCGACTTCAAGAAGGACGGGGTGGACTACCACGTCTCGGCCGACCTCACCGCGCAGGCCAACCACCTCGGCGTCACCATCGAGGCCGACATCATCAAG
>JADLEF010000305.1 GCA_020846295.1 Acidimicrobiales bacterium
ATTCGGTGATCCGCCCCGACTTCGTGTGGCGCGACACCGACAAGTGGATCCTGTTCCCCTGGTCGAGCGAGGACCCGGTGGCGCAGCCCAAGGACGGCACGACGGCAGTCGCCGAGCGCTGACCTAGCGGGCGGAGCGTCGCCCGAGCGGCGAGTCACGGTAGCCACCGCCGGTCGGCCCCCGGTCCCGGGACCAGGCGCCGGGCCGATCGAGGCGGTCCACCGGCAACGCCTCCAACCGGGGACCGAACCGGGGCGCCGCTCCCGAGTGGGCCAGCAGGAGCGCCACCACCCGGCCGCGGTGCGGCCGGAACGGTTCGAGCAGGGCCACCATCTCCTCGTCGCTCCCCCTGGGCCTCCCGGTCAACGCCCACACGACCGCAGGGGCCACGTGGTAGTCCCCCACCGGCACCGCGTCGGCGTCGCCCACCGCAGCCGTGCGCACCAGCGCCGAGGTCCACACGCCGACCCCGCGGATGGACAGCAGTCGACGATCGAGCGCATCGATGCCCTCCGCCGCGGCGCGCTCCAGGCGCGACGCCTCGCGGGCGACGCGTTGCACGGTCTCGGCCCGCTTCCGCTCGACGCCGAAGCGGTGCAACTCGAAGGACCCGAGCGCGGCGAGCCGGTCCGGGTGGGGGTACAGCCGCATCGGCAGCGGACCCGGGGCGACCTCCCCGATCGCCATCGACATCCGGCGCAGCGCCCGCTTGGCCAGCACCGTCTGCACCTTCTGCCCGAGCACCGCCTCGAGCGCGGCGTCGAAGACCCGGTCGGTGCGGCCGATCGTCACCGGTCCGTGGCGCCGCCACAGGTCTCCCACGATGCCCGCCGGGGGCCGGAACGCGGCCGGGTCGTCCGCCCCTCCGAGCACACGGGGGGCCTGATCGGCCATCCAGGCGGCGCCTTGGCCCCACACTGCCAGCGTCGGAGCACGGCCGGGGTGCCGCGCCTCGACGCGCAAGGTGGCGGGGCCCTGCGGGGTGTGCGTCGCCCACCAGAGGGTGCGGCCGTCTGGCGCCAGCCTGGTGGCACCGAGGATGTCGTGGGAGAGACGGCGCAGATCGAGAGGAGCGGAGCCCGGGGACGGACCGTCGAGCACGGCGGCGGGCACCAGCGTCACGCCGGCACTCTAGGCGGACCCGCGGCTGCGCTCGGGGTCCGCCACGAAACGACCACCAGCCGTGCCGCACGACGGCAGAAGGCGGGCTGGTTCACCACGATCCGTGGATCACCAGCCCCCCTCTCGCGCTGACCCAGCGCCGGCATCATGCCGTTTTCCGGGCCTACCACCGGGGGCACAACTCCCTCCGTGATCGAAAACGCACCTTAGGCGATCATTTCGAAGGTATCCAGTCCGAGTAGACACTCAGACGGGTTGTTGCACCGACTTGCGTGGCATTAGTCCCGAAGGTGACGCACACGGAGCGTGACATCAGTGGGATCACTGGAGGCTCCGGGGAGTCGATCACTCCAGACCGAGCAGGGCCACCAGCCCGGTGATCTCGAGCACCCGCCGCGCCGTCGGCGAGGCGGAGCGGACCGTGAAGGTCCCGCCGGCGTCCACGGTGCGCTGGCGGATGCGCAGCAGCTCGGAGATGCCCGACGAGTCCAGGAACTTCAGCCCGTCACCTTCGATGACCACCGACGCGGCGCCGGCATCGAGCGACCGGCTGATGCGCTCACCGACCTGCTTGGCCGTGTGGGTGTCCATCTCGCCCTCGAGCACCACGACGACCTCACCGCCGACCTCGCGCACATCCACTTCCAGTGACATCGCCACGATCCTTTTCCACCGGGCACCTGTCGCCCGGCCGCACCCAGTCGGACGACCTTAGAGCAATCCGCGTCCCAAGCCGACCGCTCGCGTCCCGTGCCGATCGGGCCCGACCCGAGCCTGTCGCCCCCGCCCATCGCCCCGCCCTAGTGTCGCCTCACATCCCGAATCGACCCAGCGGGTGTGCGACGCGCCGGACCCGGGTACGGCCAGCACATGTCCCGTCCGACCGAGGCCGCCGCTGCGGCTGGAGGCAGCATGTCAAGCGAGCGGAGCCCCGACGTCATCGAGCTCACCTTCCCCGCATCGAGCAGCTACGTCCGGCTCAGCCGGCTCGCGGCCGCCGCGCTGGCGGCCGAGCTCGACTTCGATGTGGAAGCGGTGGACGACCTCCGCATCGCCGTCGACGAGGCGGTGACGCTGCTGGTGACCGGCCGGCACGACGCCCCCATCACGTTGCGGTTCCTCCCCTCTCGCACGGGCATCGAGATCGAAGGCCGCTGCGAGGGCAGCGACGTCGACGGGTTCGAGGTCACCGACCTCGTCGAGGCGATCCTGTCGGCCACCGCCGATGAGCACACGGTGCGTTCCGGGCCCGGCGAACGTCGCTTCCGGTTGGTGAAGCGGCTGCAACCCGTGGCCGACCCCGACGGCGGTGCCGACCTTGAGTGAGGAGGAACTGCGCGAGCGGTTCCGCCAGCTGCGCGCCCAGGACGACTCGCACGGCCCGCTCCGCGACGAGCTGATCACCGAGTTCACCGGCCTCGCCGCCTACTTCGCCCGCCGCTACGACCGGCGGGGCGTCCCGCGCGAAGACCTCCACCAGGTCGCCATGCTGGGCCTGGTCAACGCCGTCGACCGGTTCGACCCCGAGATGGAGACCCGCTTCGTCTCCTTCGCCGGGCGCACCATCGACGGTGAGATCAAGCGGTTCTTCCGGGATCGGACCTGGTCGGTCCGCATGCCGCGCCGGCTGCAGGAGCTGCACCTGCGGGTGCGGCGGGCCAGCGAGGAGCTCAGCCATGAGCTCGGCCGGCCGCCGACGGTGAAGGAGCTCGCCACCCACGTCGGGGTCGACACCGACGAGGTGCTGGCCGCGCTCGACGCCGGCAACGCGTACCGGGCGGACAGCCTCGATCGGCCGGCGCCGGGCGAGGAGGAGCGCCGCACCGAGCTCGCCGCCACCGACGCCGACGCACCGTTCGCCGCCATCGAGCACAAGTCGCTGGTCGCCGATCTGCTGTCCTCGCTGCCCGATCGGGAGCGGCGCATCCTCGAGCTCCGCTTCGTCCACGAGATGTCCCAGACGGAGATCGCCACCGAGATGGGCATCAGCCAGATGCACGTCTCCCGGCTCCTGCGCCGAACCGTGGAGCAACTGCGCGAGCGCGCCCACGATTGAGCCACCTCCGGCCAGGCCACCCGTCGACCGACCAGGCTGGGGGTTTGGGGTGGGCAGGGTGCGGGTACGGGTCGACGGCATTCGAACCGACGTCCGGAGGTCTGTCGTGGTTCCCTCATCCATCGAGCGGTCGACGGGCCCCTTCGTCATACCGTTCGGTACGGCGGGGCTCGGGGAACGTCGATCGGCCGATGGACCGCATGGCTGATCGATCCCATCGCCAACCGACCGGTGGATCTCATCCAGACGGTGTGTGCGCCGCAGCCGTCACGCCCGCTGTGTACGGGCCGGTATCCTTCGCCGCCGGCGCGGCTCGTTAGGATGCCAACGATGACCGGGGAGGACGCATGGTCGACGAGCAGGACGTGGTCCTTTCCCGCCTCCACCGCCTCGGTCGGTGAGGCCCGCCAGCGGGTCGCCACCTTCCTGGCCGCCAGCCCCTTCGACCACGCCGACGACGACGTCCGGCTCATGGTCTCGGAGCTGACCACCAACGCGGTGGTCCATGCGGCCAGCGCCTTCGAGGTGACCGTGTGCTGGAACGACGGTCGCCTGCGGGTCGAGGTCGCCGATGGGAGCGAGCGGCCCCCGGAGGTGCAGCCGCCCACCCTCACCGAGGCGAACGGGCGCGGCCTGTTCATCGTGCAGGCCCTCGCCCACCGGTGGGGCGTCGACCACCGCCGCGCCGGCAAGATCGTGTGGTTCGAGCTGTTGCGCCGGGACGACGAAACCCCCGCAGCCCGCTGCAGCTGATCATCGCCACACCGCACCCATACCGGCTGGTACGCACAACCGATCGGCACCCGGGCAGCGCAACGAACGCGCTGGAGCGGGGCGGGTCTCACCCGCCCCGCTCCACCGTGTCACCGGTGCTCAGCGACGAGCGGCGTCGGCTGCCTCGCGCTCGCTGGAGCTCGACGCGGTGACCAGCGCCCCATCGACCGTCTCGAGGTGGGCCCTGACGAACCAGTGCAGCTGCTCGAGCTCACCCGTCTGGCCGATGAGCAGATCCTCGGTCACCGGATCGAGCTGACCGACCGACGAGATGGCCGTGCGGTGCGAGGCGATCACCCCGGCGTAGACCTGATCGAGCGCCCCGAGGTGCGCCACCGCGTTGTCCCGCATGATGTCGTAGTCGTCCCACGAACGGGTGCCCACCAGGTGGCCGGGCAGGCCGTTCGGCGAACCGCCCAACGCGGCGATGCGCTCGGCCACCGCGTCGGCCATGGCGGACACCGCCGCGTGCTGCGGGTCCAGCATCTCGTGCACGGCGATGAAGTGCGGGCCCACCACGTTCCAGTGGATGTGCTTGAGCGTCAACTCCAGGTCGATCAACGCCAGCAACCGTTCGCTCAGACCGGCGATGACCTGCTCGGCGTCGCCTCGGTCCATCCCGGGGACGGTGAAGCTCACCGATGCGGCGGCGGGCGCGCCGTTGCGTCCGTTGGTCTTGGCCATTGGGGGTACTCCTCGATCAGGGGCGGACCCACCCGGTCGGCGGGTCATCGGCCTGCGGAGTCCTACCCCGGCGTCGGCCGGAGAAACCGCACCGGTCCCGAGCGGTCACGCCGGTCGGTCCGGGCGCCGCCGATCACGCCACCGATCACGCCACCGATCAGGCGACGAGCGCGCCGTCGAGGGATTCGAACACGGCGATGACCTGATCCAGCGCAGCGAGGGTGATCGTGCTGCGGGCCACCGTGCCATCGGCGACGACGACCTTCAGGTGACGACCCCGCTGACCGAGCTGCAGGTGCAGCCGCACCAACGACGCCAACCCGGCGCTGTCGAGGTAGGCCACCCGGTCCAGATCGACCACGACCGAACGCGCCGCTCCGTCCCCTCCGGCCACCACGCTCCGCTCGAACTCCGGTGCCGAGGCGAGATCGATCTCGCCTCGCACCGTCCAGATGACCGATCCGTCCTGCTCGACGGACTCCATGGTGAGCAACTGGCTCAACTGCGAACCTCCAAAGACCGGCGCATCGTGACCCGTGTACCCGCGTCCGATGACGCCAACACGACCTCGTCCATCACCAACCGCATCAACGCCAGGCCGCGCCCGCGCGGACCGGGGGCCGCGTCACGCCGCCACGTGCCGCAGTCGCTGACGATCAGCTCGAGCACGCCGTCGGCCACCGTCGCCGCCAGCTGCACCTCGCCCGGCTCGGCGGCGTCGAGGTAGGCGTGCTCGACCGCGTTGGCCAGCGCCTCCCCGGCGGCGAGCACGGCGTCGTCGATGGTGCCGCCGACCACGCCGAAGTCCGCCAACCAGTCCCGCAGTGCATGTCGGGCGGCGGCCAGGCCCGCCGCCCCGTCGAGCACCGACACGGCGAGGGTCTGCGAGGGCACCAGCCGGTGCACCATCAGCAGGCACACGTCGTCGCTGGAGGCCTCCGGCACCGTCGCCGCGATCACCTCGTCGAGAAAAGGGCCGTCGTCGCGCTGGCTGCCCAGCCTGGACGCCGCCTGCCGCAGGCGCTCGAACCCGCAGTCGATCCGTTCGCCGCGCTGCTACACCAACCCGTCGGTGTACAGCAGCAGCCGCTCCCCGACCTCGAGGCGGTGCTCGGCAACCGGACGGGGCCCCGCCGAGATACCGATCGGTGTGGAACGACCCCCCTCCAGCATGCTGTTCGTGCCGTCGGGGCGGACCAGCAACGGCGGCGGGTGACCGGCGCAGGCGTAGCGGAGCTCGCCGGTGGCCAGCGTGAGCTCCACGCACACCACCGTGGTGCACACCGCGCCCGGGAAGTGCCGCACGAACCCATCGAGCCGATCGAGCAACGCGGCCGGGGAGTCCACCGTGGCGGCCAGCGCCGCCACCGCGGCGCGCAGCTGGCCCACCGTGGCCGCCGCCTCGAGCCCGCGGCCGACCACGTCGCCGAGGGCGATGATGAGGCGGCCCCCGGGCAGCTCGAAGCACTCGTACCAGTCACCGCCGACGGCGAGGGTCGACTCCGCCGCGAGGTACCGCGCCGTGAGGGCCATCGTCGGCAGGCTGGGCAGGCCGGCGGGCAGGAGCACCTGCTGCAACGCCTGGGCCACGTGCCGTTCGGCGTCGAAGCGGCGCGCCCGCTCCAACGCCTGACCGACCACCGCGCTGAGCGCCGACAGCGAGGCGTGCAGCTCGGCGTTGAGCGGTTGCGGCTCGCCCCAGGCGAGCCCGATGACGGCGACCACCTCGCCGTCGGCGCTGGTGACCGGCACGGCGCCCAGCGCCGCCAGGCCGGCGGCGGCCGCATCGCGCGCACCGGCAGGGAACTGCTCGTCGATGGCGAGCGGATCGGCCGCCCACACCATGACCCCGGAGCGGAACGCAGCCCCGATCGGGGTGGAGCTGTCGACGGACACGGTGGACCAGCGCTGCGCCATGTCGCCGGGCAGACCCGGGCCGTTGTACAGCGCCGCCTGTCCGGGTTGGTCGGTGCGCACCGCCAGGTTGGCGAACCGGGCGCCCATGGCCGACGCCGCGCTGTGGGCCACCGCGTCGTACACCTCGACGCTGTCGGACGCGGCGCCGAGCGCCTCGGCCAGCAGCTGCAGCGCCTCGGCCCGCTCCCGGGCCCGCTGCTCGGCGCGCAGCCGCCGCTCGAGCTCTGCCTCCTGGTACTTGCGCTCGGTGATGTCGAGTCCGGAGGGCACCAGGTGGGTGATCACACCCGCGTCGTCGTAGAGCGGTGCCAACTGGAAGTCGATGGTGATGAGCCGGCCACCGGCCATGCGGACCTCGACGTCGTACCGGCTGGCCACACCGGCCGCCGCCCTCGCCACCGCGGCCCGCAGCTGGGCCTGCACCTGCTCGCTCCACGACCACCAGTAGGCGTCCCAGAACGGGCGGCCGACGACATCGCCCGGCTCGAGACCACCTGCGTCGAGCGCGGCCCGGTTCGCTTCGAGCAGGGTGCCGTCCGCCTCCAGCAGCCCGACGAAGACGAACAGCCCGTCGAGCACGCGACGCAGCCGACGCTCGGAGGACTCCACCCGCAGGCCGTCGCGCTGCGCCTGCTCGCGCAGGGCGACCTTCGCCTCCCACAACCGCCCCCGCTCCATCGCCTCGAGGCATTCGACCGCCACGGCGTCGAACCACATCGGATCGAGCGCACCGTCTGCAGAGCCGAACGCGTACAGCGCCGCACCGAGGGGCCCCCGGGCATCGGCGAGCGGGATCGCCACCACGGTCTCGCCGTCGCTGCCGTCGACGGGGCCGACGACCCGCTGGGTACGGGCCGCCTCGGCCGCCACCGGGCCGTCGCCCGGCCGGGCCGAGCCGACGAGCGGCAACGGATCCTCCGCCGCGGTCGCAGCGCCGGGGCGCACCGCCTCGGAGCGGAAGCCGAACGAGGTGAACACCACGGCGCGATCGGCGCCCAGCGCGCGCCGCACCGGGCCTTCGAGCGCAACAGCGACGCCCTGGCGGTCCTGCGGTTCGAAGAGGGCACCGGAGACCTGCCGGTAGGTGTCGAGGAAGCGGCGGAGATCACCGGCGGCGGGTCGCACCCGCCTCACGCTACCCAACGTGGCCGTACGCCCCGCCGCGGACGACGACGCACGGCCCGCTTCCGTACCGTGGCGTACGGACGCTCTGTCCACGATCCGTTTTGCGGTCGGGCCGCGCCCCCTACGATGCGGCCGATGGGACCCAACGCCGTAGCCCGGCGAGTCGGCGGGCCGGCGACGCCGCTACTGGTGCTGGCGGGGCTCAACCTGACCGACGAGTTCGACCGGATCGCGTTCACCGCCCTCTCGCCCGAGATCCGCGACGCCTTCGGCCTCGGGGACAACGCCGTCCTCGCCCTCAACGTGATCCCCGGCGTGATGATCCTGCTCGCCGCCGGACCGATCGGCCGGCTGACCGACCGCTTCTCGCGGGTGCACGTGAGCATCGCCGCCGCGCTCCTGTGGGCGGTGTGCGCGGTGCTCACCGCCCTGGTCCCCGGTGTCGGCCTGCTGCTGCTGGTGCGCACGCTCGGGGGCGTGGGCCGCACGGCCAACGAGATCGTGCACCCCAGCCTGCTGAGCGACCTGTACGCCGAGCAGCACCACCCGAAGGTGTTCCAGCTGCACCGGCTGGCCAACCCGCTGGCCCAGGGCTCGGGCGTGGTGGCCGGCTACCTGGGCGCCGAGCTCGGCTGGACGTGGGCGTTCTACCTGCTGGCCGCACCGACCTTCGTGCTCATCGCCCTGCTCGGCCGGGTGCGCGATCCCGGCCGCCGCGGCGTGGATCCGGGCCGGGTCCAGCCGCGGCTCGGCGTGGGCCGGGCCTTCCGGGAACTGCGGGCGGTGGACAGCCTGCGACGGTTCTGGGCGGTCGCCTTCTTCCTGTCCCTCGCCGCGTTCGGGATGTGGGCGCTGGCGTCGCTGTACTTCGAGCAGGTGTGGGGCTACGACGCCAAGGGCCGCGGCCTGGCCCAGTTCTTCATCGGCATCGGTTGGACGATCGGCGTGTGGATCGGCGGCCAGGTGACCGGTCGACGGGTGGCGGATGGCGACCCCGGGGCGCTGGCCACGGTGTGCGGCAACGCCTTCCTGCTGTTCGTCGTGGGGGGCCTGGCGCTCGCCGCCGCTCCCGACTCGCGCTTCGCGCTCGCCGCGCTCGCCGTGCTGGCCGTCGGCAACGGCGTGTGGCAGGCGCCGTACTTCTCCGCGGTGGGTCGCCTGGCACCGGCCGGCCTCTCCGGCCAGGCGTTCGCATCGAGCGTGCTCTTCTACGCCTTCGGTGGGATCTGTTCGTTGGTGCTCGGGGCGGTGGCCGGCGCCACGAACTACCGCGTCGGCTTCGCGCTGGTCGCCGGAGCGGGCGGGGTGGCGGCGGCGCTGGCCCGCAGCGCGGCACCGCTGATCGATGCCGACCTCGCCGGCGGGGTGCGCCCCACCTGACCGCCCCGGCCCGCGCCACGTGGCCGCTGCCGTACCGCCGCGGCGACGGCCGGGTTTCGGCCGCCGCCGTCGCTAGCGTGCGGCCATGAGCGACGCCCTGGCGCATCCCCCTCCCGGCTGGTATCCCGACCCGGCCGACCCCGGCGCACAACGCTGGTGGGACGGCATCCAGTGGGGTCAGCAGCGCACCCCGATCCTGCTGAGCACCACCAACGACCTCCCCGGTCATCGCGTGGACCGCGTCCTCGGGGTGTGCGTCGGCCTGGTGGCCAACTCGATGGGCTTCGGCAAGTCGTTCTCGGCCGGGCTGCAGTCCATGGCGCGCGGCGAGGTACCGCAGTGGACCGAGGCGTTGGAAGCCGGCCGGCAGGCCGCCATGCAGCGGCTGGAGGACCACGCCCGCCAGCTCGGCGCCAACGCGGTGCTCGCCCTGCGCATGGACGCCTCGGAGCTGGCGGGCGGCCTGGTGGAGTTCGTCGCCTACGGCACCGCGGCCGTCGTGTCGCCCGCCGTCGAGCGCTGAGCGGGCCGGCCGTGGGGCTGCCCCGCCGCGTCGTGCCGCTCGTGCTCGGCTGGGCCACCCTGCCCACGTCGGTGTCGCTGCCGCGCTGCGCCCCCGATCGTGCCGCCCGCCCGCTGCGCGAGCCGGTCCCCGGGCTCCTCGTCGAGCTCGACGGCGGCTGGTTGCTGATCGACGCCGGCTTCAACGCCCCGCTGCTGCGCGACCGGGCCCTGCGGGAGCGGTTCTTCACCCAGCCCGATCACCGCTACGAGCTGGTCGGCCCGGCGGATGCAGATCCCCTCGAGGCGGCGTGCGGGCTGGTCGGCGTGGACCTGCGCGACGTCGTCGCGGTGGCGATCAGCCACTTCCACTTCGATCACGTGGGCGGGCTTCGCCACTTCGCCGGGCGGGCGCCGGTGTACGTGCAGCGCGCCGAGTACGACGCCGCCATGGCGGACCCGGTGCAGGCCGAGCTGTCGGCCGGGATGTTCCGCATCGATTGGGACGACCCCCGCATCGACTGGCGGTTCCTCGACGGCGACGCACCCATCGTGGACGGCGTCGACGCCGTCCTCACCGCCGGGCACACCCCGGGTCACCAGAGCTTCGTCGTTCGCCTGGCCGATACCGGCCGGTCCGATACCGGCCGGTCCGATACCGGCCGGTCCGATACCGGCCGGTATCCCGGCTACGTGTTCGCCTGCGACGCGGCCGACCTGCAGGAGAACCTCGACGAGGAGGTGCCGGTGTCCGCCCACGACGGGGTGGACCACGAGGTCACCGTCGAGGCGATCCGTCGCCTCAAGGCCATCGCCGCCCGGTTCGGGTACCGGGTGCTGCCCGGCCACGATCCGGTGGTGTGGCCCGCCTTCGCGGTCGAGTGCGGCGTCCCGACCTTCGACTGATCAGGCGATGCGGTAGGCGCGGCGCGCCGCGCCCCGGAACAGCTCCGCCTTCTCGGCATCGCTGTAACCCCCGGCGGCGGCCGTCTTCTTGAAGGCGTTCCACAGCACCACGTAGCTGCAGCCGCGCCGATCGACCGGGAAGTTGGACTCGAACATGCAGCGCGCCGGACCGAACTGGTCGATGCAGTACCGCATCTCATCGCCCCAGGCGGCCACCAGGTCATCGGAGCTGGGGGCGGCGTCGCGCTTGTGCCAGGCGAGGCCGTACACGCTCATCCCGATCCCGCCGACCTTGAGGAACACGTTGGGGCAGGCGGCGATCTCGGCCATCACCGGGCGCCACCAGGCGAGGATCTCCTCGCGCCGGCCGGCGTAGGGTCCCACACCGAGGGGCCCGCCGAGGTGGTCCAGCACGATGGTCGCGTCGGGGTGGGCGCGGGCGAGCTCGAGCAACTCCGGCAGCTGCGGGTGGTAGAGCCACGCGTCGTAGCTGAGGCCGAGCTCCCCGGTCAGCACCTCGAACCCGCGGCGGAACTCGGCGGTGCCCATCTCGCCCTGGTTCGGGTTCATGTGCGAGTTGTGCACCTTGGGATCGGCGTCCCACGCCGTGGCGTGGCGGATGCCGGCGAACAGGCCGCCGCCGGCCTCGATCATCGCCTCGAGCACCGGCTTGACCCCGTCGCCGAGGCGCAGGTCGGCACACCCGACGATGGAGGCGATGCGCGCCCCGGGGGTGCGGGCGGACTCGGCGGCCTGCGCCGCGGCGAAGGTGACCTCACCCACCGGCGCCATCTCGGGCGGACCGTCGGTGCGGTAGCCGGACATGCAGTCCACGTAGACCGTCTCGACCACGTTGTGCCCGGCGCCCGTCTCCGCCTTGAGCTCCTCCACCAGGAAGCGCTCCTTGGGGTGGTCCCACAGGTGGTGGTGGGGGTCGCAGATCTCGAGATCCGGCTCGAGCGGGGTTTCGACGGTCGAGGCCAGCCAGGCGGCGAAGGTGGGGTCCATGGGCCGGGACCGTAGCGAACTCAGCGGGCCAGCGCGGCCGCGATGGCCTCGGCGCGCGGCATCCCGGTGCGGGCGCCCAACCGGGAGACCGACAGCGACGCGGCCACGACCGCGGTGCGCACCGCGACCTCCGACGGCGTCCCGGCTGCCAGGTGGGCGGCGAGCACGCCGTTGAAGGTGTCGCCGGCACCGGTGGTGTCGAGCGGAGCTGCCACCTCCGGCGCCGCCACGGTGTGGGTGGGGCGATCGCCGTCCGCCACCAGCGCGCCCTGCGCCCCCATGGTCACGACGACCGGGCCTGCGGTGCGCGCCGCCAACGCCCGGGCCAGTTCGGCGGTGGGCCGGCCCCGTTCGTCCGGCGTGGCGAGGTCGCGCAGCTCCGTGTCGTTCGGGGTGAGCAGCAGTCCCCGGTGGGCGACGGTGGCGGCGAGCACCGCGTCGGTGGCCGGCGCCGGGTTCAGCACGCAGCGAACGCCGGCGGCGGCGGCGGCCCCCACCGCCGCGAGGAGCGCGTCGCCGGCGATCTCGGCGCTGACGAGCACACAGCCGGCGGACGGCAGCAACGCGGCCAGCGCCTGCTCGACGTGGCGGGCGCTCAGCGCGCCGTTGGCCCCGGCGGCCACCGCGATCTGGTTCTCTCCCGACGGATCGACGACGATCATCGCCAGACCGGTCGGTCGATCGGCGAGCACGGCGACGTGCTGCACCCCGACGCCCTCGGAGCGCAGCTCGTCGAGCGCAGCACGACCGACATCATCCGCACCGACGGCGGCGACGAGGTGGACCTCGGCCCCTGCCCGCGCGGCGGCGACGGCCGCGTTGGCGCCCTTGCCGCCGCCGTGCCGCTCGACGGACGGGCCGACGACGGTCTCGCCCGGGCGGGGCAGCCGCGCCGCGGCGATGACCAGATCGACGTTGACCGCGCCCACCACGACGACCGCTGCTGGCTGCATCGGACCGGAAGCGTAGAGGACCCCGAACGGGCAGAGGGTGCACCGCGTCCCCCCGCCGGCCGCGCCGCACCGTCAGGCCGCACCGTCATGCCACACCGTCATGCCACACCGTCAGGCCACACCATACCGGTGGGTACCGTACGGCACGGTACGGCAGGCTCGGCACGGTACGGCGAGGTGGTGCACGGTGCGACATGGTCGGCGGGGGTGCCGTCCGGACAGAACGACCCGCCCGGTGCCCACGGCGTCCCTGCGCGGTCGGGGAGGCATCAGCGGCTGCCATGCCCACCCCCGACCGGAGGGACAGCAACCATCGTGGTGCCCGACGCACCCGCCGCGACACCGCAGGAAGTCCCGACCTGGACGGACCGAAGGCCAGTGCCCGACACACCCGCCCGGGCCCCGCCCGCGGTGCCATGCTGGAGCGGATGGATCCGACCGACGAGGCATCGCAGGCAGGTGGGCGCCGTGACGCGGCGGTGCAGGCGCCGCTCCTGGCGCCGACCGACCCGGACGCGGTGGAGCTCGTCGCGGCCATCACCGGAGGGCAGCCGGATCGACTCCGGCGTGTGCTGGCGCGCCGGCCGCACCTGGCTCGCGCCGCCGTCGGCGACGCGCAGCAGGCGCGCTCGTGCCTGCACCTCGCCACCGACTGGCCGGGGCACTTCCCAGAGGTGGCGACGACGATCCGGCTGCTGGTCGCCGCGGGCGCCGACGTGGACGCGCCGTTCGTCGGCACCCATCGCGAGCGCCCGCTGCACTGGGCGGCCTCCAGCGGAGACCTCGGTGCGCTCGCCGCGCTGCTCGACGCCGGCGCCGACGCCGAGGCCGACGGCGGGGTGCTCACCGGGGGGCCACCGCTGGACGACGCGGTGATCTTCGCCATGCTGGACGCCGCCCGCCTGCTGGTGGCCCACGGAGCCACGACGCAGCTGTTCCACGCCGCGGCGCTGGGGATGACCGAGCGGCTCCGGGAGTTGCTGACGCTCGACCCTGCGCCGCAGCAGGACGAGCTCGACGCCTCGCTGTGGCACGCCTGCCGCCATGGCGGCCGGGCCGCGGCAGCGATCCTGCTCGACGCCGGCGCCGACCCGGCCTTCGCCGGCTTCGGTGGCGTGAGCACCCGCCAGGCGGCCGAGGCGACGGGAGACACCGCGCTCGTCAGCCTGCTCGGCTGAGCGCCGCCCGGCCGAACGCCGGACGGCGCTCGTCAGCGCAGGTCGAACCGATCGGCCTCCATCACCTTGGTCCACGCGGCGACGAAGTCGTCGACGAACTTCCGCTGGTTGTCGTCCTGGGCGTAGAGCTCGGCGTAGGAACGCAGGACCGAGTTGGACCCGAAGACGAGATCGAGCCGTGTGGCCGTCCACTTGCGTTCGCCGGTGACGCGATCGCGGACCTCGTAGGTGCCGTCACCGACCGGCACCCACGTGTTGGCCATGTCGGTGAGGTTGGCGAAGAAGTCGTTCGTCAGCCGGCCCTTGCGATCGGTGAACACCCCGTGCTCGGTCCCGCCATGGTTGGTGCCGAGCACCCGCATGCCGCCGATGAGCACCGTCATCTCCGGCGCGGTGAGCCCCATGAGCTGGGTGCGGTCCAGCAGCAGCTCCTCGGCGCTGACCGCGTAGTCGGCCTTCAGCCAGTTGCGGTACCCGTCGTGGACCGGCTCGAGCGGCTCGAACGAGTCGATGTCGGTCAGCTCCTGGGTGGCGTCGCCGCGACCGGGCGAGAACGGCACCTGCACCTCGAAGCCGGCCGCGGCGGCGGCGCGCTCGATGCCGACGTTGCCGCCGAGGACGATCACGTCGGCCACGCTGGCCCCGGTGTCCGCCGCGATTCGTTCGTAGCGGGCGAGGACCTTGGCCAGGCGCTCGGGCTCGTTGCCGACCCAGTCCTTCTGGGGGGCCAGCCGGATGCGGGCACCGTTGGCGCCGCCTCGCATGTCCGAGCCCCGATAGGTCCGGGCGCTGTCCCACGCCGTCGCCACCAGCTCGCCGACGCTCAGATCGCTCGCCGCGAGCTGCGCCTTGACCGCCTCGACGTCGTAGCCGGTCGGCCCGGCCGGCACCGGGTCCTGCCAGATCAGCTCCTCCTGCGGCACATCGGGGCCCAGGTAGCGCACCTTGGGACCCATGTCCCGGTGGGTCAACTTGAACCACGCCCGGGCGAAGACCTCGCTGAAGTACTCGAAGTCGCCGGCGAACCGTTCGGAGATCTGGCGGTAGATCGGGTCGACCTTCATCGCCATGTCGGCGTCGGTCATGATCGGGTTGCGGCGGATCGACGGGTCTTCGGGGTCGACCGGCTTGCGCTCCTCGGGCAGGTCGACCGGTTCCCACTGCCACGCGCCGGCTGGGCTCTTGCGCAGCTCCCACTCGTGGTTGAGCAACAGGTCGAAGTAGCCGTCGTCCCACGTGGTGGGGTTCGTCGTCCAGGCGCCTTCGATACCGCTGGTGACGGTGTCGCGGCCGATGCCGCGTGCCGTGCTGTTCACCCAACCCAGACCCTGCTCCTCGACGGCGGCCGCCTCGGGATCGGGGCCGAGCAGGCCGGCGTCGCCGTTGCCGTGCGCCTTGCCCACGGTGTGGCCGCCGGCGGTCAGCGCCACGGTCTCCTCGTCGTTCATCGCCATGCGGGAGAAGGTGAGGCGCACGTCGTGCGCGGTCCGCTGCGGGTCGGGTTGGCCGTTGACGCCCTCCGGGTTCACGTAGATGAGGCCCATCTGCACGGCGGCGAGCGGGTTCTCCAACGCAGCGCGGTCGCCGTCGCCGTGACGGTTCGAGCCGAGCCACTCCTTCTCCGGACCCCACGAGACGTCCTGCTGCGGGTGCCAGATGTCGGGCCGGCCGAAGGCGAACCCGTACGAGCGCAGCCCCATCGACTCGTAGGCCATCGTGCCGGCCAGCACGATCAGATCGGCCCAGCTGATCTTGTTGCCGTACTTCTTCTTGATCGGCCACAACAGACGGCGGGCCTTGTCGAGACTGACGTTGTCCGGCCAGGAGTTCAAGGGCGCGAAACGCTGGTTGC
>JADLEF010000306.1 GCA_020846295.1 Acidimicrobiales bacterium
AGGCGGCGCCGATGGCCAGCGAACCGGTGTCGCCCATGAAGATCTGCGCCGGGGCGGCGTTCCACCACAGGAAGCCGATGCAGCCTCCGAGCATGGAGACCGAGACGGCGGCGAGGTCCTGGGCGTGGAGGTTCTGGTAGACGTCGACGTTGCGGAACTGCCAGAAGCAGATGACGGTGTAGGCGGCGAAACCGAGGGTGGAGGTGCCGGCGGCCAGACCGTCGAGGCCGTCGGTGAGGGTCACGCCGTTGGTGAACCCGATGATCCACAGCACCGCCACCGCGGCCCACAGCACGTTGCCCAGCTCGATGCCGGGCACCGAGGCGCGGGTGAAGCTGAGCCGGGTGGATTCCTGGGTGAACACGATGATCGACACCGCGAAGGCGAGGGCGACGCTGAGCTGGCCGGCCATCTTGGTGCGTTTGGTCAGCCCGAGGTTGCGGGCCCGGGTGACCTTGATCCAGTCGTCGAGCCCGCCGACGAACCCGGCGGCGCAGATGGTGGCCATCACGATCAGGCCGGTCCGGGTGAAGATGCCGCCGGGGAAGGTCGACACCACGTAGCCGGTACCGGCGCCGACGACGATGGCGATGCCGCCCATGGTCGGCGTGCCGGCCTTGATCGAGTGCCCGGCGGGGCCTTCCTCGCGGATCGGCTGGCCGACCCGGTGGGCGGTGAGCCAGCGGATGAGGTAGCGGGTGCCGACGAGGGACACCAGCGTCGAGGTGGCGACGGCGACGAGCAGGCGGATCACGCGCCGGCTCCCCTGGCGGCGAGCAGCTCGCGGGCGACCTGGCGGTCGTCGAAGGCGATCGTGCGGTCGGCGAAGGTCTGGGTGGTCTCGTGACCCTTGCCGGCGATCACGACGACGTCGCCCGGGCGGGCCCGGTCGAAGGCCACCGCGATGGCCGCTCGTCGATCCAGTTCCACGATGACCTCCGACCCCGGCACGGCTCCGGACCGTACTTGCTCGACAATGTTCAGCGGTGGTTCCCCCCGCGGATTGTCGGATGTGAGAACGGTGACATCGGCCAGTCGGGAGGCAAGTTCACCCATGGGCGCCCGCTTGGTGACGTCCCGATCACCGCCGCACCCGAACACGACGAGGACCTTGGCGCCGTCCGCCACCATCTCCCGGGCGGAGTCGAGGATCCGCTCGAGGGCGTCGGGGGTGTGGGCGTAGTCGACCACCACCGAGAACGGTTGCCCGGCATCGACCGGTTCGAACCTTCCCGGGACCCGTTCGAGCGAGGCGAGGCCCCGGGCGATCACCGCGGCCGGGATGCCGAGCTCGGACGCCGCGGTGGCCGCCGCCAGCGCGTTGGACAGGTTGTGGCGTCCGGCCAGGTGCACCGTCATCGGCTGGTCGCGCCACACGAAGCTGGTGCCGTCGGCGCGCAGCACCACCTCGGTGGCATCGTCGAGGGCGTAGCCGACCGTCGGCACCAGCGCCGCGTCGCGCAGCAGACGGCCCCGCGGATCGTCGAGGTTGACCACGGCCCGCTCGGTCAGCTCCGGCACGAACAGGCGCGCCTTGGCCTGGAAGTACGCCTCCATCGTGGGATGGAAGTCCAGGTGGTCGCGCGTCAGGTTGGTGAACAGGGCGACCCGGAAGTGCACGTCGTCCACTCGGTGCAGCTCGAGCGCGTGGCTGGAGACCTCCATCGCCACCGCATCGACCCCGTCCTCGACGAAGCCGGCCAGCTGCGCCTGCAGGTCGGCCGCCTCGGGGGTGGTCCGCGCTGCGGACAGGGTGCCGATCACCTCGGCCCGACGGCCGGCGGCGCGGAACACCGCGCCCAGCAGCTGGGTGACCGTCGTCTTGCCGTTGGTGCCGGTGACCCCGACGAGGTCGAGGCGCCGGGACGGATGGCCCCAGAACTCGGCGGCGATGCGGGCCATGGCCCGGCGGGCGTCGGCCACCTCGACCTGCGGCAGGGCGACGTTGAGGCGGTGCTCGACCAGCAGCGCCACCGCGCCGCGGTCCGCTGCCTCGGCGGCGAAGCGGTGGCCGTCGGCGTTGGCGCCGGGCACGCAGCAGAACAACCAGCCGGGCCGCACCTGCCGCGAGTCGTAGGTCACGCCCCGAACCATCGGACCCGGCACGTCGGGTTCGGGCGACGCGCCGGCGCCGGCGCCGGCGCCCGCGGGCGCGTGGCGGCGCGCACCGGGCCCGAGCGCGGCGATGAGGTCCGCCAACGGGACCTCATGGGATGCGGCCATGACGGCGCTACTGCCCCGGGGAGGGCGCGGTGGCCTCCCCCGGTGGATCGGTGGGACGGCTGGTGGTGGAAGGGTCGGCGACCGCCCCGGCCGCGGTGCTCGTCGGCGACCCACCACCGCCATCCCCGCCGGCCGGGTCGGTGTCGACGGAGTCGGCATCAGGCTGGTCGGCATCGGCTGGTCGGGTGTCGGCGCCCGCACCGGTCTCGGCGCTCACCGCCCGCCCGGCCGAGTTGGCGCCGGCGGTGGTGCTCGGGCTGGACGGCCCACCCGGCCCGTTGGCGACGGGCTTGCCCGCCGGGCGGTCGGCCGCCATCGGCACCGTCGGTTCCGGCTCGGGCGGCGCCTCCGCAGCGCGGGCGCGCAGGTTGGTCCCGTCCGCCGGCTGGGCCCAGCCCTCGGCGTCGGGCGGGATGTCGTAGCTGAGCAGCGCCTGGCGGGCGATGGTGGAGAACACCGGCGCGGCGGCCAGACCGCCCGAGTAGTTGCCGCCCTGCGGCTCGTCGATGGCCACGATGATGGAGAACCGCGGGTTGACCGCCGGGGCGAAGCCGACGAAGGTGGCGAGGTAGTCGCGATCACCGTTGGCGCCGTAGGTGCCGTCGGCCCGGGCCTTCCACGCGGTACCGGTCTTGCCCGCCACCTGGTAGCCGGGCACCGAGGCCCGCACGCCGGTGCCGGCGGATACCACGGTGGCCAGCATGGACTGCAGCTGGCGGGCGGTGTTCTCGCTCACCACCTGGTGGCGGTTCGACACGATGCGGGTGGCGTCGTCACCGTCGGGCGAGACGATGGAGTGCACCAGCGTCGGGCTGACGTACTCGCCGTCGTTGGCGATCGTGTTGTAGGCGGCGAGCAGCTGCAGCGGCGTGGCCGTGAGGCCCTGGCCGATCGCCATGGTGGGCAGCGACGTGCCGGACCAATCGGCCAGGGCCCGCACGGTGCCCGGCTCCTCGTTGTCCACCCCGATGCCGGTCGCCTTGCCGAAGCCGAAGCCGGCGATGCCCTCTGCCAGCCGCTCCTCGCCCAGGTCCTTGGCCAGCAACATGGTGCCGACGTTGGACGAGCGGGCCAGGATGTCGGTGACCGTCATCTTCTCGTCCTCGAAGCGCTGGTCGTCGCGGAAGGTGTAGTCGTAGAACTCCGCCTGGGGCGGCACGTTGCGCACCGTCCAGGAGGCGACCAGGCCGCTCTCGATGGCCTGGGCCATCGTCACCAGCTTCATGACCGAGCCGGGCTCGTAGGTGGTGGTGACGGCGCGGTTCTGCTCGTCGTTGGTGGCGCCGTCCTTGCCGCCGCTCACGATGGAGGCAAGGGCGAGGATCTCCCCGGTCGACTTGTCCATGACCACGGCGGTGCCGGCCTTGGCGTTGAGCGCGTTGACCTGATCGGCCACCGCCTTCTCCACCACCTGCTGGAGGTTGCGGTCGAGGGTCAGCATGAGCGTGGAGCCCGGCGTGGCCGGCTCGACCCGCTGCTGGCCGTCGGGGATGGTGTGGTCGCCGCCGAGGCTGCGCTCCTGGGTGATCTCCCCGGGCGTGCCGGTGAGCAGCGGGTCGAACGCCTTCTCGAGGCCGGAGATGCCCACGTTCTCGGTGTCGACCGAGCCGATGACCGACAACGCCAGGTCATCGGCGGGCTTGAGCCGGGTCGCTTCGTCCAGGGTGTAGATGCCGTCGAACCCGAGCTCGAGCACGCGACGGGCGACATCCTCGTCGACCTTGCGGGCCAGGTACTGGAAGTTGCCCTCGGCGGTGAGCCGCTCCTCCAGCGTACCGATCGGTACGTCCAGCAGCGGGGAGAGGGCTCGGGCCATGGCCGGCACGTCGGCCTCGGCCACGTTGGCGGGATCGGTGTAGATGGTCTTGCGGGTGACGGTGGTGACCAGCGGCTCACCGTTGCGGTCGACGATGGCGCCGCGGGTGGCGGGCAGCGTCTCCACGCTCATCCGCTGATCGCGGGCGCGCTCGGCGTAGCGGTCGGGGCTGACGGCCTGGAGGTCGGCCAGCTTGATGAGCAGGGCGGCGAACCCGCCGAGCACGAACAGCGTGATCAGCGTCATCCGCATGCCCGATACCTTGCGGTACGCATGGGGCGAGCGGGAGGCGCGGGCCGGGCGGCGGCTGGGCGCCGTCCTGACCTTGGCGGCCGACGCGGACCTGGCCTTGGCGACCCTGGCCTTCGGCGCGGCCTTGGGGGCGCGGGTCCGACCGGGCACGTCCTGGGCGCGGTCGGTCTTGCGCGGCGCGGCGGCCGGTCGGCGCCGCGGCCGGGGGCGCGGTTCGTCGCGCTCGGCGCCGGGCCTGGTGCGGGCGGCCGGCTTCGTCGCTCGGGAGGGGCGGCCCATGAAGGCGTCCACATCGTCGACGTTGATGAGGTCGAGCTCGTCGAAGCCGTGCTGGGCGGCGAAGGCCTCGAAGTCCTCCGACCCGTCGAGCACGGCCACGCCGCGGGCGGATCGCGGTCGGGTGGCCCGGGGCTCGGAGACCGACGCCGGGTCGGCCACGGGACGGCGCGGGTTGCGACGAGGCGCCGCCTTCGCCGTCGACGCGGACCTCCCGGCCGCCGGCGGCGCCGGCTTCGCCCGCTGCTTCGGCGTGGGCCCTGACGCCGGCTTGGGCGCCGACCTGGGCTTGGCGCGCCCCGCCTTCGCCGGCCCGGGCGCCGTCGATGCATTCCGAGCGCGCGCCGCACGGTTCGGGGCGGGGCGCGACCGGCGGGCCGGAGCGGGCGCCTCGTCGAGCTCGTCGTCGATCATCGGCCGTTCCCCGCTGCAGTGGCGGCCGAGACCGTGGCGGCCGGGGCGGCGGCCTGCTCGATGGCGGCCGCGTCGGCCGGGGTCGCCGGGGTGGCGGCCGGGGGCGGCACCTCGACGGGGGTGACCGCGGCGCGTTCGAGGAAGACGACGTCGGGCGGGCTGACCAACCCGTTGGCGGCAGCGGCCGCCTGGATGCGCTCCGGGGCCTCGGCGGTGGCGACCTCGATCTGGTGGCGGGCCCGCTCCTGCTCCTTCTGGGCGATCTGGCGGTCGAGCTGATCGAGGTGGAGCTGGCCCTGGACCAGCACCGCCTGCATGAAGGCCAGCACGAACAGGGTGCTGAACACCAAGGTGATGACGACCGTACCGACCAGTCCGGGGCGCAGCCGGCCGGCCTCGCGCACGAGCCGCAGGCGCGGCTGTTGCGGTGCCGACTCGCGGCGAAGGGCGCGCGCCGTGGCGGCGCTTCGACCGTTCGCGTTCGCCATCAGGAGACCTCCAACTTCGTGGCGGCCCGCAGCCGAGCGCTCTCGGCACGGGGGTTGGCGGCCGTCTCGGCCGCGGAGGGGCGTTTCGATCCTCGCCACACCAGCGAGACGAGCCGCGTCGCCCCGCACCGGCAGCCGAGCTGCGGCGGGCAGGTGCAACCTCCGGTCTCCGCCTGGCGCAGGCGGGCCTTGACGATGCGGTCCTCGCCGGAGTGGTAGGCCAGCACGGCGATCCGCCCGCCGGCCGCGAGCGCGCCGATGGCGTCGTCGATGGCGGGGCTCAGCACCGCCAGCTCGTCGTTCACCTCGATGCGGATGGCCTGGAAGGTGCGCTTGGCCGGGTGACCGCCCCGGCGGCGGGCCGGAGCGGGGATCACGTCCTCGAGGAGGGCGACCAGCTGACCGGTGCGCTCCAGTGGGCGCCGGGCGACGATCGCCTTGGCGATGCGCCGGGCGTTGGGCTCGTCACCGAAGTCGCGCAGGATCCGCTCGAGCTGCTGCTCGCTCGCCGTGTTCAGCACGTCGGCAGCGCTGCGGGTCTGGGTGGTGTCCATGCGCATGTCGAGTGGGGCATCGAAGCGATAGCTGAAGCCGCGCTCGGCGCGGTCCAACTGCGGTGAGCTCACGCCGAGGTCGAACAGCGCGCCGGCCAGTCCCCCACCGAGGTGGACCCTGACGTCGTCCCGGCGCAGCACCTCGGCCAGTCCGTCGAAGCGGGCGTGCACCAGGGTGACGCGATCCCCGAACCGCTCGAGGCGCTGGCGCGCCGCGGCGAGGGCCATCGGGTCGCGATCGAGGCCCAGCACCCGCAGGTGCCCGTGACGCTCGAGCAACGCCTCGGCGTGGCCTCCGCCACCGACGGTGGCGTCGAGGACCGTACCGGCTGGTACGACCGCGAACAGGTCGACGATCTCCGCCACCATGACGGGCTCGTGCCCGAAGCCGTCGGTCATTGCACGTGTGCTCCCGAGTTCGTTCTCGACGTCGAGAACAGCACCGGGACCGGGCGATCGCTCATCGGCAGCCCTCCGGCCAACTGGCGCCCGTCGGGTTGTCTCTCCCGATACGGACAAGATGGCAAAGCGGGCGGAGTTGGGGGCCTTCCATCTCGCCGGCCGGAAGGCAGCGGATGAGCGATCAGCCCTGGGTCCTGGTCCTTGTCTGCTTCGTTGCCGTTGCTCCGTTCTTCGTGTGTGTCCTGCGGCCCCGTCGTGCGTCGAGGCCCTGTAGGTGTCGTGCTGGAGGATCCGCTGCGCTAGAAGATCCCGAGGGTGGCCACGGCGTCGGCGAGGCTGGCCTCGCCCTCCTCACTCACCTCGGCCCAGCGGTCGCGGTTCCACAACTCGATGTGGTCGAGCGAGCCGGCCAGGACGACGTTGCCGCCCTCGAGCCCGCCGTAGGTGCGCAGACGGGGCGGGATGGCGATGCGCCCCTGCCCATCCGGCTTGATCTCCGCGGCGTTGGCCAGCAGCACGCGCAGGGCGTTGGGGGCCGCCTCCTGGTTGCGCAGCTTCTGTCGCAAACGTTCCACGAACTCTTCGAACTCCTTCGGTGTCCACAACGCGAGGCAGTGCTCGTACGGCGTGAGGAAGCCGCCCTCGGCCAGCCGGGAGCGGAACGTCGTGGGCAGGACGACCCTGCCCTTGTCGTCGAGCGTGTGCTCGAACGTCCCGACGAACACCGCTGCTCCCGTTGGTCATGCGCGAATTCCCGGCCGAACCAGCTTGCCCCACAGGGTGGTCTGGTTCCCCATTGCGCCCCATTCTGCCCCACAGACCCCCACATCGCAACCAAGACGCCCCGAATCGGCACACTTGGGTACGGTTGCTCCCTCGCTGCGGCCCGCTCGCGCCGTGCACCGGTAACGCGATTGCGGTAGCCCAGGTGGTTCCCCTCAATGCAGACGTGTCCGGGTCGATAGGACACGCGAGATGCGAGGAGGCGGGCGGAGACCGGCACCGGCCGGTCAGGTCGGTATGGCGCGGTTCGACCGCACCCAGTTCCTCGCCCGCGTCTGCGTTGCGGCCGGGCTCGGCGTCGCCTGCTTCGTCGTGCCCACCGCCGGGCCGCACCGCGCCGTCGTGGGCGCTTTCCTGCTGCTGGTCGTCGTGCCCGGGCACCTCGTCATCCGGCGCCTCGCCGGCGTGCCCAACCCGGTGGGTTGGCTCGACCTGCTGGCCATCGCCGCCGGCACCGTCACCGCAGCCATCGAACCGACGTTGTGGCCGCCCGCCCTGCTGTTCCAGATGCTGACCCTGGGTGGCGTGCTGGCCATCCTCCGGCCCCGCTCGATGACCGCACTCGGCGTCGCCTCGGTCGGTTCGATGGCCGCCGTGGCCGTCGTGCACCGCATCGACGGGGCGCTGTCGATGGTCGTGGTGGCCTCGCTGTTCCTGCCCGTGTTCATCAGCGGGTCGCGACGCAGGGCGGCCAAGGAACGCCGCTCCACCCTCCGGCTCGAGGCCGCGGCCCAGACCCTGCCCATGGCCGTCTGGGAGGCGCGCCTGGCCCACGGGCACGGCGCGGACCAATCCCCGAGGCCGGCGTCGCAGCACCCACCGGCGGGCGCGGCGGCCGAGCGGGCCGACGGCGACGTGGACCCGGGCGAGGCCGCCGAGCGCGTCCGGCTGCAGGCGGTGGTGGGCCGAGTGGAGCACCTGTTCGGCCGGAGCATCGGGGACCTGCTCCACCGCGGCATCGCCGCCGACGTCCACCCCGACGACGCGGCCGCGTACCGCCGCCGCTTCGAGGCCGACTTCGATCTGGCCGCCGCACCCGAGCTCGAGTACCGCTACCGCCACGGCGACGGCGGCTGGGTGTGGCTGCGGGACCGCCTCGACCGCGCCGGCAACGGCGCCGGATCGGTGGTGCGCGGCGTCACGGTCGACATCACCGACGTGCGGGCCAGCGAGCTCGACCTGCGCCGCCAGGGTCGGATCGTGGGCGCGATGGCGGCGACCACCATCGTGCTGGAGCGAGACGTGCCCGACCGAGACGTGCCCGGCCGAGCCGTGCCCGAGCCAGACGTGCCCGCGCCCGACGCGCTCCAGGGCGACCCGGCGACCGGGTGGGTGGTGGTGCAGGTGACCGACCCGCTCGGCCTGGCCGGCGACCGTCCCGTGGTGCGCCGCCCGCTGGCCGAGGCGTTCCCCGCGCTCGGTGGCGACGACGCCCCGGTCGGGCTTCGACGAGCCCTCCACCTCGCCCTCGACCGGATCGGCACCGGGTCCGACCCCGCCGGCGCCTCGCCCGGCGCGCTGGGCGACGTCTCGCCTCGTCGCCTCGGCCCCTGGCCGATCGCCCTCGCCGGCCGCCGGCGCGTCGGCGCCGTCGAGCTGGAGGTCATCGCCGTCCCCGGCGGCGCCCGGGCGATCCTGGTGAACGACGTGACCGAACGGGAGGAGGCGGCCGCCCTCCTGCGCCACCAGGCCAGCCACGACAGCCTGACCGGCCTGGAGAACCGGGCCGCCCTGCACCTGCGCATGGAGGACGCCCTGCGCGACGGCCGCGAGGTCGGGCTCGTGCTGGTCGACCTCAACGACTTCAAGGACGTCAACGACACCCTCGGCCACCAGGTGGGCGACGCCTACCTGCGCGTCATCGGCGGGAGGCTGGCCGCGCTGTGCCGGCCCGGCGAGCACGCGGTGCGCCTCGGCGGCGACGAGTTCGCCCTCGTCGTCGTGGAGCCCGGCCCCGACCGCCTCGACCGGCTGGCCGACCAGGTGGTGGCCAGCTGCCACCTGCCCGTCGAGCTGGGCAACCTCACCGTGGCCGGCAGCGCCTCGGCCGGCATCGTGTGCACCGGCGACCTGCCCTCGGCGCTCGGCCGCGACCCCGCCGTGGGGCTGCAGGCCGATGCGCTGCTGCGCTGCGCCGACCTCGCCATGTACCGGGCCAAGGGCACCCATGCCGGGGTGTGCCGCTACCGCAGTGAGATGGACCGCACCGTCGAGCAGCTCTCGCTCGTCACCGATCTGCAGCGCGCCTTCGAGCGCGACGAGTTCGTGCTGCACCTGCAACCCAAGCTGGACCTGGCCACCGGCCGGGTGGTCGGCGCCGAGGGCCTCGTCCGCTGGCGCCACCCGGCGCTCGGCGTGCTGGAACCGTCCCGGTTCCTCGACCTGCTCACCGTGTCCGGCTACGCCGACCAGCTGCTGCAGGCGACGTTGCGGCGAGCCGCCGAGGCGCTGCAGCGGCTACCGGCCGACATCGGCCTGGCCCTCAACGTGATGGCCCACAACGTACGAAACCGCAACCTCACCGGCCTGTGCCAGGAGGTCCTCGCCCGGCACGGCGTCGACGCCCCCCGCCTGACCATCGAGATCACCGAGAGCCAGGTGCTCGACACCAGCGGCGTGGTGGAGGCGGTGATGAGCGAGCTCGCCGCCGAGGGGGTGCGCGTCTCGGTCGACGACTTCGGCACCGGGTACTCGTCGCTCACCCACCTGCGGGCGTTGCCGCTGGCCGAGCTGAAGATCGACCGCCAGTTCGTGGATTCGATCCTGACCTCCAACGAGGACCTGGTGATCGTGCGGGCGATGATCGAGCTCGCCCACAACCTCGGCCTCGACGTGGTGGCGGAGGGGGTGGAGGACCTCGCCGTGTCCGACGCCCTGCGCCGGCTGGGCTGCGACCAGGCCCAGGGGTTCCTGTGGGCGGCGCCCCGCCCGCTCGAGGAGTTCCTCGCCCGGCTCGACATCGACGCCGAAGGGGCCCGGTTGACCCCCGGGTGGGGCGAGGAGGAGCTCAGCGCAGCGCGTCGATGAGGGCGGCGTGCACAGCGGCGACGTCCAGGCCCGCCCCACCGGGCAGCTCGGTCAGCCCGAGCGCCGCCCGGCGCACCGGTTCGGGGGCTCGGCCCGCCGCGTCGCTCACCCGGCACAGGCGGGCCAGCAGATCCGGTTCCCAGCTCAGCAACGCGGCGGTCTGGAAACGGGCCGCCACCCGGGTGCGCCGTTGGGACACCCCGACCAGCTTGCGCCCGCCGACCACCAGCTCCCCCGGGCCCACCCCGGCGAAGCAGATCGCCGCGCTGTGCTCGCTGCGCCGCATCGGGCCCCGGTGCACATCGCCCCCGGCCGACGCCAGGCCGAGACCGGCCAGCGCCCGTTGCCACCAGCGCCCCACCCACCAGGTGGCCCGGCCCACGTCGTCGACCCACAGCGGGTCGTCGCGCGGCACGATCACGTCGGCCCACACGATGCGGCCGACCTCCAGCAGGACGGCGGCGCCACCACTGTGCCGCTGCACGACCTCGATGCCCAGCGCAGCGGCCAGCGCGGCGTCGACCGGGTCGGGGCCGGCCTCGGCGGTGCGGCGCTGGGCGCTGCCCAGCACCAGCGCCGGTCGTTCGACCTCGAACAGCCACAGCAGCCGTTCGGCCCGCTCGGGCAGGTCGCGCCCGTGGAAGGCGGCGGCGTCACCCCGGGCGCGTTCCACCGTCCACGGCCTCGCCGTCAGGGCGCGGTCGAGCTCGGCCTGCACCGCGGGGTCCTCGAACCCGCCGGCGGCGGTGGTCGCCGCGCCGTCCGCCTCGGGAGCGGTCACGCCGGCCCGGCCACGAGCACCGCCCGTTCCACCGTCGCTGCCTCCACCCGCTCGACATCGACCGTGACGCCGATGCCCGGCCCGGTGGGGACGAGCAGCCTGCCCGCCGCGTCGCAGCGCACGGGCGTGCACAGCTCGGCCGCCTCGCCCACGTAGGCGGTGGAGGGTCCGAGGTCGGTGGGCAGGGTGCACCCGTCCAGCGAGGCGACGGCGGTCGCCGCCGCCCGCCCGATGCCGAGCTCGACCATCCCGCCGCAGAACGCGTCGACGGCGTGCTCCGATGCCCACCGCAGCAGTGCGGCGGCGGCGAGCGGGCCACCGAGCCGGGCGGGCTTGACGTTCACGATGTCGAGCGCGCCCACCGCATGGGCCAGCCGGGCCGCTTCGAGCGAGGTGATCGACTCGTCGAGG